>QCHH01000012.1 GCA_003279585.1 Prochlorococcus sp. AG-402-A08 | reverse complement strand
AGGCTTTTTATTATTAAGCTAATCAATTCATTTCTTATTTGGTTTTAGAATTTGATTTGATTTGTGATTCATAGGGGTCAAGTTTCTGTAATCTAAGCATATCTTCATATGGTTCAGGATTACTTTGATTAGTTTTTTTAGATTTTCTCATTTCATTTTTATTTATCAAAAATAATGTTGAATTCTTTATGCAGCGAGATCAGATTCAAAACCTGTATACCTACTCCCTTTGAACCATCTCATTTGATAAGTTATTCTATGACCATTGGGGTATAAGTAATTAAGGTTTTGAATATCTTCACCTAGAAATACCTTTTGGTTTTTATCAACTATATTTTGAGAATTATTATTAATATTTTGATTTGATTTCATAATAACTTAATTAGATAATTTATTTAAAACATGAAATCCATCAATTGATGTTCATAATGAACAAAGTGATGATTTCCAAATGCACCATCAAACCGAAAAGGTTAGATATTTTACTCCTATTTATAATTTTATCTTAATTTGCAATGATTTTTTAATGCATAAAAAAGCAGCTCATTGAGCTGCTTTTTTGAACTAAGATCTATTTTATTTATATTGAACTTAAAAATATTTAAAAGGGAAAAATATTTTATCAGGTCCTGCAAGCATAACTGAGGCAGCAATAAGAGCAGTTACAACTTGAACACCAATAAATTGTTTTTGAAGGTATTTATAAGAACCAGATTCAGAAAGCTCAACTGATGGTTCATTCTCAGGTAATCCATAGTAATAAATTTGAAAGATTTGAAAAAAGATCACTAAACCTGCAATTGCGGCCAAAGGATTAAATCCACCAAAAGTGATTGTTGAGAAAGGGATTGTTGAGTAAACCATTAATAAGGGATCTCTCTGAACTTCCTATCATTACAGCATTAATTTGAGAAAATGCTGTAATCGCTAATAGACTGAAATCTAAAATTAATTAAAAATTCAAAAATATAATCAATCTAGGTGAAGACTCTTTTATCTCCATCAGTCTTGTAAAGGAATTGTATCTAAATTAATTGTTTTTAGGTCTTGCTTTTGTGACCCTGATAGCTCTGCCCATCCATTCAACATCTTGAAGGTCATCAATGGCCTTTTGTTCTTGACTATCGTCACCCATATCAACAAAAGCGAAACCTCTTTTCCTTCCTGTTTCCCTTTCTAAAGGAAGCTTACAATTAGTGACTTCACCATAACTACTAAATACTCCGACAATATCTTCAACTTCAGCATCAAACGAGAGATTCCCGATGTAAATGGTCATTGGATAACGGACCTAAGAAATAATAATGAATGGTCCGAAAAGGGGAAAACCTCAATGATTTGACTAATGAGCAAAACTTGAAGAAAGCTATTTGGATAATTCAAGAATTATTCTAGGTCTTTTTCTCCCAAAAAGGACAAAACAAAAATTTGCTTTATCGTCCTGTAAAATTATTCAATAACATTTTTTTATTTTTTTGACTCAAGTAACTGTTGGAGAAAACGAAGGCATTGAATCTGCACTTCGCCGTTTTAAGCGTCAAGTTTCCAAAGCAGGCATCTTTGGAGAATTAAAGCGCCTGCGTCATCATGAAACTCCTGTAGAAAAATACAAGCGTAAATTGCAACAAAGACGCAGAAGCAGAAGAAGATAAACAAAATTAATATGTGATTTAATTAAAATTTCAATACTGTTTTCAGCCAAATCAAATGGAAAGAGAAAACTGTTGGGTTTGGTTTAAAGGTTCACTCAAAGAAGGAGGATCATGGAAAGGTGGCTTTACTTACAAAAAAGATGCTAATCCAGGCGTACTTATTCAAAATCCAGGATATGTTCAGTGTCGTGTACCCGATTGGCGTATATGCACTACTGAGCCCTTAGATAAATATAAAGGGCCCATAATACCCGAAAACCCTATTTGGAAAATTTTATAAAATAGATAATTATTTTTAATTTTTTTATTTCTAATTAGAATTGAAAACAGGAGTCAGATACTTAACGACAGCTGGAGTGATCAATAAAACCGCTATTAATCTAAATGCATGAATTGCCGCCACCGCAGCACCAACTCCAAGCTCTGCTCCAACCAAGCTCATACCTAGAGTTCCTCCAGGGGCAGAACCTAACAAAGCTATTAAAGGATCAATTCCAAATAAACGAACAACTAGAAATCCAACAACTAGACCTGTCAAAATTAGTGTAAAAGTAATTAAGATAGCTGGCTTCCAAAGAGACTGTAACTCTGTAAGAGTGTCTTTATTAATACCGGTACCAATAACGGTCCCCACACCAATTCCAAGAACAGTTTTGGTACCCAGCGGCCATTGGGCAGGTTCAAATTGACCACTTATGCTTAGAAATCCTGCCGCCAAGATCGAGCCAAGAAGAGGAGCCGCAGGAATGCCGCTTAGTAACATCAAACTTCCTAAAGAAGCTCCACTAAGAATGTATATGATCAAAGTCATTGGAGGATTCATAATCCAAGCATTAAATCTATATCGTTAGTCTGATCTATTTTTTGTTTTTTAAACCAATTGATCAAAATCAATTTAAAAAAGCATAAAAAAACTTTGCCTAGCAATTAAATGATGATCTTAATGCTTGTAAAAAATATGAAAATCTCGTCTACAACTAACTTTTGAGTAAATTTGGAATGGAATTGAATTCTCTTCCTATTAATTATTAATCTTATTTTCAATCAAAAAGGTCAACAAATTGTTAGTGTTTATTTCTAAATGATTATTTTTCATCAATAGATTTCCTGATGAAAGCAAATTTGACTTCTGAATTAAAACTTCTTGGACCTAAATCAGAGGTTAAGATCTTGTATGTCAGACTGCCTTGTAATCCTATTTTTCCAATTGGACCAATTTATTTAGCTGATCATGTTCATAAATGTTTTCCAAAAATTCAACAATTAATTGTAGATTTAGCTTCCTTGCCAATTTTAGATGTCGAAAGAATACTAATTAATAGTATAAAAAATTTCAAACCAACATTACTCGTTTTTTCTTGGAGAGATATACAAATCTATGCGCCTGTAGATGGAAGAGGTGGAAATCCATTACAAAATTCATTTGAAGTTTTTTATGCTCGAAATCCTCTAAAAAAAATTAGAGGTGCTTTAGGTGGTTTTCAATTATTAAAAAGTCATTATGGAGAAATATGGAGAAACCAAAGATTAATTAGAAAGGGATTAAAATGTGCAAAGAAATACAATCCAAATGCTAATTTAATACTAGGTGGAGGTGCTGTAAGTGTTTTTTATAATCAATTAAAAAAATCATTACCTAAAGGTACCATTATCTCATTAGGAGAAGGAGAACTTTTAATTGAAAAGTTAATAAGAAATGAATCGATTAAGGATGAAAGGTGTTTTGTAGTTGGTGAGTCTCCTAGAGAAAAACTGATTCATGAGAAACCAAACAATATAATCAAAACTGCATGCAATTATGACTATATTCAATCTATTTGGCCTGAATTCAAATGGTATTTAGATGGTGGTGACTTTTACATTGGAGTCCAAACTAAGAGGGGTTGTCCTCATAACTGTTGTTATTGTATTTATACTGTTATAGAAGGTAAAAAAGTAAGAATTAATCCTGTAAGCGAGGTTATTAAAGAAATTAAAGAACTTTACAATCTTGGTGTTCGTGGCTTTTGGTTTACAGATGCCCAATTCATCCCATCTAGAGGACACATTCAAAATGCCAAAGATATTCTTCAAGCTATCTATGATGAAGGTTTGCACGATATTCATTGGGCTGCATATATACGGGCTGACAATTTAGATGAAGAATTAGCTGAATTAATGGTTAGAACAGGTATGAGCTATTTTGAAATTGGAATAACTTCTGGATCCCAAGAACTTGTTAGAAAAATGAAAATGGGATACAACTTAAAAACAGTTCTGAGAAATTGTGAACTTTTAGCGAAAGCAGGCTTTAAAGAACAGGTTTCAGTTAATTACTCATTCAATGTTATTGATGAACGTCCGGAAACCATAAGACAAACAGTTGCTTACCATAGAGCACTAGAAAAGATTTTTGGAGCTGATATTGTTGAACCATCCATATTTTTTATAGGCCTTCAACCTCATACTTTATTAGAAGAATATGGACTAAAAAAAGGTTTATTAAAACAAGGTTATAACCCTATGAGTTTAATGCCTTGGACCGCTAGAAAATTACTCTGGAATCCAGAGCCGATGGGAAAAGAATTTGGAAGGATTTGTTTAGAAGCCTTTGATACCAATCCAAATGATTTCGGTAGAACAGTGATGAAGTTATTAGAAAGAGATTATGGAGTTTCATCTTTAAACGAAGCATTAACTGTGGAGGTTAAGAATCGTCCCGTTCTTGAAAAAATCCTTCGTTGAAAAAATATCGTAATTAATAAAATTGGTATCCCAATAACGCTACCAATTGGATTTATCATATTTTTGCTTGGGCCTAATAAAAAATAAGGAGTATCAATTGAAAAAGAAATCATTCCTGAGTCAATAAGATACCAAATACCAACCAATCCCCCATGCAAACCTATACAGCCCCATAACGATCCTCCGTCAATAGTTCGTCTTAAAGTTAGAATTAATCCAAAAAGGAATAAACCAGTGAAGAAAGGAATTAAAGCCAACAAACCTATATCAGATCTATAATGGGCAAGACTAAAAATTGTAGATTGAATAATTATTCCTCTTCTCAAACCAAATAAAAGGACCATTTCCTCCATTAACCATCCTCGAAAAACTATCTCTTCAGCAAAAACAATGCTCACTATCAATAATATGGCGTTGAATAATTCAATAAATTTAATATTGTCAAATCTATCAACCCAACCGCATAAGAAAAGAAACAGAACCAGAATAAATAGAAGAAAAAATGCAAATATAAATCCCCGGAAAAATATCTTTAATGCTGTAAATTTATTTTTAAAGTCTAATCCTATTGACACCCATAGATTATTAGTTTTCCATCTTGCACTTCCCCAACTAGGTAGGATAAATAAAAAAATTATGAATGTTATTATGGTACCTATAATACTTAAATCGTTGGAACTAATTTCACGATTAAATAAGTAAAAAAAATGACTAATAAGCCATCCAGCAGGATATAAAAATAAAAAAAGAGTAAATGTTGGAAGCCATTGCATCTTTTGATGCAACCATCTATTCCAAAAGCTGTTAATTGATAATTTCAGCTTTCTAATTCTATTGTACTTGTAAGACCTTTTGCCTTTAAAGATTCAGAGTAAAATTCAGCAGGTTCTAAGTCACAAGTAATAACAAGTCCGACGCCATTATTATGCGTTTCTAACATAATATTCAAAGCGTCCTGTTCACTTAATTGTGGAACCACCTGCCTTAAAGTGTCGACCACATAATCCATTGTATTAACTGGGTCATTATGAAGTAAAACCTTATATTTGGGAGATAATTTTCTGACTCGCTGAACTTCCCTATCAATAACAGCCGTGTCTCCGTCAGTTTGATTTGCAGAATCAACCATAATTAAACTGCGAAGATCAATAGCACTCTTTAAGAAGGAACTTAACATGAGATTACGCATTAAAGTTTGACTATCCTTTGCATAGCTTGTTCGACATTTTCTCTACTATTGAAGGCTGATAATCGAAAATAACCCTCTCCAGCAGCCCCAAAACCACTCCCCGGAGTACCAACGACATTTGCATTTTGAAGCAAGAAATCAAAGAAATCCCATGAGCTCAAGTTTTTCGGTGTTTTTATCCATGCATAAGGGGCATTGATCGCGCCAAAAACTTCAAATCCTGCAGCAGTCAAATTTTCTTTAATTATTTGAGCATTATCCATATAAAAGCTTACTAATTTTTTGATTTGTATTTGTCCCTCTTTAGAGTAAACAGCTTCAGCTCCCTTCTGGACGATATAGCTTACACCATTGAATTTAGTGCTTTGTCGACGATTCCATAAGGACCACAAATCAACTTCTTCTGAGCCTGCTTTACCTTTTAGAGACTTTGGAATAACTGTAAAAGCACATCTTGTTCCGGTGAAGCCTGCATTTTTTGAAAAAGAGCGAAACTCAATTGCACAATCTTTAGATCCCTCAATTTCAAAAATCGAATGAGGGATTGAATCATCTTTAATGAAAGCCTCATAAGCAGCATCAAAAAGAATCAAAGCATTATTTTCTTTTGCATACTTAACCCAAGAAACTAATTGTTCTCTAGTTGCTACTGCCCCAGTTGGGTTATTAGGAAAACAAAGATAAATCAAATCAAATTTTTCTTTTGGTATTGCTGCCTCAAATCCATTCTCAGAATTAATGGGGATATAACCTAAACCTTTATATTCTCCGGCTGAGTTAACTTCTCCTGTCCTGCCTGTCATCACATTAGTATCAACATATACAGGATAAACAGGATCAGTTACAGCTATTTTATTATTTTTACCAAGAATATCTAATATATTACTGCTATCGCATTTTGATCCATCTGAGACAAAGATTTCTTCTGCAGAAATCTCACAGCCACGAGATAAATAATCATTTTTAGCAATGCACTCGCGAAGCCATTTATACCCCTGCTCTGGGCCATAGCCCTTAAAGCCCTTTTCTGTACCCATCTCTTCAATAGCCGCTTTCATGGCTTGTCGACAAGCCAAAGGGAGGGGTTCAGTAACATCACCGATTCCTAAGCGAATCAAATTAGCATTTGGATTCTCAGAGCTAAAGTCTTTAATTCTTCTAGCAATCTCTGGAAAAAGATAGCCTGCTTTTAATTTCAGGTAATCAGCATTAACTTGTACCACTTGAAAATCGCCATGATTTATTTCAAGGATAAGCCCTTAAACTCCTTCAAATCTTCAAACATGGCTGATTACGTAATTAAGAACTAATTTTTTAATAAGTACTCGAACCCAAATCAAATAACTCATAATGATCTTGTGTTAATATAAATATAGAACTAAGGAAATGGGTTAAGCCCCATATTTTCTTAGTTAACGTCAGTCTTCCCTAAAGAGACACCTAGATTAAACGTTGGCAAATCCAACGATATCAACCGGATTATATTTAATTCCTATTCCGAACAGTATTCAAAATCTCTTTAAGTTAGTTTGGCGTTAATAATTAATAGTTCTATTTGCAGTTTTTCTGCTAATCAATTTTTTAACAGCTTTAAAAAAGCTCAACATTGTATATGCCCCAGCAAATTGTTATTGCTGAGCATTTGCGAATTGCCGCTCTGCTCACTGATGAGAGAATAGATGAATTAATAGTTGCTCAAGGTAGCTACCAAATCGGAGATATTTTCTTAGGAACAGTTGAAAATGTTCTACCAGGAATAGATGCTGCTTTTATCAATATTGGAGAAAGTGAAAAAAATGGTTTTATTCATGTCAATGATTTAGGCCCACTTAGATTAAAAAAAGGACCCGCAGGAATAACAGAGTTACTTGAACCAAAGCAAAAGGTTTTGGTTCAAGTAATGAAAGAACCTACTGGATCAAAAGGACCTAGATTAACTGGAAATATTGCTCTTCCTGGAAGATATCTTGTACTCCAGCCTTATGGACAAGGTGTAAATATCTCTAGAAGAATAGGCACTGAAAGTGAGAGAAATCGTCTTAGAGCATTAGGAGTGCTAGTTAAGCCACCAAGTACAGGGCTTTTAATAAGGACAGAAGCAGAAGATATTGCTGAAGAATTTTTAATTGATGATCTTGAAAATCTTCTTAAACAATGGGAGTTGATTCAACAAGCATCTGAAAGTTGTACCCCTCCAATTCTATTAAATAGAGATGAAGACTTTATTAATAGAATTCTTAGAGACAATGTCGGTCAAAATGTTAATCAAATTATTGTAGACAATGCTGAAGCAATTGGTCGCGTTAAAAGTTTCCTTGGCAAAAGTAGCAAGGAATTAGCAATAGAGTTACATAGTGATTCGCAAAACATATTGGAGAAATATAGAGTCATTTCTGCAATTAATGATGCATTAAAGCCTAGAGTAGATTTACCTTCTGGTGGATATATAATAATAGAGCCAACAGAAGCATTGACAGTTATTGATGTTAACTCAGGTTCATTCACAAGATCTGCAAATTCCAGAGAAACAGTTTTATGGACTAATTGTGAAGCAGCTATTGAGATAGCAAGGCAATTAAAATTAAGGAATATTGGCGGGGTTATTATTATTGATTTTATTGATATGGATACAAGAAGAGACCAACTTCAATTATTAGAACATTTCACATCTGCTATCAATGGAGATTCAGCTCGGCCACAAATTGCCTCACTTACAGAACTTGGACTTGTTGAGCTAACAAGAAAAAGACAAGGACAAAATATATATGAATTATTTGGGAAAGCTTCTCCTAATTTCCAAGGGCAAGGTAATCTTCAAAATATTACTATTCAAGATATAAATCCAACTACTTCATCTGAAGCTGGTGTAATCAATTCAACTTTAATCTCAGGCGAAGAGATACAATCATTGCAAGAGAATAAAAAAAATAAGCGTATCAATAAAACAAAAGATATAGAAACAAGCATAGTTAATGAAGAGAATAAATCATTAATAGACAATTCAAAATCTATATCAGCTGAAACAACTAGAGAAGATACTGCCAAAGAGAATAATAATAAAAAGCAAGAAAATAGAATAATAAATATAAATATGAATGAGAACGAAGAGATGGTATATAGCTCAATGGGATTGGATCCTATTCTCCTATTAGAGGAACCTCCACTTTCTGAAAACTATACGGTCAAAATAATTAGGCCTGGAGTGGAGGCAAGTGAAGATAAAAAGAATGAAATAGTTGAAGAAACTCAACAAAATTCAATGATTAATTCTAATTCCAAAAATAAAAAAAACCATAAAGAAATAATTCGTCTTAAAAACAACAAACCTATTGAGCAAAAATCAACAAATACAGAAGCAAAAGAGAATTTTGAAGTAGAGAATAACAATATAGATTTAGATGAGGAAAAAAATGAATTATTTCCCACCGAAGTACAAGAAATGAATGAGGATCCAAGACGAAAAAGGAGAAGGTCTTCCGCTTCTTCTTAAAGATGGAGGCTAAGCAATTTCTGATTGCAGGAGTTGATGAAGTAGGAAAAGGTTGTTTATTTGGCCCTGTTTTTGCTGCAGCTGTAATTTTAAGCAAAGCGAACGAAATAAGTCTTTTAAGTAAAGGCTTGAAAGATAGTAAAAAATTAACTCCCCGAAAAAGAAATAGCTTAGTTCCTTTAATTAAAAAACACTCAATAGCATGGGGAATAGGTCAGGCTTCAGCAAGAGAAATTGATAGTATCGGCATCCGAGAAGCTACTGAAAAAGCGATGCTAAGAGCATTAGAAAAATTCCCATCTCCACCAGACTTAATTCTTGTAGACGGAATATTACCCATTCGCTTATGGCCAGGAAAACAAAAAACTCAGGTTCGAGGTGAAAGTCATTTCGCCTCAATTGCTGCTGCAAGTGTTCTAGCAAAAGAAACCAGAGATGAATTAATTAAACGACTAGCTCGCAAATACTGTCATTATGGGCTGGAAAAAAACAAAGGTTATGGAACTGAGATGCATAGAATGAACTTACTCAAAGCAGGACCAACAAAACTCCACCGAAAAAGCTTCCTCTCCAAATTGAAAATAGATTGAAATGAATTTTTTAACTAATTATCTTTACACCAATTATTGAAATCAACAATTAGCTGCTTCTCAACCCTTGCCTTAATTCCTAACAAAATTCCATTTAATATTGATTGCCCAGTTGATTCGAGCACTTTGGGAGGAATTAATCTCAATAGCGAAGGCTGACTAACTGTTACTCCCAAAAGCGCTTCGCCTTCAAGACCTGATGGTTTTGCCTCCAAAATTGCATCTAAGGTCAAATCAAAATCATCAACTAATCCCAAACCATCCAACTGGCTTTCGGTGACATACATTCTGATTTTCCCATCAGTATTTTCCACACCTATTGATACGACTGGATTTATTTGAAGTTGAAAAACCTTAAAACTCGTGACTTCGTACTTAAATCTGCCTGGCTCCAAAGGAGTCAATTTTTTAGGATCAAGCATTGCTCCAACAACTCTTTCCTGTTGTAGGAGATAATCAGGTAGTTGCTCCTTATTATCTTGAACAACTAGATCAATTTTTTGTCGTGCTGTAAAGGCAAGAGGCATTATCAAAAACTTGCTCAGCCTGATCTTATCGGCATTTACCCCCTTTTTTCTATCTAATGTCAACTCGAGTGGCCTACTTAGGGCCTAAAGGAACATACGCTGAGAAGGCTGCAAAAGCTTTAGCAGCCCTAGAAAAGCTTGACTCTCCAGATTTCTCACCATGCATAGGTTTAAGGTCTGTGGTAGATAATCTTGCAAACAATCTTTGTGAAGCAGCCGTAGTACCAATTGAAAATTCAGTAGAAGGTGGAGTTACCACAACATTAGATGCCCTATGGAGGCACAAAAATCTATTTATCCATAGAGCCCTAGTACTTCCTATCAAACACTCATTAATGAGCAGCGGCTCAATATCCACTATTTCAGAGGTCCTTTCCCATCCTCAGGCAATAGCTCAATGCAGTCAGTGGTTAAACGACAATATTCCAAATGCAGTTCATTTACCAACCAATTCAACTGCGGAAGCAATAAGGATGGTAAAAGGTAGCTCATTCAGAGCAGCGATAGGGTCAAAAGATGCAAGTGAAGAACTAAATATTCTGGCTTATCCTATTAATGATATCGAAGGAAATTGCACTAGATTCGTTCTTCTTAGTAAAAACAATATTAAAGTAGATGGAAATAAAGCAAGTGTAGCTTTTTCTCTCAAGTCAAATAGTCCAGGTGCATTACTAAAAGCATTGAATTGCATTGCAAACCTTGGACTAAATATGAGTAGAATTGAATCTCGTCCTTCTAAAAGAGAACTAGGCGAATATGTTTTTTTCATAGATCTTGATTTGAATAATAATAATAATAAAAAAGACTTTGAAAATATTAATGAGGAATTATCACCACTGTGCAATCAAATAATTAATCTTGGATGTTATTTCGGATCAGAAACTGAATAATTTATCCTCTAGATTTAAATACTCCGAACTTCATCAATCCTCTTGAAAAAGACCATCTCATCATTAGTATAGTTGGTATTTCTCTAAATGCCTTTAGGAGAGATCTGAGGCCTAATTTCATAATAGAAGAAGGTCTTCTAAACCCTTCATATATGGATTCATTCCAAGATTGAATTGTATATTGTGTCCAATCTGAAGACTCTACAGAACTTCCACAATAAGGACTATTTAATAAGTTGTTTTTAAATCCTTCAATACTTGAAAATTCAGGATGGGTCCATTGAATTAATAATTGATTCATAATAAATTTTTCTAATAAATTCAAGGGATACTTTGATGTATCTCTTTGATTCCAGTCTGCAACTACCAAAACGCCACCTGGTCTAAGGACTCTCAGCATTTCATCTGCAAACGTTTGTTTATCAAAGATATGAGGCCCAGCTTCAACGCTCCAAACCCCATCAAAGCTACCTTTTTCAAACTTTAAGTCAAGGGCATTCATTAACTCAAAACGACAAAAATCATTATTAGCTGTTAGTTCATTCGCTCTTTTAATTTGTTCTTGACTGATGGAAATACCAATCACATCAAATCCATAATAATCAGATAATATTCTTGAACTTCCGCCTATTCCACATCCTACGTCTAACACTCTTGAGCCTTTCGGTAATTTGTTTAAACCACTCCAACGAACTAATTCATGCACAAAATCAATCTTAGCTTTCCTAAAGTCTTTTTTTATTCTTGGTTTTTCGTAAAAGCCTAGATGAATATGTTCTCCCCAGAGATTTTCTAATAAACGGTCATTAGTCCATTCATCATATGAGCAAGCAACGCTATTAACAGACTCATACTTACGACTTTTCCGCAGCCACTGAGTAGTTAAAGTGAAAAGAAAAAAAGCACTAAATATAAAAATTAATATCCATTGCATAATTAATTATTAGCTTGATCAGCATTTGAGAATGTATCTTTTAAAGCAGTTCTTGCAGCTAGTTGTTTTCTTGTTTGATCAAGAAGTTCATATTCTCTTTCCAATCGGTGAAAAGTATTAGTTAACTCTAATAAATTCTGCTGCTCACTTGCTACTGGGCCTCCAAGATGAGCAGCTATCCAAAAAGACAACTCTCTAGGCATATCAGGTAAAGAACCAGGAAGTTCCTTATCAGATTCAGTTAATTTTGAAGTCAGTGAAACTACATCCTTCAGGGCAATAGCTACTGAATCCTTTAATTCCAATAGTTTGGTTTGATCTGAAATTTGTTCATCGTCAACCCAACTAACCAAGGCGTTAATAAAAGGCGATTCACTAATAATTTCTAGGATTCGAAATCTTTGTTGTCCAATAGTAACAATATTACTTCTACCATCTGGTGAAGTTTGATGCTTAATGATCTCAGCACAACAACCAACATCAGCCATTTTTTTTGCAATTGGATCCCATCTAACAACTCCAAAACGGCTATCCGACTTCAGGGCAGATTGAAGCATCACTCTGTAACGAGTCTCAAAAATATGTAGTGGCAAGTACTCCTGAGGAAAAAGCACAACCTCAGGCAATGGGAAAAGTGGTAGCTCCCTAACTGAAAGTTCGCTCAAATGGGTATTCCTAATTAAACATATCCTAGATAATCAATCTCTGGTTTGAGAGAAAAAGATCTAGAGCTTAACTTCTATATCAACTCCACTAGGAAGATCCAGCTTCATTAGGGCATCTATAGTCTTTGCAGAAGGGCTGTAAATATCAATAATTCGTCGATGTGTTCTTGTTTCAAAATGCTCTCTTGAATCCTTATCAACATGAGGAGAACGAAGAACACAATAAATCTTTCTTTTAGTGGGCAGAGGGATAGGTCCTATAGCTGAAGCAGCTGTTGTGTCTGCAGTCTCAATTATTTTATCGCAAGATAAATCGAGCATTCTTCTATCAAAAGCCTTTAGGCGTATTCGTATTTTTTGCTGTGCAATTGCAGTTGACATAATTGGATTACCAAAAGCTAATTAGATTTTCGAGGTTCTTTTGAGCATGAACTAATTAGTTCATGGGTTTATTTAACTTAGAGGATGACCTGAATAAATTACAAGTAATCCTCTAAATCAAATCAATTACTCAATAATTTTTGAAACCACTCCAGCTCCAATAGTACGACCACCTTCGCGAATTGCGAATCTCATTCCTTGCTCAATAGCAACAGGAGCTATTAATTCACCTGTCATTTTTATTCTGTCACCAGGCATTACCATTTCAACATTACTTCCATCATCAGATGTGAAAGCTGTAATTTGACCTGTTACATCAGTAGTACGAATGTAAAACTGAGGACGATATCCGGCAAAGAAAGGCGTGTGACGTCCACCCTCTTCTTTTTTCAATACGTACACCTCACCTTCAAATTTAGTGTGGGGAGTAATTGATCCTTTTTTAACAAGTACCATCCCTCTTTCAATATCCTCTTTTTGAATACCTCTCAAGAGAAGTCCGACATTATCTCCAGCCATACCCTCATCGAGAAGCTTTCTAAACATCTCTACTCCAGTAACAGTTGTAACTCTCGTATCTCTGATTCCTACAATTTCAACCTCCTCCCCAACTGTTACTTTTCCTCTTTCAATTCTTCCAGTAGCAACTGTTCCACGTCCAGTAATTGAGAAAACGTCTTCAACAGCCATCAAGAAAGGCTTATCAATTTCACGTTCTGGTTCTGGAATTGAAGAATCTACAGCAGTCATCAATTCATCTATTTTTGTCTCCCAATCTGATTCTCCTTCAATAGCTTTCAAGCCTGAAACTTGCACAACAGGGATATCATCGCCAGGGAAGTCATAACTTGTAAGAAGTTCACGAATCTCCATTTCTACAAGTTCTATCATTTCTTCATCATCAACCATGTCACATTTGTTTAGTGCAACAACCAATGCAGGTACACCAACCTGCTTGGCCAAAAGGATATGTTCTTTTGTTTGGGCCATTGCTCCATCTGTCGCTGCTACTACAAGAATTGCACCATCCATCTGAGCAGCACCTGTGATCATGTTTTTTACATAATCAGCATGGCCTGGGCAATCAACATGGGCATAATGACGACCATCAGTCTCATATTCAACGTGAGCAGTATTAATTGTGATACCGCGCTCACGCTCTTCTGGAGCTCCATCAATTTCCGCGTAATCTTGGGCTTCGGCTTGACCTTTTTTGGCTAAAACCTTTGTGATTGCTGCAGTAAGGGTTGTTTTGCCATGGTCAACGTGGCCAATAGTACCTATGTTGACGTGAGGTTTGTTCCTCTCAAACTTCTCGCGAGCCATTTTTTTAAAGAATCGGGGGTTGGTTAGTAAATTTTAGAGATCAGGAATTGCCCTGATTCTTGGAGATAATTGCTTCAGCAACATTACGAGGAACTTCCTCGTAGGTACTGAACTCCATTGAGAAAATACCCCGACCTTGAGTCATTGATCGGAGTTGAGTGGCATAGCCAAACATTTCGGCTAATGGCACTTTTGCCTGAACTTTGGATTGTCCATCTTCGATGGATTGACCTTCAACCTGACCTCGTCTAGAGGACAGATCTCCAATTATAGAGCCTAGGAAGTCCTCAGGCACTTCTACCTCAACTTTCATCATAGGTTCTAGAAGGACAGGATTGCACTTCTTGATTCCATCTTTGAAAGCCATTGAGCCGGCAATCTTGAAAGCCATCTCTGATGAGTCAACATCATGATAAGAGCCATCAACCAATGTAACTTTTACATCAATTAAAGGATAGCCAGCAATTACACCAGACTCACAAGTTTCTTTCATTCCTGATTCAGCAGGTTTTATATATTCTTTTGGAACAGATCCACCCACAATCTTATTGACAAACTCAAAACCAGTCCCTGGTTCACCTGGCTCAACTTCAATAACAACATGACCATATTGACCTTTACCGCCTGTTTGTCTTGCAAATTTCCCTTCACCTGAAGAGCTGGCTCTAATAGTTTCTCTATAAGAAACTTGAGGTGCTCCTATATTTGCCTCTACCTTAAATTCCCTCAACATACGATCAACCAAAATCTCTAGGTGAAGTTCACCCATACCCGCAATTACAGTTTGATTTGTCTCTTGATCAGTACTGACTCTGAATGTTGGATCTTCCTCAGAAAGAGATGTAAGTGCTTTCCCTAACTTTTCCATATCACTTTTAGTCTTAGGCTCTACCGCAACTGAAATAACTGGTTCAGGGATATAAAGGGTTTCAAGAACAATTGCCTCTTCGGAAGCGCATAAAGTATCTCCCGTTGTTGTATTTTTAAGCCCTAGTACAGCTCCTAGATCCCCAGCTCTTAATTCATCAACTTCCTCACGATCATCAGCTTTCAAAATTATCAATCTAGATATTCTCTCTTTTGCATCCTTAGTTGAGTTGAGAACATAACTCCCTTTCTCGAGAACACCTGAATACATTCGAACAAAAGTCAATTTTCCATATGGATCAGCCATTACCTTGAATGCAAGCGCGCTAAATGGAGCGCTATCATCTGACGGTCTCACAGCTTCTTTTCCATTAGGAAGCAAACCCTGAATAGGTGGTACATCAACAGGAGCAGGAAGATAATTAACTACTGCATCAAGCAATAACTGAACTCCTTTATTTTTAAAAGCTGAACCACATAACATTGGAACCAAACCATGTTTAAGGACTCCTTCCCTAATGCCAGATTTGAGTTGTTCTATTGTTAACTCACCATTTTCTAGAAACGCATCAAGCAATTCCTCCTCAGTTTCAGCTATGGACTCCATTAATTTTGATCGCCAGTCAGATACTAAATCAACCATTTCTGCTGGAACATCAGTCTGCTCAATATCTTTTCCAAGATCATCTTTATAAATATATGCTTTATTTTCTACAAGATCAATGATCCCCTTTAAATCATTTTCAGCACCTATTGGCAACTGAATTGGAACCGCATTAGCTTTTAATCTATCTTTAATTTGACCATGAACCTTAAGAAAATCTGCACCAGTTCTATCCATTTTATTGACAAATACCATTCTTGGTACTGAATACCTATCTGCCTGACGCCAAACCGTTTCAGATTGAGGTTGAACTCCGCCAACAGCGCAAAAAACTGCAATAACACCATCAAGAACCCTCATTGAGCGTTCAACTTCAATAGTGAAGTCAACGTGGCCAGGGGTATCGATAATGTTGATACGGTGTTCGTCCCATGTGGTTGAGATCGCCGCAGCTGTAATGGTTATACCTCTTTCTCTCTCTTGGGCCATCCAATCGGTTACGGCTGCACCATCGTGCACCTCTCCCATTTTATGAACCACACCTGAATAGAAAAGAATTCTTTCAGTACAGGTCGTTTTACCAGCATCAATATGTGCAGCAATTCCGATATTTCTTATTCGTTCCAGAGGAAAGGCGCGTGCCACAGAAAATACTCCGACTAAAGGGCTTTAAAATGCGCATGGACTCTACAACTCAGCATGCTAAAAAAGAAATATTTTGTGGATTTAAATAGAAAAATTTGACTAAAATCAATAGCGATAGTGAGCAAAAGCCTTATTTGCTTCGGCCATCTTGTGGGTCTCTTCCCTTTTTCTCACTGCATTTCCAGCCTCATTAGCTGCATCCATCAGCTCCCCAGCAAGTTTTTGAGCCATGCTTCTACCATTTCTTGATCTAGAGAAATTCACTAACCATCTAAGCGCCATCGCAATTCCTCTTTCTTGACGAACCTCCATTGGAACCTGATATGTAGCTCCACCTACCCTTCTTGCTCTAACTTCAACAAGAGGCGTGACATTTTTTACTGCTGTTTCAAATAATTCAATCGGATCTGAACCAGTTCTTTCGTTAATCAAACCAAATGCATCAGAAAGAATTTTTTGAGCTGTTGATTTCTTCCCATGTTTCATCAATCGATGAACCATCATACTTGCCAAACGATTATTGAATTGAGGATCAGGGAGAACAGGTCTTTTTTCTGCTGCGTTTCTTCTTGACATGAAATTAAATTTGTATAAAGGGAAAATTCAATAAATCAAAATGATTTTTTTATTCTTTAGGAGATTTAGCTCCATATTTTGATCTTGACTGTCTACGGTCTTTAACACCAGCGGTATCAAGGGTTCCTCTAACTATGTGATATCTAACTCCTGGAAGATCTTTAACTCTTCCACCTCTCAGCAAAACAACAGAGTGTTCTTGAAGGTTGTGGCCTATACCACCAATGTAAGCAGTAACTTCAAAACCTGAGGTTAATCTGACACGAGCTACTTTTCTTAGAGCCGAGTTAGGTTTTTTAGGAGTTGAAGTGTAAACCCTTGTACATACCCCTCTCCTTTCCGGGCAACCTCGCAAAGCAGGAGATTTTGTCTTCGTTTTTAGAGTCTTTCGCTCTGTTCTTATCAACTGTTGAATGGTTGGCATTAATTTAATCTTTGGTCTAGGTTCGACCAGATTCAACAATTCCCCAGATTACTTGGTCAACCTCCCAAATTCGTTTTTTTTTTCAATATAATATTTCTTTTTATTCAGGTTTAAGCATAAGTACAAATATTTTCAAGAAAGTATTGAATAAAAAACTTAATGGTCGACAAAAATGTTTAAGATGTAACTCTTAGAACTATCAAATCAATCTAATCATCTATTTCAAAGCTTGCCAATAGCACTTTTGTAAGAAAAGAAAAAATAGTAAGTTAAAAAACATGCATCCACGAATCTCAAGATCAAATTGGCCTTACTGCGATAGCACCTATCCAGATGCCTTTTCGGGGGAGAAAGATTCTTGTGGAGTAGGCTTCATAGCTCACGTTGAAGGTAACCAAAATCATTGGGTTTTATCACAGGCATTACGTGGCCTCAGCTGTATGGAGCACAGAGGTGGTTGCGGAGGAGATAGCGACTCAGGTGATGGTGCCGGTATTTTATGTGAAATTCCATGGTCATATTTAAGGCAAGTTTGGGATATAGCTAAACAATGCGAACCCCAATCGTCAGGGATAGGTATGATTTTTATGCCTAAAGATTTAGAGAATAGAGAAATAGCTCGGAAGATATGTGAACAGGAAGCTTCATCTTTAGGGTTGATCTCTAAAGGATGGAGAGATGTTCCTGTTAACGAAGAAGTATTAGGTAAACTTGCAAGAGAAAATGAACCTTTTATTACACAGTGGATAGTTAATGTTAAGGATAAAGAAATTAATCTTGAAGCTCTACTTTTTAGATTAAGGCAAAGGATTTCAAATCGAGCTAATATAGAATTAAAAGAAGATAAATTAGGGCTCTATATATGCTCTTTAAGTAATAAAACAATTGTATATAAAGGGATGGTTAGATCGGAAATATTGGCTCCTTTTTATATAGATCTAAATGACGATAGATTCGAAGTTTCATATGCGGTTTACCATAGAAGGTTTAGTACAAATACTTTGCCAAAATGGCCATTAGCTCAACCTATGAGACTTTTAGGTCATAACGGAGAAATAAACACATTACTAGGCAATATCAATTGGGCAAAAGCAACAGAAACAGATATTAGTTCCATATGGAAAGACAATGCGAATGATCTAAAACCAATTGTAAATAATGTTTTCAGTGATTCAGCTAATCTTGATTTAACACTTGAACTATTAGTTCGAAGTGGACGACCAATAACTGATAGCTTATTAACACTTATACCTGAAGCTTTTAGAGACCAACCTGAATTAAGAAATAAGCCTGAAATAACTGCTTTCTATGAATATGCTGCAGGGACACAGGAGCCATGGGATGGACCAGCATTAATAGTATTTACTGATGGAAAGAATGTAGGCGCAACACTAGACAGGAATGGACTGAGGCCAGCTCGATATTGCATCACTAAAAATGGATATGTTGTCATGGGATCTGAAACAGGTGTTGTGGAATTAGATGAACACCAAATACAAGAAAAAGGTCGGCTTGGGCCAGGACAAATGCTCGCAGTAGATTTGGAAAAAAAGAGGATTTTACGAAACTGGGATGTCAAAGAAGAGTCGGCAAACAGATATCCATACTTAGACTGGTTAAAAGCAAATCGTATAAACCTTAATAACCAGAATTGGGAAGTAAATAATAAATTTGATAAGCAAGAGTTACTACAGAAACAAATTGCATTTGGATTTACTGCAGAAGATTTTGATTACATAATTAATAGCATGGCAGCAAATGCAAAAGAACCAACTTATTGCATGGGAGATGATATTCCACTAGCCATACTTTCTAATAAATCACATATTCTTTATGACTATTTCAAACAAAGATTTGCACAAGTCACTAATCCTCCAATTGACCCTCTTAGAGAAAAACTTGTTACTAGCTTAGAAATGCATCTTGGTGTTAGAAAAGCACCATTATCTCCAAAAGCAGATGCAGCAAAACTAATTCATATTAAATCACCAATTATTAATGAAAAAGAATTAACTTCAATAATAAATTCTGAACTTAATTGCAAAGAATTATCCATATTAATTCCTATTATTAATAATGAAGGAAACTTAGATAAAGGTCTTAAAAATCTATGTCAAGAAGCAGAAGATAGTGTAATTAATGGTAAAGAAATACTAATTCTCTCAGATAGAAATATTAATCGAGAAAAATCCTACATCCCCCCACTTCTTGCTGTAGGCGCAGTACATCATCACTTACTTAGAAAAGGACTAAGACTAAAAACCTCGATAATTATAGATACTGCTCAATGCTGGAGTACCCATCACATAGCCTGTCTAATTGGATTTGGAGCAAGTGCAATTTGTCCTTGGTTGACATGGGAAACAACTCGCCATTGGTGGCAATTGCCTAAAACTCAAAAACTTATTTCCGATGGGAAGTTATCTAATTTATCTATAGAGAATGCTCAAGATAATGTAAAGAAAGCAATGGAAGATGGATTAAGAAAAATACTGTCGAAGATAGGCATATCAGTACTTGCAAGTTATCACGGAGCACAAATCTTTGAAGCTATTGGTATCGGTGCTGATTTAATTGATTTAGCTTTCAAGGGAACAACAAGTCGAATAGCAGGACTAACTCTGAGCGAATTATCAATCGAGACGATTTCATTTCATAAAAAAGCTTTCCCAGAACTAGAGCAAAAGAAACTTGATTTTAATGGATTTGTTCAATATCGAAATAGTGGGGAATTTCATTTAAATAATCCAGAAATGTCAAAAATTCTTCATTCTGCCGTGAGAGCTGGGCCTGGATATGACCACTTCAAAACTTATCAACAACTTCTAGAAAATCGTCCAGCTACTACTCTCAGAGATCTCCTTACATTTAAAACAGCTATTCAACCTTTACCTCTTGATCAAGTAGAGAGTGTTGAGAGTATTTGTCAAAGATTTTGCACTGGTGGAATGAGTCTAGGTGCTCTATCCAGGGAAGCACATGAAGTTCTTGCAATAGCAATGAATAGAATTGGAGGCAAAAGTAATAGTGGTGAAGGAGGAGAAGATCCTGCGAGATTCAATGTCCTCAATGATGTTGATGAAAATAATCAATCAAAAACATTACCTAATCTAAAAGGACTTTTAAATGGAGATACTGCATGTTCTGCTATTAAACAAATTGCGTCTGGCCGATTTGGCGTAACCCCTGAATATTTAACTAGCGGAAAGCAATTAGAAATCAAAGTAGCGCAAGGTGCTAAGCCTGGAGAAGGAGGCCAATTACCTGGGCCAAAGGTTGATGAATATATAGCAAAGCTTCGTAATAGCAAGCCAGGAGTAGCCCTTATTTCTCCTCCTCCTCATCATGATATCTACTCTATTGAAGATCTTGCCCAACTTATTCACGACCTACATCAAATTAATCCAACTGCAAAAGTCAGTGTGAAATTAGTTGCTGAAATAGGGATTGGCACAATTGCAGGAGGAGTAGCCAAAGCAAATGCTGATGTCATCCAAATTTCAGGACATGATGGAGGGACAGGCGCATCTCCACTTAGTTCAATTAAACATGCTGGTTTGCCATGGGAACTTGGATTAACGGAAGTTCATCGCGCTTTATTAGAAAATGGTCTTCGCAAAAGGGTTTTATTAAGAGCAGATGGAGGTCTAAAAACAGGATGGGATGTTCTAATTGCAGCTTTACTTGGAGCAGAAGAATATGGTTTTGGAACAGTCGCAATGATTGCCGAAGGTTGCATAATGGCTAGGATTTGCCATACAAATAAATGTCCGGTCGGTGTAGCAACTCAAAAAGAAGGATTAAGAAAAAGATTCCCTGGATTACCAGAACATGTGGTTAACTTTTTTATCTTCGTGGCTGAGGAGGTCAGACAATTGATGAGTCAAGTTGGAGTAGCAAAAGTTGAGGATCTTATTGGAAGAACAGATCTTTTAATTCCAAGAAATCTAGAATTAACAAAAACAAAGGAAGTTGATCTATCTAGCCTGCTTAAACCAATAGATAACTCGAGAGATCGTTCATGGTTGAGCCACGAAATTCAAGCTCATAGTAATGGAGAAGTTCTTGAAAATGCCCTCCTCAAAGATGGAGAAGTTTCTAATGCAATTCAAACTCATGGAAGCATAACTAAAGAAATTCCAATTGTTAATACAGATAGAAGTGTTTGTGCACGAATCTCTGGAGAAATAGCTAAAAAATATGGAAATAAAGGTTTCAATGGAAATTTAAATTTTATTTTTAAAGGTTCAGCTGGGCAAAGTTTTGGTGCATTTATTTTAAAAGGAATAAATATTTCTTTGATAGGTGAAGCTAATGATTATGTAGGGA
The DNA here is from genome assembly GCA_003279585.1 of Prochlorococcus sp. AG-402-A08. Taxonomy (GTDB): domain Bacteria; phylum Cyanobacteriota; class Cyanobacteriia; order PCC-6307; family Cyanobiaceae; genus Prochlorococcus_B. Next base: position 14,191 of record QCHH01000012.1, on the reverse strand, counting down.
AAGGTATTAACGGAGGTTCTATTACGATTGTTCCAGAAATTATTAATGACACATCGAACACTCAGGTAATACTTGGCAACACATGTCTATATGGAGCAACTGGTGGGAAATTGTTCGCCCTTGGAATAGCAGGAGAACGTTTTGGTGTTCGCAATAGTGGAGCTCATGCTGTTATTGAAGGAGCGGGAGACCATTGTTGCGAATATATGACTGGAGGAGTAATTGTTGTGCTTGGAAAAACTGGAAGAAACATAGGTGCAGGAATGACTGGAGGAATAGCTTTTATTCTTGACCAAAAAAATGAACTTGATTTAAGAATAAATAAAGAAATTGTTGAGGTTTATCTTCTAACTGAAACTAACCAAGAAAAATTCTTAAATAACTTAATTGTTGAATATCATCAGAAAACCAACAGTCCTTTAGCTCAAAAGATTCTCTCAGACTGGTCTTCTTGGAGAAAATTATTTAAAATAGTAGTTCCTCCAAGCGAAAAAAATAAATTAGGTATCGAGGAATTTCTAGAGAAAGTTACAATATAGACAAAAAAGAATGCCTATATTTATTAAGACAGAAAAGTTTAAAGATAGAACCTTAGAATTATCTAATAGTGAAAGGAATAAATTCTTATTAATGCATAAAGAATGGGTAAAAGATATTAGCAACTCTGGACATTACATCCATAGCGGATATTTAATTAATGAAAAAAAGATGCCTGGAGGTGGAGGATTATTAATTTTTGAAGCAACTAATTATTTAACAGCAAAAAAGATCATAGAAAATGATCCAATGATTAAACATGATTTAGTTATCTGGGATCTTCAAGAATGGATATCAATTGATGGAAGTCAACCAAAGTTTTCAAATCATCTTGGATGAGAAATCATTAATTTTTTAACTTCTCCTGCGTGATAACTACTTCTAGTTAATGGTGAACTAATGACCTGCAAAAATCCTAATTTATTTTCTCCCTCAAAACGGTAACTATCAAATTGAGAAGGAGATACAAATCTATTAACAGGTAAATGTTTTGGTCCAGGTGATAAATATTGGCCAATAGTTACTATATCAACTTTATTTAGATGTAGATCATAAAGAACACTCAAAATCTCTTCATCTGTTTCCCCTAATCCAGCCATTAATCCAGATTTTGTATATACTCTTGGCCAACCTTCACGAACTCTTTTTAATAATTCCAAAGACCTTTCATATTTTCCTTGAGGTCTGACTCTTGGATATAGCCTTGGAACTGTCTCGATATTGTGATTTAGTACATTTGGAGCAGCATCCAAAATAATCTTCAAAGCATCCCAATTACCGCAAAGATCTGGAATTAATACTTCAATAGAAGTAAAAGGTGATCTGCTTTGAACAGCCTTAATACATTTCAAAAATTGACTAGCGCCGCCATCTTCTAAGTCATCACGATTCACTGAAGTTATGACGACATGAGTTAAGCCCATCCTGTAAACAGCTTCACCTAAACGATCAGGTTCTGATGGATCTAAAAGCCTTTTCGAATTATCAAATGAAATATCGCAATAAGGGCATTTCCGAGTGCAAGCAGGTCCCATTATTAAAAACGTAGCTGTTCCTCCTGCGAAACATTCTCCTATATTTGGACAACTTGCTTCCTGACAAACTGTATTGAGTTTTAAATCAACTAATAGATCAGCAACATTTCCAATCCTCTCTTGTTGAGGGGCCTTTACACGTAACCAGTCTGGTTTAAGCAAAGCTTTTTTAATAACCAACTAACTTTAGAAAGAATTTCCAAATTGACTTGATTTTTTAACTTCTTCTCAATTTAATAACTAAAAATAAGCTTATAACTAAGTATTTGATTTTCTGGTTCCTAGTAAAAAAAAAATTAATTAGAGAAATAGCCTCTTGGAGTTAAAAATCTATTGTTTTTAATAACACTCTGACTATTACCAATGACCAAAATAGTAAGCATATCAACCTGATCAAATGGCAAGGTTTCGAGAGTATGTATTTCTATACTTTCATCTGGCCTCCCAAGCTCTCTAGCCATAGCAACAGGCGTGAATGGTTTACGACATTCGATTAGCAAATCAAATGTCTTTTTTAACTGCCAATCACGTTTTTTTGATTTTGGATTAAATATTGCAATAACAAAGTCACCTATCGCTGCACTTTTTATTCTCTTCTCAATTTGATCCCACGGAGTCAAAAGATCACTTAATGAGATAGAACAAAAATCATTCATAAAAGGAGCACCTAATTTTGCGGCAGCCATCTGAAAAGAACTAATGCCTGGATGTACTTGAAATAAAGGTCTTGAATCAATCTTTTCATTTAGCCAAAGTTCAAGAGCCAACCCTGCCATTCCATAAATTCCACTGTCGCCAGAAGAAATAAGAGCAACTTTGACTCCCTCTTTTGCAAGATCAATAGCGTATTGACATCGATCTTTTTCAAAAGTTAATTCAGAATCAATACGAACCTGATCAGGACGACGAATTGAATCCAAATAATTTAAGTAAGGGGTATAACCGATCCAAGCAGAGCATCTAGTTAAAGCTAGTCGTGAGTCAGGAGTAAGCATTGTCAAGTCTCCAGGTCCACTGCCAATTAAATGCAATTCACCTTTATGAGGTGCAAATGGAATTGATAGCTCGACCAATGCAATTGTTACTGCACCACACTCATCCTCGTTGGAATAATAGATTTTTTTTTCTTGTTTTAACCTTCCAGAATGACCTCCTAACAAAATTGCCGCAGCTTCAGCGACTGAAGGAGTTCCCATTTCATTCAAAACTACATTTGAAGGAGTTGGCACTTTGACTTGTGAAAGTTCAAGGGCACTAAAAAAATAAATTGGCCATTCATTTTTTTTTGACAAATTTAATAATCCTATTTCATCATTTTTTTTATCAATAGTTGCTAAACCAGAGATTGAAAGAAGTGATAAACCATTTTGATTAAAAGACTCATCAATTGCTCTTTGAATGACTTTTTCATCTGTATTTCTCTCACAACCAATTCCAATGATTATTGTCGGTGGATGCCATGAACATATATTCCTATTTTCATGACCTATATATAATTCGATATTTTTGAAAGATATTGGATCATTTTTCCCTACAAAAGAGAAATTTGAACAACCCTTTAATTTCTGCCACAATTTTGATCCTTTGGCTTGAAAAACAATATTTTTTTGTTCTTTAGACTGACCAATCATTAACTTTCGCCAATCGACTTTCTTTCCTCCTCTTTTCCAACCCCACCCTTCACCAAAACAATCCAAAGGGATTCTTCTTTCTGTAAATGAATCTGAGGTGCAAATCACTTCTGCTTCTAAAGCAGCTGCTAATTCATTGGCAAATCGATCTCCACCTTGCTTATGGCCTCCCAAAAGAGTAATAACATTTTTAGCTTTTGAATCCATGACCAGTATTGCTGGGTCATCTTCTTTAGATTTGACAAAAGGAGAAATGAGCCTGACTACGGCGCCGATTGAACCTAAAAAAATTAATTTATTATTTTTCTGCCAATGATCTTTTAAAAAATCAATTGGTGAGGATTCAACTAAACCTTCAATTTTTTTTTCTAAGAAAAAAGATGAACCTTTGGATATAAAAATTTGATCTACATATTTACTTGCTTGTAATCTCTCAAGCAAAGGCAAAGCGCTTAAAGAAAATCCAAATGCAATCCTTTTTGGAGTTTTTACTAATGTTTTTTCCAGAATGAGAGCTGAAATAAATTTTTATTTATCTACGTAAGGTAGCCTCTTAAAGAAAGCTTTAGTAAAAATAAAAATAAAAACCCCTGAAATAGTCTTTCAACAAATTTATTGAAATCAATAAAAAGCTTTTATCAAGAAGTCTAATAGTATTTCTACCTACCCATTAGTATCTGATTAAACTTTGCAACGCCAATAAAGCCCAACACAACAAGTGTTTTCGCTAATTAATTTCTATAAGAAGTAAAGCCCCTAGACCTAAAAAAGTTTTTTTTCTGAACTCCGCTGCAGGCAAAGATTTACTAATTAAGAAAAACCATGGATTCAATGACCACTCAAGAATAAAAGTGTAGAACATTTGTTACATGCTTCCGTAGTAACTGACTGTCTACTTTATGCTTATGGCATAACCCCTATATAGGTTTTCAAGTAACTTCAAAGGTAGGTCTTGAATTCCTAAAATCTTTCAACAAGTAATTCCTCTTCATAAGTAGAATTACCTAACAAAGATTTCACCCTAGTCTTTCCAAGATTAGGCCCCCAAAACCTCGATCACATTCCTGAAGGAATCACTCGATGACCATTAGCCCACCAGAAAGAGAACAAAAAAAAGAACCAGTTCTCGATAAACCTATCGAGACTGATGCAATCCCTGTAGATTTTTCCAAGCTTGATAAGCCTGGTTTTTGGTCAAAATCCCTTGCTAAAGGGCCAAAGACTACTACATGGATCTGGAATCTTCATGCTGACGCGCATGATTTTGATACCCATGTTGGAGATCTCCAAGAAACAAGTAGGAAAGTATTTTCTGCTCATTTTGGCCATCTAGCAGTCATCTTTATTTGGATGAGTGCAGCTTTTTTCCATGGAGCTCGCTTTTCTAATTATTCTGGCTGGCTCTCTGACCCAACTCATGTCAAGCCAGGAGCACAAGTGGTTTGGCCAATTGTTGGGCAAGAGATGCTTAATGCGGATTTAGGAGGTAATTATCACGGCATTCAGATCACTTCTGGAATTTTTCAGATGTGGAGAGGCTGGGGTATTACCAATGAAACCGAGCTCATGGCTTTGGCTATTGGTGCACTACTAATGGCAGCCATAATGTTGCACGGTGGCATCTATCACTATCACAAAGCTGCTCCAAAGCTTGATTGGTTCAGAAATCTTGAGTCTATGCTCAATCACCACATAGCTGGTCTAGTGGGATTAGGTTCGATTGCTTGGGCTGGACATTGCATTCACATTGGTGCACCAACCGCAGCCCTTATGGACGCAATTGATGCGGGAAAGCCTCTAATTATTGATGGCATTCCAATTGCTTCAATTGCAGATATGCCTCTGCCCCATGAGCTTTGCAATCCTGCTATTGCTAGTCAAATATTCCCTGGCCTCGCTGGAAGAACAGTTGAAAATTTCTTTACGACTAATTGGTGGGCGTTCAGTGATTTCCTAACTTTCAAAGGTGGTCTAAATCCAGTTACTGGTAGCTTATGGATGACAGATATTTCTCATCATCATTTAGCTTTTGGAGTACTAGCTGTATTTGGCGGTCATTTATATAGAACAATGTTTGGTATAGGCCATAGCCTCAAAGAAATACTAGATAATCATGCTGGAGATCCAATTCTTTTTCCTGCTCCAAATGGACATAAGGGAATTTATGAGTTTTTAGCTAATAGTTGGCATGCTCAGCTTGGTTTAAACCTCGCAATGATTGGCTCCTTGAGCATCATTATTTCCCATCACATGTATGCGATGCCCCCATATCCGTACTTGTCGATTGATTACCCAACTGTCCTAGGTCTATTTACACACCACATGTGGATAGGAGGATTATTCATTGTTGGTGCAGCAGCTCATGCTGGTATCGCAATGATTAGAGACTATGACCCAGCTGTTCACATTGATAACGTTCTAGACAGGATCTTGAAAGCAAGAGATGCATTAATTAGTCATCTGAATTGGGCTTGCATGTTCTTAGGTTTCCATAGTTTTGGTCTTTATATTCATAACGATGTAATGCGGGCGTTAGGAAGACCTGCAGATATGTTCAGTGACACAGGAATCCAACTGCAACCTGTTTTTGCTCAATGGATTCAAAATATTCATCATTCAGCTGCTGGCTCTACCACTCTTGCTGGTGCGAATGTAAACCTTCAAAGTGGCTTAGTTAGCGAGGTCTTTAATGGTTCCGTAAGTCAAGTTGGGGGAAAAATTGGAATCGCTCCTATACCTTTAGGAACTGCCGATTTCATGATTCACCATATCCATGCTTTTACTATCCACGTAACCCTTCTGATTCTTCTAAAGGGAGTTTTATTCGCAAGAAGCTCCAGACTAATTCCTGACAAAGCAAATCTTGGATTTAGATTCCCATGTGATGGACCAGGAAGAGGAGGTACATGCCAAGTTTCATCTTGGGATCATGTCTTCCTTGGATTGTTCTGGATGTATAACGGTTTATCAGTAGTTATCTTCCACTTCTCATGGAAAATGCAAAGTGATGTATGGGGACTTACAGGAGGCAACTTTGCTCAAAGCTCCATAACTATTAACGGATGGCTTAGAGATTTCCTCTGGGCACAGTCATCACAGGTCCTTACAAGTTATGGTCAGCCTATAAGTATGTACGGTTTGATGTTCTTAGGAGCACATTTCGTTTGGGCATTTAGTCTTATGTTCCTATTCAGTGGCCGTGGTTACTGGCAAGAATTATTTGAGTCAATTATTTGGGCTCACAATAAACTTAAGTTGGCACCAACTATTCAACCAAGAGCTCTATCTATTACTCAAGGTAGAGCAGTCGGAGCAGCTCATTTCCTTCTAGGAGGAATTGCTACAACTTGGGCCTTCTTCCACGCTCGCTTAATCGGTCTCGGCTGACCCTCTCTGATCTTTTATAAAATGGCAACTAAATTTCCATCTTTTAGTCAGGGTCTTGCTCAAGACCCTACAACCAGAAGAATCTGGTACGGCATAGCTACCGCTCATGACTTCGAAAGTCATGACGGTATGACAGAGGAACAGTTATATCAAAAACTCTTCTCTACTCATTTTGGTCACCTAGCCATCATTGGGCTTTGGGTGGCAGGAAATCTTTTTCACATTGCTTGGCAAGGAAACTTTGAGCAATGGGTTCTAGATCCAACTCATACTCGTCCAATTGCTCATGCAATTTGGGATCCTCATTTTGGTCAAGGTCTTACTGATGCTCTGACTCAGGCAGGAGCGACTTCTCCAGTCAATATTGCTTACTCAGGTTTATACCACTGGTGGTACACAATTGGTATGAGAACTAATGAGCAACTTTTTCAGGGTGCAATATTTATCAATATTCTTGTCTGCTGGTTATTGTTTGCTGGATGGCTTCATCTTCAGCCTAAATACAGACCATCATTAGCATGGTTTAAGAATGCAGAATCACAATTAAATCATCACCTAGCTGTTCTTTTTGGATTTAGCAGTATTGCTTGGACTGGTCATTTAATTCATGTAGCCATACCCGAATCACGAGGAATACATGTTGGCTGGGATAACTGGTTAACTGTTATGCCTCATCCAGAAGGTCTAACTCCATTTTTCTCTGGAAATTGGGGAGCTTATGCGCAAAACCCTGATTCTCTTGATGCAGTTTTTGGAACTACTCAAGGAGCTGGTACAGCGATATTTACTTTCTTAGGTGGACTTCATCCTCAAAGTGAATCACTTTGGCTAACAGATATTGCTCACCATCATTTGGCTATAGGAGTTGTATTTATAATTGCAGGTCATATGTATAGAACTAACTTTGGTATTGGGCATAGTCTTAAAGAAATTGTTGAAGCACACAATACAAGTCACCCAAAAGATCCACATAAGGGTTATTTCGGCATAAAACACAATGGATTGTTCGAGACAGTTAACAACTCACTCCATTTTCAACTTGGACTTGCACTCGCTTCTTTAGGTGTTGCTTGTAGTTTGGTCGCCCAGCATATGGGTGCACTTCCTTCATATGCATTTATCGCACGGGATTACACAACTCAGTCAGCTCTATATACCCATCATCAATACATAGCAATGTTCTTGATGGTTGGTGCGTTCTCTCACGGAGCAATTTTCTTTGTAAGAGATTATGATCCAGAGCTCAATAAAGATAATGTATTAGCAAGAATCCTTAGTACAAAAGAAGCCTTAATTAGCCACTTAAGTTGGGTAACAATGCTTCTAGGCTTCCATACTCTTGGAATTTATGTTCACAATGATGTAGTTGTAGCCTTTGGCACTCCGGAAAAGCAGATTCTTATAGAACCAGTATTTGCTCAGTTTGCTCAAGCTGCAAGCGGCAAAATGATGTATGGATTTAATGCCTTATTAGCTAATGCATCTAGTTCTGCATCAATAGCTGCAAGCAGCATGCCAGGAAACCATTACTGGATGGATATGATTAATAGACCAGATGCTCTTACAAATTTCTTACCTATAGGACCTGCAGATTTCTTAGTTCACCATGCTATTGCATTAGGACTTCATACAACTGCTTTGATTCTTATCAAGGGTGCTCTTGATGCTAGAGGAACAAAACTAATTCCAGATAAAAAGGATTTAGGTTTTGCTTTCCCTTGTGATGGACCAGGCCGTGGTGGTACTTGTGATAGTTCTTCTTGGGACGCTACTTATTTAGCAATGTTCTGGGCCTTAAATACTATTGCTTGGATTACCTTCTATTGGCATTGGAAACATCTAGCAATTTGGATGGGTAATACTGCTCAATTCAACGAATCTGGTACATATTTAATGGGTTGGTTTAGAGATTATTTATGGCTAAATAGTTCTCAGTTAATCAATGGATACAACCCATTTGGTGTAAATGCTTTATCTCCATGGGCTTGGATGTTCTTATTTGGTCATCTTATATGGGCGACTGGATTTATGTTCCTAATCTCTTGGAGAGGTTATTGGCAAGAACTTATAGAAACTCTTGTTTGGGCTCATCAAAGAACTCCAATAGCTAATTTAGTTGGTTGGAGAGATAAGCCTGTTGCATTATCAATTGTACAAGCACGATTAGTTGGTTTAACCCATTTCACAGTTGGAAACTTTGTAACCTTTGGAGCCTTTGTTATAGCATCTACTTCAGGTAAGTTCGGATAAATCCTTAACAAGCTTCCAGTCAAAAGAACACTGTCTTTATAAGCAGTGTTCTTTTTTTTATGGAAACCAATATTTATTAGATTATCTATTGATATTTATCAGCAAAATAGATCCATTTAATATAAAGAAATTAGGCTTAGAAAAATAAAAAAAGAAATGAATTGATCTCAGTTAAAGCTTTTAAAAAAATATCAGCCAATTGAAGTAAATAATTTAGAGAATTAAAAAGCCCCTTATTCAAGGGGCATTTTAATTAAAATTCTTCTAGAAAGATTTTAAGCTCCAAGTAAATGATATTCCTTAATCAAAGGGAGAACCGTATCTAGATGCAAAGTACCAATTAGCAACCAAGCAAAAACTACACCTCCTGTGCCTCCCAACCAAAAACCATTTGTAAAATCACTCCATCCTGCTCTAGTAAATAAATCAGAAGGAGGATTAGCTACTGTTGCATCAGGAGGTTGGACATTAGGAGCCTTGCCAGCAGCGTTGTAAAGAATAAAAAGAGCAGTCAATATTTGAATAGCTCCCACCCCGCCAAGCAAACCTGCCGTTAAGGCAAAATCCGTATTCCTTAGAGGCCCTGTCATAGAAAAAGGACCAAAAAGCAAATACCCAAAAATTGCGCCTGTTTCTAGACCTCTGAAGTTTGGCGATAGGCCCTCTCTATAAACAGGAAGATTATTTATAACCATCTTTGTAAACCAACCGCTATTAACTGGAGTTTGAAGATTGCCAACAGTTGGATCTGAGACTGTTTTCACAGCCCACTTTTGCATAAGTGTTTCTTGAGATTTAGTCATGAGCTAAAAGAATTGGTAGAAAATTAAATTTTTGAAATTACTCAGTAGCGGTTATGTACCTACCAATCAAAACAATGAAAACGGCCGGACCCATTATTCCAACTAATGGAATCAGAACAGCGGGAAGCAAGCTTGAAGCTAGTTCACTAGTCATTACTTATTTCAATAAATCCACCTTTATTTTATAGAATTATGATCTAATCAAACCAAATACAACCCATTGATGACATAAAAGTTCAATCCGTATATCTTCTTTAAAGATGCACTACTAAACAAATTTTCTCATCATGAATCAAGTTTTTGCAGGTGGTTTAGCTCTAATTATTGCTTTAATCCTTTGGAGTTCAAAAAAACAATCGAAGGCATCAGCTTTTTTCAAATCTCAAAAGGATTCCTTGTCAAAAGCTGAGATAACATCATCCGAATTGATAATCGATAAGAGTTTACAAAATCAAAAATCAACAAAACTGAATAACAAAAACTCTAAGCCTTTTTCACAGCCAAACTCACTTAATTCAATAGAGACAAAGAAAAGTTTAACTAAATTAATTTCTGGCAACCCCAATGATCGTCTATTAGCTATTCAAATTGCTAGTCAATGGGACAACAATAAAGCATTACCTTTTTTAAAAAGAGGATTAAAGGATTTCGATAGTAGAGTTGTTATTGCTTCTGCTGCTGGAATTTCATCTTACAAAGGGAGAACTTTTGATTTACATAAAAAATCTCAAGCTTCTCGTCCCCCCCGAAATGTATCTCTTATACGATAAATAGGTCTATTTTGACTTTCATGATAAGTACGGATTTGCAATTCTCCAAGCAAACCAAACCCAAAAAGTTGAACTCCAGTCACTGCAAGAAGTAAAGCAAAAATAAGTAAAGGTCTATTACCTATATCTTCTCCTAAAAGTTTGATTGTTAATAGGTAAAGGCTTGTTATGAAGCTCCCAATAATTGCAAGAATCCCACCAAAACCAAAAACATACATAGGTCTAGTTAAAAATCTATTCATAAACCAAACAGTCAACAAATCCATCAAGACTCTAAAAGTTCTATCTATTCCATACTTACTAGATCCAAATTGACGGGCTCTATGATTTACTTTAACTTCAGTAATTCTTGCTCCTTCAATATTTGCAAGAACAGGCAAGAATCTATGCAATTCTCCATATAATCTCATATCTGTCAGCACTTCTTTCCTATAAGCCTTTAAAGAACATCCATAATCATTAAGTCGCACACCAGTAACCTTCCCAATCAATCGGTTAGCAATTTTTGATGGAAGCTTTCTACTTATCGCAGCATCTTGCCTTCGATATCTCCATCCACTTACAAGATCAAATCCATCCCTAATCTTATTAACTAATAAAGGAATATCTGCAGGATCATTTTGCAAATCACCATCAAGTGTGACAACTATCTCTCCACAAGAAATATCAAACCCCGCTGCCATCGCTGCGGTCTGTCCATAGTTTTTACGTAGAAGAACTCCAACTAATTCTGGTATCTCAAAGCTTAGTTTTCTAATTACATCTGCGCTTTTATCTGATGAACCATCATTAACTAAAACTAGTTCAAAAGTTTCATCCATAGGCTGTAAAACTTCTAATAACTGTTTCACCAAAAAAGGAAGACTTTCTTCTTCGTTATAGATAGGAACAACTATTGATAGTGCAACATTAGAATTCATTCAAAACTCCTCATAAAGGCAAATTAATCTTCTTTAAAGTTTGTCACTCTGGTAACAAGAGATCACTCTTCCGGCAGATCTAAATTTAGATCTGTAAAAAGAAGAAATTCTTCCAAGATTCGGTTGAAATAAACCATCTATCTCTATTCCATTATGCCCATCAGTTACCCCAGAACTATGAATATAAAAACCATTCTCAATATGTAATCCAACGTGGGTACATTTATCAGCCGATCCAAAGAAAAGTAAATCACCAGCTTTTAATTCGTTGCCTAAAGCTTCAATATCAAATCCAATATTTTGGCAGAATTTTTCCTGCTGATAAGCATCCCTTGGTATCCAAATGCCTGAACTTGCAAAAGCAGATTGAACAAAACCAGAGCAATCAAAATTTGGACCTATAGTTCCTCCCCACAAATATTCATTACTCATTTTTTTCGCAGCCTTTGTCCAAGACAATATCCCAGGGATCCTAGAAATAATTTTCTCTTCATTAAGCGATTCAGATTCCCATGATTCTATTTTTGAAGCTTGATGGATTAATTCAGAAAATCTAAACCAACAAATATAGTCATCTTCCAAAAGACGCACTTTAACTCTATCGATCATTTTCTTATTTTTAAAATCAGATGTTAAACACTCAATCAATTGAAAACTCCTACCAATACATGCTTGCGTGACTAATTCATCACTATTTTCACTTTTAAATCCATCAATATTTATTCGCAGTTTCCATAAACTTCCCAAAACAAATGAAGCTTTAGTTAGCAAAACCTCTAAGGTCATATTGAATTATTCTCGAGCGCTATGGCGTTCTACCAACCAGACCCTGAAATGGCATATTGCCTGAAAGGTCTACTCGATAGGTTTGAAAAAGAAGGTCGTCCAAACCTTCAAGAAAATATTGCAATAACATGCATTCGTTATGACAAGAAAAGTCCATCGTCATCTAGTGGATATGGGACAGGGTGGAATTCAGACAGAAGTTTTTATCCTGCAAGCGTAGTAAAAATAGTTTATGCATTGGCGACGCAGGTATGGCTACAAGAAGACTTAATTGTTGACTCAGAAGAACTTAGAAGAGCATTGCATGAAATGATCGCAAACTCCAATAATGACGCCACAAGTTATATTTTAGATCTTTTAACAGGTACATCAAGTGGTCCATCTCTTAAGGAGTCAAACTATCAAGCATGGAAAATCCAAAGGCAATTAATTAACCACTGGCTAGATGATCTTAGATGGCCTGAAATAAAAAATTGGAACTGCAGTCAAAAGACTTGGAATGAAGGACCTTTTGGAAGGGAAAAAGATTTTTATGGAAAAAAAAATGAGAATCGAAACAGCATGACAACCGATGGGAGTGCCAGAATCTTTGAATCATTAATGACTCATGAAATGCTCCCAAAATCAGCAAGCGAGCATTTAATAAAAATTTTTCATCGCTCACTCGATCCTGTTGCTCGCAAGCAAGATTTAGAGAATCAAGTAGATGGTTTTTTAGGAGCAGGCATTCCTTTGGCTTCTAAACTTTGGAGCAAAGCGGGTCTAATGAGTGAAGTTCGCCATGATGTTGCATGGTGGTTAGCACCTAATAAGAATCCTATGCTTGCAGTCGTTTTTACAACTGGGAAAGAATTAGTCAAAGATCAATTTTTACTTCCTGCGATTAGCAGTGAGTTAAACAAATTAGCTATTTAGCAATAAGTAAGATTCCAGCAAATAAAATAGATCCCAAAAGAAATCCAACAGCCAAAAGCACCGCTATTATTGGTGTATTTAAGTAAACAGATATAGTTGCGAGTTGATTACCCTTTGCTTCAGACACCTTAAAAACTCATAAAAATCAATTCGATTAAAGCATCTAACTCTGCCAAAAAACAAAAAAAGTTTAACTGATAAAACAATTTTTAAAAAACCAAAGAATTTTTATTGGCATCCAAAAAATAGTTCAAATAAAATTTGATTTGGGTTTCTTATTTTGTAATATCTTCAAATCTTTATTACTTTCAGTTTCTTTTATTGACTTATCTTGTTTATCTATTTTTTTAGTTATTATTTTTTCATCTGCTTTCTTGAAATCATTATCTAATGAACTGATTTTATTTGATTTATCTAAGTCTTTTGTCTCAAGATTTTTTTGTATTGTTGAATTCATAGAATCTATATCCTTTAAAATACTAATATTTAGAGCTTTATTTTCATCAACTTTTACAATATCATTACTTACATAATTATTAAATAGATTAAAATCAAATCTACCTTTCGTAAAAGATAATGAGGTAAATACAATTATTGAACCAAGAATAATAATCAAAAAAATGTTCGATAAAAAACTATTTATTGGAGACCAAAATAACGTTACTTTAGCAGCTTCATTTGTTTGTTTATATGTATCAGCAGAGGGACTTAAATCTAAAAATATATCTTGATTAATCCAACCTTTATTAGCTTTCCTATAGGGAGACTCACTTTTAGTGAAATCAAAAACCTCTTGGATTCTTTCTTTAAGCACAGTTTAGGTTTATCTAAAACTACAAGAACGAAAACATAGCAGAAAGTCAGAATAAAAAAGTTGCTTTCACATAGATATTCGTGAAATTGAATTACCCAGCAATAAATACCATCGCAGAAACAAGAATAGCCGAAGCCAAAATCCCTATAGATGCTATTGATACGATCTTTCCTGTGTTTAATGAAACGGATACCGTTAACAATTCAGTTCTTGAGTCTCGTTTTTGTTGTGAATCAAGTTGAGTTGGAGACTTAAATTTATTACTAGCTTGAGCATTCTTCTCTGCTAAGGCTTTCTTCTCTGCGGCAGCTTTCCTCTCTGCTACGGCTTTCTTCTCTGCGGCA
>QCHH01000011.1 GCA_003279585.1 Prochlorococcus sp. AG-402-A08 | reverse complement strand
CTAGAAGCTGATTTCAATCCTAGAGGTAATGTTCATACAATCATTAGAGTCTGCCATGGGAAAAGAAATAACTTAGATCTAATTCTCTAAGAAACTAATAAATTTTGGCAATTCTTTTGAGAGACCAGAAAGATTTCTATTACTTAATCCACCTATATAAATCATAGATTTTTCCTTTTCATGTAAGATCCAGATTTTCTTAGTGGAAATAATACTAAGTGAACCTCCAATGAGTATTATCGCAAAACTTGTATATACAAGAGGTACCCCTGGGTCATACTTTAAAAGTAGCCCACTACTGGGGATTATATTTATTATCTTTATTAAAGTCTCTTTGACCTTTGCTTCCTTATTTGTGCTTAAGGTCGTAAGTAATGTACCATCACTATTATAAATACTTACTGGTCCTAGTTCACTATTTACAGTTACTAAGATTGGTTCGTTGATATCTTTTCTTGTAGGTATAATTGTCCCCCAAACTTGTTCCCCCAGAGCGGGAATATGTTCTATTGGGATTTGCAATTTTGGACTATTTTCAATTTGAATAGTTATTGCCGCTAAAGACCAGTCGGCTTGGTATAATGTAAGTCCTTTGTATCTTAATGGATAATTAACGCTAATTTCCTTTGATTGATTACTTCCATTTGGCTCAATAACATTGACTATAGACCGATACTGCTCAGCTCTTCCTTGAGGGTCTCTTTCTATTTGAAACTTTTGTAACTCAATAGTTAATCCTTTCTCCTCATTATTATTTAATAAATCTATTGATCTCCCAGGGGCTAAGAATTTTTCTATGGTTTTTCCATTTAATGATCCGTATGTTGCCCCTATCATTAATAGGATCATACCTAGATGAATTAATATAGGTCCTAATCTACCTATTACTCCTTGTCGAGCAGCTATTCTTCCATCTGTTTCTTTTATATTCCAACCTTTGTCTTTTAAATAAATTTTAATTTTTGCTAAGCTTTCCGAGTAATTATTAGTCACTAATGTTTGAGAAATAGAAAGTTTTGCTATTTGACGAGGCGATTTATAATCTATCCAGTTTAATGCTGATTTAAGTATAGGTAATTGTCTTCTGAAACTACAAACTGAAAGAGCCAAACCAAGCCAAATGAGTAAGCATAAAAACCAGAAGCTTGTATAGACATGATTGAATTCTAAAAGTAATAATATATTTCCATTAATTATTCCAAGAAAAGGATTTTTATTAAAATTATCGTAATAGAATTGATCTGGTTCTTGTTGTGGTATTAAAGTCCCAGCTCCACATGAAATCGCTATTAATAGTAATAGTAATATTGCAATTTTTAAGCTAGAAAGCCAGTTTAAAACTTGGCTGATTTTTTTCATTTATTTTAGATCCAAATATAAAGAAGGCTTATAAGACCTATGGTTAACAAAATCACTCCGCTGATAGGTGGAACCCATTTGCCAATAGGTCGTAAAGACAATAATTTTGGAATACTTGCTGCAAAATTACCTGCAATAAATAAAGGAACAATTTGTCCAATCGCAAAACATCCAAGAAAAATCGTTCCACTGAAGGGATTACCTTGCTTAGCAACCCAGGCGAGAAGAACTGCAAGAACCGGAGTAGTACAAGGCGATGATGCTAATCCAAAAGCAAAACCTGCCGAAATTGGGGCGAATGAAGGGGGAACTTGATTTCTCCAGATTTCAGGGTCAGGACCAGATGGAAATGAGAATTTAAAAATCCCCAGCAGATTAAGACCCATAATTATTGCTAGAAAACTTATGAATATTGAAAAGAAACCTGGTAATTGACCATAAATTTTTCCTAAAAAGCCGCTTAAACTTCCTAAAACCACAAGTGAAATAACTATACCGCCGCAGAAACTAATCGTTTTTTGTAAAGGGCTTTGGTTATTTTTAAATCCAGCTAAGTATGCAACTGTTATTGGTAAAAGTGATAATGAACAGGGGCCCAAGCTAGTCAGAAGTCCTCCTGTGAAAACTATCAGAATTGTTAGGGGGGTTGGATTATTGAGCCCGTTATTAATTAACTGCTCGCCATAACGAGTCAAATCAGAGAAAATTAAACTTATCGAAGAAATGTTCAAAAAGAGATTTGCCACTATAAGTCCTTACACCAGATTATCTAGTTAAAAGTCTCTTTGAGAGATTTTTAACTAGATAATCTGAGGATTCAATAGAGGATCTGACCAATAAAGCAGCTATTAGTAAGCTCGAAATCAATGAGTTTCCCCCATAACTAATCAAAGGGAAGGGTAGACCAGTTGTAGGCATAGCTCCTGATGAAACTGCTATGTGCATAATTGATTGGCCAACAAGAATAGTACCTGATCCAATAGAGATTAGTTTAGAATAATTATTCCTACAATTAATAGATATTTTAAGTGTTAAATATGCAACTACAAGCAGAAAAGATAAAAGTAAAATAGATCCGAAGAATCCAAATTCTTCAGCAAAAACAGCAAATATAAAATCAGTACTCCTGTAAGGCAAGTATTGTAATTTTTGCATTGAAAGACCATAACCTTCTCCGAATAGCCCACCAGAACCAATAGCATAAAGACTCTGAATTAATTGATATCCACTTCCTTGTGGATCTTTCCATGGATTAATAAATGACATAACGCGACTTTGTTGATAGGCATTAAAAAAAATGCTTATTGAACCAATAAAAAAACCTGATATTGCCGTGTTAATAAGATTTCGAAAGTTAATGCCAGATGCTAATGCAATCATCCAAAGTAATATTCCTATTAATGCAGCGGTGCTTAAATTTGGCTGCTTTATAATTAATATTAGAATAGATGCAAAAATAGTTAACCAAAAAATTTTTTTTTCTGAATTTATTCTTTCCCATTGGCCAAAAAGCTTTGCACTTTGAAGAATGATAAAAGGTTTGATTAACTCCGATGGCTGAATTTGGATTGGGCCGATAATTAACCATCGAGTAGACCCATTAACAGTGCTACCGAAAAAGCTCGTTAATGCTATCAGGACCATACCTATAAAAAGACAAGGTCCTGATAGCCTGAGCCAATTTTTTAGATGGATATTTATAGCGATGTAGAAAATGCTCCAACTAGCGACCAGCCAAATTAGTTGTCTTTTTACGTAATAAGCACCTTCTCCCATTTCTCTACTGGCTACCCACCAACTAGCTGATCCAAGAATCAAGATTCCTGATATGCTCCAAAAGGCAATTAATCCCATGATCAAGCGCCCCTCCTTTGGCCAAAAAGACCAAGGCAACGGAAGTATTTTGTTGTGTATAAAGTTACTCAGATAATTTTTTGATTCATAAGTATTTTTCCTTCTGGGCTCTGAATGAATTCTTTTCTTAGAGATATTATTCAAAGGATCTTTTGCTTATAAACCATTGAGCCGCTTAATTGCTCTCTTGCCAAGTCTTTAAATTTATTTAATTTACTTTTTTATGGAATTGCATAAAATTCCAGAAGATTCTCATAAGTTCAAAGTTAATTGTTAGTTTTTAGAGATAAAAAATAACAGATCAAATATTAAGCATTTAATTTTATATCATCAGGATTAAACTTTTAAGGAGACTATATATTGATTTGGATTAGATAGATATATAAAAACTGTGCTAAAAATTTTTGCTCTAGTTATTAAATTAACCAACTTTTCAATTTATTGATAAAAATTTTTTTTGTTTTGATGCAAGTCTCGTGATAGATTCCCCGGGCCTTTGCAGAGAGCTTAGGTGTCTTGTTTGCAAAACAACTTCTCACTACCACTAAGGAACTCCAATAGGAGGAATTTTTGTGGCATCTGAGACTGTTGGAAATTGCTCAAGTCATGATCCTCTTCTGGATATTGATTCATCGGACTCATCGTCTGTAATCAAATCAGATGAATATCTTGAACTTCAATTTCGAGTATTCCGTCTGACATTTTTATTGACTTTTTTTTCTGTTGGCATAGCAGGTTTCTTTTGGGGAATCCAAGCTAGTGCAAGCCTTCTTGTAGGTGCTTTATCAGGAATTTTTTATTTTCGCTTGCTTGCTCGCGGAGTTGGAAAACTAGGTACTTCATCAAAAATCGTCGGTAAAGTCCAGTTGTTAGTTCCGGTCATTTTGGTTTTGGTATCTTCTAGATTTCCTCAGCTTGATTTAATTCCGGCTTTATTAGGATTTTTGCTTTATAAACCAGCGTTAATTATTCAGTTTCTATCAATGCCTTAAATGCTTTTTAGGAATTCAATTTTTAAGTTTTGTTTGTTTGGCGTTTATTTTCTACGCAACCTAACTTCCAGATAAATGGGTTTTTTACCATTTGTTTTTCCTTTGGCTGAATTAGAGGTGGGTCAACATCTCTATTGGCAAATTGGAAATTTTAGAATTCATGGCCAAGTTTTTATGACTTCATGGCTGCTCATAGGCGCTTTGCTTGCCTTAGTGGTCATTGGAACAAAAAAAATGGAACGTGATCCAAAAGGTGTGCAAAATCTTTTGGAATTTCTTTGGGATTACATACGTGATCTCGCAAGAACACAAATTGGTGAAAAGGTTTATAGAGATTGGATGCCTTTCATCGGAACCCTCTTTCTGTTCATTTTTGTGAGCAACTGGGGCGGAGCATTAGTTCCCTGGAAGCTGATTGAACTACCAAGTGGCGAACTTGGGGCACCTACAGCTGACATAAACACGACTGTTGCTTTAGCACTACTGGTATCTCTCTCATATTTTTATGCGGGGTTGAGCAATAAAGGTTTGCGTTACTTCGAGTATTACGTTCACCCAACGCCAATAATGCTCCCGTTCAAAATTGTTGAAGACTTTACAAAGCCTCTTTCTCTATCATTCCGTTTATTTGGAAACATTCTGGCTGATGAACTTGTTGTAGCGGTACTTGTTTTTCTTGTACCTCTTGTTCTTCCAGTTCCTGTAATGTTTCTAGGCTTGTTTACTAGTGCTATTCAAGCTCTGATTTTTGCAACTCTTGCTGCCTATTACATCGGGGAAGCAGTCGAAGAGCATCATTAATCATGATTCCTTGCTACTGAATTAACTTTTCAATAGCAAATTTCCTGCTTTGAGGCCTGAAATTCTTTCAGTATCATCTCAAGAACTATGAGATGCACCCCTCGCAGGTATAAACTCCCGATCACAACTCTATAAGCGTTAAAAGCGCTACACATCTTTAGCAGAATTATGGATTCCATTACCACCGCCGCATCAGTTGTTGCAGCTGGATTAGCTGTAGGCCTTGGCGCAATAGGTCCTGGTATCGGTCAGGGTAGTGCTGCACAAGGAGCAGTAGAGGGTATAGCCCGTCAACCAGAAGCTGAGGGAAAAATCAGAGGTACTTTGCTTCTTTCTTTCGCTTTCATGGAATCACTAACCATTTATGGTCTTGTGGTTGCATTGGTGCTTCTCTTTGCTAACCCTTTTGCTGGTTGAATATTTCAAAAAGGGCTGATTGAGTAAATTAATAAATTTGACTTATCTATCAGCCCCAAAATTTGAAAAATCTCTAGCAAATTTCAATTTCCGGTATCCGGTTCGCTTAAATTCTTGCAACCCTAGCTAATGCAAACTTTGTTTTTGTTTGGTGCCTCTGAGGGAGGTCTGTTTGATTTCGATGCAACTCTTCCGCTTATGGCGGTTCAAGTTGTATTGCTTACTTTCATACTTAATGCTCTTTTCTTCAAACCTGTTGGAAAGGTAGTTGAAGAAAGAGAGGATTATGTAAATACAAGTCGGGCAGAAGCAAAGAAAAAAATTGCTGAGGTTGAAAGACTAGAGACTGAACTCAAAGATCAGCTCAAAGAAGCTCGTCTTGAAGCCCAGAAAGTGATTCTTGAGGCAGAGCAAGATTCTGAGAATCTATATAAAGAAGCTCTTGCTCTTGCTACTTCAGAGGCAAATGCATCAAGAGAGAAAGCTAGACGTGAGATTGATTCACAAAGAGATCAAGCTCTTAATCAACTCAAAAACGAGTCTGACAGTCTTGGTGATTTGATTATTGAAAGACTCTTAGCAAAAAAATGACTTCTTTAATTTTCGCTTCCGAAGGCTTTGGCCTAAATTTAAATATTTTTGAGACCAACATTATCAACTTAGCTGTTGTTGTTTTTGGTCTCTACAAGTTCTTGCCTGGCTTTTTAGGAAAGATCCTTGAAAGAAGAAGAACTACAATTCTTTCTGACTTGAAAGAAGCAGAAGAGCGCCTGGCTCAAGCACAAGATTCTCTTTCTCAAGCAAAAGACGAACTTGCCTCAGCCAAGCAAAAAGCAGACAAAATCAGAAATGATTGCAAAGCGAGAGCAGAAGCAATTCGTCTAGAGAGTGAAAAAAGAACTGTTGAGGAAATGGCAAGAATTAAACAAGGCGCAGCATCTGACTTAAATGCTGAAGCTGCAAGAGTGACTTCTCAATTAAGAAAAGAGGCAGCAGAACTTGCTATTGAGAAAGCATTAGCAATGCTTCCTAAAAAGTTAGATTCAAATACTCAAGATAATTTTCTTAAACAGTCAATTAAAAATATTGGAGACAACTAATGCCACTACTTAATACTATTACTACTCCATATGCTGAAGCATTCCTTCAAGTCGCTGAGAGCCGCGACGAGGTTGATGAAGTAGTAACTCAGGCTAAATCTATTTTAGAACTTTGGGATACTTGCCCTGAATTTAGTGATGCGATGTCATCGCCAGTTTTAGAAGTTAATCAGAAGAAATTAGCTTTAGAAAAGCTTTTCTCTAGTCAAGTCACTCCCTCTTTCTTAAACCTTCTCAAACTTTTGGCAGATCGACAGAGAATTGGATTGTTGAATTCTGTTCTTGAAAGATTATTGGAAATCTATCGAGAACAAAGAAACATTGCTTTAGCAACAATTACTTCAGCTACAGCTTTAAATGAAGATCAACAATCTGAGCTACTTAAGAAAGTACAATCTATAGCTGGTACAGATAATTTGGAAATCGATCTCAAAGTCGACTCTGAATTACTAGGTGGCTTTGTGGTCAATGTTGGATCAAAGGTCATCGATGCCAGCATCGCAGGTCAAGTCAGGCGACTTGGTCTTGCTTTGGCCAAGGTCAGCTAATTTTCTTCTGACTTCCTTCTCTTCTTCTTCCCTTTCATCTTCCCCAACTTAAGTTAATCCCATGGTTTCTATACGTCCCGACGAGATCAGTTCAATCCTTAAACAGCAGATTGCTGATTACGATAAATCAGTATCTGTAAGCAATGTAGGTACTGTATTACAGATTGGTGATGGTATCGCAAGAGTTTATGGCCTTGAAAAGGTTATGGCTGGTGAACTAGTTGAATTCGAAGATGGAACAGAAGGAATTGCTTTAAACCTTGAGGATGACAATGTTGGTGTCGTGTTGATGGGTGAAGCTTTAGGAGTACAAGAGGGAAGCACGGTTAAAGCAACTGGAAAGATTGCTTCAGTCCCAGTTGGCGAGGCAATGCTTGGAAGAGTTGTTAACCCTCTTGGACAGCAAATTGATGGGAAAGGAGAGATGGCTACAACCGACTCAAGATTAATTGAGTCAATCGCTCCTGGAATCATTAAGAGGAAGTCAGTACATGAGCCTATGCAAACTGGGATTACATCTATTGATGCGATGATTCCTATTGGAAGAGGTCAGAGAGAGTTGATTATTGGAGATCGTCAAACAGGGAAAACTGCAATAGCAATCGATACAATCATCAATCAAAAAGGACAAGATGTTGTTTGCGTTTATGTAGCAGTTGGTCAAAAACAAGCATCAGTGGCAAATGTAGTTGAAGTTCTTAAAGAAAAAGGAGCTTTGGATTACACGATTATTGTTAATGCAGGAGCATCTGAAGCTGCGGCTTTGCAATATTTAGCCCCTTATACAGGTGCAGCAATTGCTGAACATTTTATGTATCAAGGTAAGGCGACACTAGTTATTTATGACGATTTAACCAAGCAAGCTCAGGCTTACAGGCAAATGTCGTTGCTTTTACGTCGTCCACCTGGTCGTGAAGCATATCCAGGAGATGTTTTTTATTGCCATAGTCGATTACTTGAGAGGGCTGCAAAACTTTCTGATGCGATGGGTGCGGGATCAATGACCTCCTTGCCTATTATTGAAACTCAAGCTGGTGACGTTTCTGCTTACATACCCACCAACGTTATCTCAATTACTGATGGTCAGATTTTCTTAAGCTCTGATTTATTCAACTCTGGATTAAGACCTGCAATCAACGTTGGTATATCAGTTAGCCGAGTAGGAGGAGCTGCTCAAACGAAGGCTATAAAGAAAATTGCCGGTACTTTAAAGCTTGAACTAGCTCAGTTTGATGAACTTGCGGCATTCTCTCAATTTGCTTCAGATCTTGATGAGGCTACTCAAAAGCAATTAGGTAGAGGGAAAAGGCTAAGAGAACTTCTTAAGCAACCTCAATTCGATCCTTTGAATTTAGCTGAACAAGTAGCAATTGTTTATGCAGGTGTTAAAGGATTGATTGATGAGGTGCCTGAGGAGGCAGTCACAAAATTTGCTCGTGAACTGCGGGATTATCTAAAAACAAATAAGGCTGATTTCATTAAGAATGTTCTCTCCGAAAAAGTCTTAAGTGAAGCATCTGAATCAATGCTGAAAGACGCTATAAACGAGGTTAAATCCTCCATGCTTGCGGCTTAAACAAAGGCTACCTAAGAGAGACAATTACCTATGGCTAACCTCAAGGACATAAGAGACAGAATTGTATCTGTCAAGAACACCAGAAAAATCACAGAAGCGATGAGGCTCGTTGCTGCTGCGAAAGTTCGAAGAGCTCAGGATCAAGTCCTACGAAGTAGGCCTTTTGCTGATCGATTGGCAAGGGTTTTAGAAAATATACAATCAAGAATGCAGTTTGAAGCTGCTGATTCTCCTCTCCTGAATAGGCGTGAAGTTAAGACAATTACTCTCTTGGCTGTTACTGGGGATAGAGGATTATGTGGAGGTTATAATGCAAATATTATTAAACGAACAGAGAAACGCTATGCCGAATTAAAAGGTCAAGGATTTAGTCCTGACCTGGTACTAATAGGTAAGAAAGCAATAGGTTATTTCGAGAATAGATCTAGTCTTTATAACATAAGGGCTACATTTAAAGAATTAGAACAAGTTCCTACTTCTGATGATGCTGGCTCTATTACGAGTGAAGTGTTAGCAGAATTTCTCTCGGAAAGTACTGATCGAGTAGAGGTCATTTTTACTAAGTTTGTAAGCCTGGTTAGTTGTAATCCAACAATACAAACTCTTTTACCATTGGATCCTCAAGGAATAGCAGATTCAGAAGATGAAATCTTTAGATTAACTACAAAAGATAGCCAATTAATTATTGAGAAAGATACTGCTCCTTCGAATGAGGAGCCAAAATTACCTTCGGATATTGTTTTTGAACAAAGCCCTGATCAACTTTTGAATGCTCTTTTACCTCTTTATTTACAGAATCAATTACTACGTGCATTACAGGAGTCTGCTGCTTCTGAGTTAGCGAGTAGAATGACTGCAATGAATAACGCTAGTGATAATGCTAAGGAATTGGCTAAAAACCTTACTATTGACTATAACAAGGCTAGGCAAGCAGCAATTACGCAAGAAATTTTAGAAGTTGTGGGTGGCGCTGCAGCGTAGTTTATTTTTTGTCTTATACTTTGCGAATTCTCAAAGTATGATTAATTAATAACGTGAATCTTGAATTTATAGAATTAGACCTTGATTGGCCTTCTGAATTAAGTGTATTTGGCTTGAAAAATTATATTTTATCTCAGCTAATGGAGTATGGTGAACCACTTAGGTGGGCCATTACTTCAGTGAAGACTCATTCTGAAAAAAAAATCCAGGTAATATCGGTCGAAGTTGTTTTGATTATTAATCAAGAGAAGGGGAAATGTATTAATTCTGAATTGAATTGATTTCTTTATGACTATTACAGATCCTTTACCAACATTATTGATTATACCTACTGGAATAGGGTGCAGTGTTGGTGGGTATGCAGGGGATGCAATCCCTGCAGCAAGATTATTGGCTTCTGCTAGTGAATGTTTAATAACTCATCCCAATGTTATGAATGGTGGATCTTTATATTGGCCAGATTCTTGTATCCAATATGTAGAAGGGTATAGTTTGAATCTTTTTGCTGCTGGAGAAGTATTTCTTAAACCAGTAAGACAACAAAAAGTAGGCTTGCTATTAGATGCTGGATTAGAGCCTGATTTAAAGAAAAGACATTTACAAGTTGCTGACGGCTGTGTCGCGAGTTTGGGGTTAAATATTGGCCCTGTAATTACCACTGAGAGAGCCATAAAAATTAATCTAAAAAAAGGTTTAAGCGGATCGAGTTGGGGGGATATCGAAGAGCCAGATGTTCTTCTAAGAGCTGCTGAAAAACTTAAGAAAGCTGGTGCAACTGCAATTGCTGTAGTAACTCGCTTCCCTGATGATAGTAATGGATTAGAGACTAAACTTTATCGACAAGGAAATGGTGTAGATGTTATTGCAGGGGTCGAAGCAGTAATAAGTCATTTTCTTGTCAGACATTTATTGATTCCATGTGCACATGCACCGGGGTTAGCCCCCTTGCCAATTGATTATGAGCTAGATCCTCGAACTTCAGGAGAGGAAATAGGATATACATTTTTGCAAAGTGTTTTAGTTGGTCTTAGTCGTGCACCTGATCTGATCTGTAAGTCAGCCATGACAACCAAAGAAAATACGTTTTTACAGGTGAAAACTTTATTAAGGAATAGGGATTTAGGAGCCGTTATTGTGCCACAGGGTGCATTAGGTGGCGAAGCAGTCTTATCTTGTCTTGAAAGATTGATTCCTTTGATAGTAGTTTCTAATAAAGGAGTATTAAATGTTAGCTCTACAAAGATGAGACTAGATAGATTGAGTGGCGAAAAAAATAATAATATTTTGTATGCTGAAAATTATTTAGAGGCTGCAGGACTAATAACAGCTTTACGTCATGGAATTAATGTTAAGTCTTTGCAAAGACCAATTGATTGCTTAAAGGTGTTGAATGACGGATAGAGGTAAACTCTGATATCTATCCTGAGGCTATTGGCTTTTTCCAGCCACTCCCGAAAGCTTGATTACTAATTTTCAATAAAGGAGGTGCTTGATAACGTTTGAATTCGGCGTTCTTTAATAAGTTGGCTACTTTATGGACAATCTTTTTATCAAATCCTTTTTCTATTAAAACTTCAGTTGGTAAGTGCTGTTCAATCAATCCTTTTAGTATTGGATCAAGGATAAAATAATCTGGTAAAGAGTCGCTATCTAATTGTTCTGGTCGTAATTCAGCACTAGGAGGTTTGTTTCTTATTTTAGAGCCTACGATTTCTCCTGTTTCAGGGAATAAGAAATCATTTCTACAACTTGATGACGATTCACTATCTATCCAATTACATAAATCAAATACACTTGTCTTATAAAGATCTCCAATTGCAGATAAGCCTCCATTCATGTCTCCATAAAGAGTGCAATATCCCACGGCTAGTTCTGATTTGTTACCTGTAGATAGAAGCAGATGTTTTTTTTGATTTGCTAGAGCCATTAATATTGTTCCTCTAATACGAGATTGTAGATTTTCAGCTGTGATGCCGGTTGGTATGCCCCATGTTGACTTGGATAAAACATCATTAAAACTACTCATTACGTCTGAGATCGGAATCTTTTGATGATGGATTCCAAGTCGATTAGCTAATGTCGTTGCATCTTTTACAGAGCCTGCTGAACTCCAAGGAGATGGCATTAAAATCGCATGAACTTTAGAGGCGCCTAAAGCTGCTACTGCAATAGTAGTTACTAGAGCTGAATCGATACCCCCACTTAATCCAATAATTGCACTATCGAAATTACATTTTCTTGCATAATCTTTAACTCCGAGAACTAAGGCTCTGAAAAGGACTTCTTGTGATGTTGGATATTTACTTGATATAGAAAGTTGTTTGAGGGAAGATATATCACAAAGACCAACTGACTCTTTAAATGCAGGAAGTTCTTGTTGTAACTTGCCTTTTTTATTAAGAGTAAAACTAGAGCCGTCAAAGATTAATTCATCATTTCCTCCTACTTGATTGACATAGACCACCGGGCATGAAAGACGAAGAGCTGCTTTGGCTGCTATTTGTTGGCGTAACAAACTTTTCGACTCAATAAATGGAGAAGCTGAAAGATTGATAAGCAAGTCTAATTTTTCTTTTTCTAGGGATCTTATAGGATCTTTCCCTAGGATCTTTTCATTTTGTAGGTTTTGCTCAACCCATATATCTTCACAGATAGTTATTCCGATCTTCCAAAGTTTTTCCTGGTAATTAAAATTTAAAATACTACTTTTCTCTGCAGAACGAAAATAACGTTTTTCATCAAAAACATCATAAGTGGGTAGGAGTTGCTTCCTCGCTACGATGCTCCAACTACCTTTTTCTAAAATAACAACTGAATTATACATTTTAGGAATTTCTATATCTGGAGTTGGTTCTGCGATACCAATTAATACAGATAAGTTTTGACTAAGATTACTTAATCTTTTACTTAATTTGTTTAGGACATCTTTTTGTTCTTCAAAAAGTCTTGGATTAAATAATAAATCTTTTGGAGGGTAGCCGATCAAAGATAGCTCTGGTGTTATGACTAGACTTATATCCTTGTTTTTGATCTCTTTACACACTTCAAATATTTTCTCGGCATTACCATCAAGATCTCCAATGACTGGATTGAGCTGGGCTAATGCTAATTTCATTATCTATTATGTGACATACCGTATAGATTTTCTTCAAGTAGAAATGGGACAAGCTCTTGAGGAACAAGACTTGCTTGAGGTCTCTCTCTGAATTTTGAACTTGATGATTCAGGTATATGAAAAGGCAATAGATCAATTTTACCGCCAAGTTTTTTAATCTTCTCTAATTGGTGATCACTAATTGGCCATCCATCTCTCATCGCGATGGCTATTGTTGCTTTATTGAGAATAGACTTAGCATTAAGCCACTTTGGAACTTGAATAGTTAAATCACTACCAATTACAAAACTAAAATTCGCTTCAGGCCATAGTTGGAAAGCTTTTTTTAGAGTATGAATCGTTCTAGGACTACTCAATTCTTGAACTAGCTCTAATTTAGGACTTGAGATTTTTTTTACCAGAATTCTTAAAAGCTGAGTTCTTTTTAGCAGTGGAATTTGATGCTTTTTATCAGGATTATCACTTGCCCAGGTTATAACTTTCGGGAAGATTTTCGTTAATTCGCTCAACAAGGCCTCGTGCCCCAACGTGGGTGGATCAGCGCTGGTACCAAATAAGGCTATTGAGTTTATTTTGACTTTCATGGCAATAAATAATTTTTATTTTTTGCAGTACTTGATGTGAGAAATTTAAAGTCACCAAGCATTATTCTTAAGTCTGAATTTTTTTTGAGAAGATAGTTCAACATTAATCTAGGTCGTCCATTTTTTTTATTTGTACCATTAAGAAATTTATAAGCTGCTAGACGACCTATTAGCTTTGTTGAATGAATCGCAAGAGCTGCTTGTGCAATGGCTATTGGAGCCGTAGGCGCTAGGCTTAATCCTCCAGTCATAGGTGCAGCAAGAATAAGTATTTGCTTGAAAATATTTAAAGTAATTTGTATTCCTATTTGTGCCCCCCCTAGTAATGAATTCTGAAAACTAAGCTTTTTAACTAATTGCCTGGCAGAGGGACCACTTACTTCTAACCCATATAATTTACTTAATTGGATAACAAGGGCACTATCAAAAGCGAGGCCAGTAAAAAGATCAATCATTAAAAAGGGATTAATTGCTACTCCTGAGGCTTTTAAAGTTGCATATTTGCCGATTAAATTCTGTGCTTCTTCTTTCTTTCTGAGTAGTCGACTCTCCTTAATTAATTTGTAGAAGTGGTCTGCAATTCTTAGACTATTTATACAAAGAAGCAGCTCACCATTTTTATCAATAATATCTTTAAGATCGTTCTTTAGAATATCAACTTTAGGCGTTATTTGTTCACTCCTAACTGTTCCATCTGGTTTTATTTTTGCTTCTCTTGGAGATGAGGATACTAAAGAAATTTTAATTTTTTGTTTGCAAAATGATAGTTTTCTATGAATACTAGAGAGGATTAGCCTCGTCTCTTTCGCGTTCCATTGATCACATCGGTTTAAGACTATTATTATAGGCTTATTATGGCTTAATAGCTCTTTAATGGAATTCAACTCGATTCGATTTATGTCACTATCAATTACAAAGAGAATTAAATCTGTATCGAATAAATAATTAAAATTTATTTCTTCTTTGTTACCCTTATTTACTTCATCTATACCTGGAGAGTCTATTAGTTCGACCTTGTTTAAGCTTTTAAATCTTTTGTCCCATTTGTAAGATTTAGTTACTTTTGTATTCCCGTTTAGTATATCCGTTTGAAATATTTGCTTTCCAATTAGTGCATTTAATAAACTTGATTTCCCAACGCCAACTCGGCCATGTACTGATATCTGTAGTTCTTTATTTTCTAATTTTTTTGTTTGGAAATCTAGTTGATTTAAAGTGTTTCCAAATTTAGTTTTCTCATGATTAGTAAGATTTAAATTTTCCTGCCATTGACTAAGTAAAAGGGTGCATTTTCTGGGTATATCTCTTTTATTAATCATGTTTTAGATTTCCCCCACCAACCAGCTAATACTGCTAAGACTGCTTCTGCTCCTACTAGTCCAACAAATCCTCCAAATTCATCTACCACAACTCTGACTCCTTTTTTGTCGTCAGTAAATCCAAGAAGTAATTTGTCTACTCTAATCATTTCGGGTACAAACTCTACATTTTCGCTTAGCTCGTAGGGTGTTAGATGGGAGTCTCCTCGAAGCAAAGAGGTTAATAGCTTTTCACGGTTAGCAACACCAACCACCTTGTCTACTTCTTCACCTAATATTACCCACCATGTTGAATTATTCTCTAATAAGTTTGATTTGACAGATT
This sequence comes from Prochlorococcus sp. AG-402-A08, assembly GCA_003279585.1. Taxonomy (GTDB): domain Bacteria; phylum Cyanobacteriota; class Cyanobacteriia; order PCC-6307; family Cyanobiaceae; genus Prochlorococcus_B. The sequence goes on along the minus strand of QCHH01000011.1, from coordinate 28,504 downwards.
GAAGAGAAACTCTTCCTGGCAGTGTAGGTGCGGCAACTCTCGGGGTCATAAGATCTTTAGCCGTAAGATCATTTAGCTGAAAAACTTTGGATATCATTGCAGCTTCATCTGCCTCAATTTGACCAATTTGAGACCCAAGTTTAGCCATCTGTCTGATTTCTTCTTCGTCTGTTGTTAGCTCACTCTTTGCAGTAATAATTGGCAATAGACGTTCTAGAAATATTAGCAATGGTCTCATTAAGATACTAAAGAAATCCAGAATAGGAGCGCTAGTTAAACTGATTTGCAATGCAAGTCTTGTACCAAGAGCTTTGGGTACAATTTCTCCAAGAAGTAAAACAAGAATTGTAAGGCCAATCGAAAATATTGGCATTAGATATCCGATTCGATTTTGGAAGATGAAACTTGCGTAGCTGCCAACCATTAGGCTTCCAAAAATATTGAAGCTGTTATTAGCAATTGTTACGACAGTTAAAGTCCTTCCAAGTCTGTGGCGTAATTTTTCTAATCTTCTAGCGCCCAATACTTTTGGACTTCTTCTTGCTAGCTCATGCACGTGTAATGGATTAACAGCCAATAGCGCTGCCTCTATTCCTGAGCACATTGCGGAACCAATTAAAACAACCGCAACAAGAGCAGTTAAGAGCAGAATGTCTTGGGTCATCCCCTAGAGATCTTTTAAAGAGTTAGGAACTTTTGCTCTTATTTTTCCACTAAGTTAGTTCTCTTGCCATCCTTAAGAGTAAATAGGAGTATTTTTGTGGCTGATTCAAGTATTTTTCGTCGCCGTAGAGACATATTTTTGTCACACTTGGGTTCTCATGCAGCTGTCATCCCAGCGGCAGAATTAGTCACTCACCATGCTGATTGTGAGTACCCATTCAGACAAAATAGTGATTTTTGGTACTTAACTGGTTTTGACGAGCCAAATGCAGTTGCTTTGTTTTTGCCTCATAAACCCAAGGGAGAACAATATGTACTATTCGTCTTGCCCAAAGAGTCTGGTGCAGAAGTTTGGACAGGCTTTAGGTGGGGGACAAAAGGAGTTTTAGATAATTTCGATGTTGATATATCTCATCCTTTGAATGAATTACCAAGCCTTTTGCCTCATTATTTAAAAGGAGCCGAAGGGATTGCTTTTCGAGTTGGGAAACATCCACATTTGGAGCCTTTGGTTTTGAAAACCTGGTCTGAGTATTTACAAAAACTTCCTAGAAGTGGCTTCGCTCCATTGTCCATGATTGCGCCTTGTCCAATACTTCATGATCTAAGACTTCGTAAAGATGCTTTTGAGATAGAACGGATGCGGATTGCATCAAAAATCTCTGCAGAGGGCCATGAAATAGTTAGAGAATTTGCTCGCCCAGGGATGAATGAGAGAGATTTACAAGCTCAAATAGAGAAATACTTTCTTGAAAAAGGGACAAGGGGTCCTGCTTATGGATCAATAGTTGCTTCAGGAGACAATGCTTGTGTACTTCATTACACCGCAAATAATTCGCTCATAAGAGATGGAGATCTCATTTTGATAGATGCCGGTTGCTCTTTGGATGACTATTACAATGGCGACATTACAAGAACCTTTCCTGCTAACGGAAAATTTTCTGGAGAACAAAAAGCTTTATATGAAATTACCCTCATAGCTCAAGAAGCCGCAATTCAATGTGTTCGCCCAGGTGACAACGCTGAGAATGTTCATATGACTGCCTTGAAGCATCTTGTTGAGGGTTTACTTGATATTGGCCTGCTAGTTGGTGAAGTGGATTCGATTATTGAACAAGAAGCTTACTCTCATTTGTATATGCATCGAACCGGTCATTGGATAGGTCTAGACGTTCATGATGTAGGGGCTTATCGACTAGGTGATTATCATCTGAAACTTGAACCTGGAATGGTTTTAACAGTCGAACCTGGTATCTACATCAGTGACCGTTTAGCAGTACCAGAGGGACAGCCTGAGATAGATGAAAGGTGGAAGGGGATTGGGATTCGTATTGAAGATGATGTTTTAGTAACAAAAGATTCTGTAGAGGTATTGAGTAGTAGTGCGACTAAGAAAGTGATTGATTTGGAAAATTGATTGAATTTAATTAGAAAATTTCTAAGAAAATCTGTTTAATTAAATTGTCCATGATGAATGGAATTTCCCCAAATATTTTTCTACTTTCCTAATCCCATCATTATCAAATAGTAGAAAACCTTTTGAATTCCTACTCTAGTAATTCAAATAGGTCCTAGTTCCTGTTAAGTTAGTATTTTGTAGCTAGTTGAAAACTTAGAAATGATGGTTTCTGAAGAGGCTGGTACTGTTCAAGAAGATTTAACAAGTACTGAGGCAAGCACACAATCTGAAAATCAAGGGAAAGTTAGTTCTGAAGAGACAAAATCCGGTCGACCAAGCGCACTTGGAGGTGCTGCAGCATTAGCAACTGCAACGATAGATGCAGATGGAGTACCTTCTGGACATACACCAAAGGCAGATGAAGGAAGATTTTTACTGAAAATTCTTTGGTTGCCAGACAACGTGGCTTTGGCCGTTGATCAAATTGTTGGAGGAGGACCAAGCCCACTTACAGCCTATTTCTTTTGGCCAAGAGAGGATGCATGGGAGACATTAAAGTCTCAATTAGAAGAAAAAAGTTGGATTACTGATAATGAAAGAGTGGAAGTACTAAATAAAGCAACAGAGGTTATTAATTATTGGCAAGAGGAAGGCAAAGGAAAGACATTAGAACAAGCCAAAGTGAAATTCCCTGATGTGACTTTCTGTGGTACAGCATGAAAAAATCCTTGAACAAAAATTTTGCCCAAGGAGAAAAGGTTTATTTAAACTTTTAGTCGGATTTTGAAGCATTAAACCAAGCTTTAGCTTTGTTTAATGCTTCTTGAGCTTTGATTTTTTCAGGAGAAGTTTCTTTATCCTGAGTTTGACTAAGTTGATTTTTAGCTTGTTCTAATTCAGCTTCGGCTTTAGCAGAGTCAATATCCTTTCCCATCTCAGCTTTGTTTACCAAAACTGTAACTTCATTGGATTCAACTTCTGCAAAACCCCCACTTAGTGCAATTGAATTCCAATTACCGTTTTTAAAAACCCTTAATACACCAAAATCAATAGCAGTAACCATTGAAATGTGACCAGGTAATACTCCCAATAGCCCAGTAGTGCTAGGGAGTATTATTTCATCAGCAGTATCGTCAAATACGCTCTGATCAGGAGCAAGAACTCGTAGAGTTAAAGACATTTCTTGGAAATTTTTGAAAAACGTTGACTGAAGGTAATTGAGTAGGAGAAAAGATTTTAAGCTTTTGCTTCAGATTCTATTTTTTCTGCTTTAGCCTTTACTTCCTCAATGCTTCCAACAAGATAGAAAGCTTGCTCAGGTAGATGGTCTAACTCTCCTGCAAGAATCATATTGAATCCTTTAATTGTATCCTCTAATTTCACATATTTACCGGACATACCTGTAAATATTTCAGCAACAAAGAATGGCTGAGATAGGAATTTCTCAATTTTGCGAGCACGATCAACAGTCTTTCTATCTTCTTCTGATAGCTCGTCTAATCCCAGAATAGCAATGATATCCTGCAATTCTTTGTATCTTTGAAGTGTTGACTGAACTGCTCTAGCTGTGCGGTAATGCTCATCACCAACAACGGATGGCTGCAACATGGTGCTAGTTGAGTCCAGTGGATCAACAGCAGGATAAATGCCTTTAGCTGCAAGAGCTCTTGCTAGAACAGTAGTTGCATCTAAGTGAGCAAAAGTAGTAGCAGGTGCAGGATCCGTTAGGTCGTCAGCAGGTACATAAACAGCCTGAATAGAGGTGATGGATCCCTCAAGGGTTGAGGTGATCCTTTCTTGAAGCTCTCCTACATCAGTACCTAATGTCGGTTGATATCCAACTGCTGATGGCATACGACCTAACAAAGCAGAAACTTCTGATCCGGCCTGAACAAATCTGAAAATATTATCAATGAACAAAAGAACGTCTTGCTTATTTACATCACGAAAATGCTCGGCCATCGTCAATGCTGATAGGCCTACTCTCATCCTTGCACCTGGGGGCTCATTCATTTGACCAAAGCACAACGCTACTTTTGATTTGGTTAAATCTTCTGAATTGATGACTCCAGATTCTTTAAATTCTTCATATAAATCGTTACCTTCTCTTGTCCTTTCACCAACTCCACCAAAAACTGAAACTCCACCATGTTCCTTGGCAATATTGTTAATAAGCTCTTGGATAAGAACTGTTTTTCCTACACCAGCTCCTCCAAATAACCCAACTTTTCCACCTTGACGGTATGGAGCAAGTAAATCAATAACTTTGATACCAGTTTCAAAGACTTTTGGTTTGGTTTCTAAGTCTGTAAGACTTGGAGCTGAACGATGTATTGGTGAAGTTGTTACATTTTTAAGATCGCCCTGCTCATCTACTGGTTCTCCAAGGACGTTGAAAATTCTTCCCAGGGTTGCTTCACCAACAGGTACTGAAATGGGCGCTCCAGTGTCTACAGCTTCCATACCTCTAACTAGTCCATCAGTTCCGCTCATGGCGACGGCTCTAACCCGATGATCACCTAATAATTGTTGGACTTCTGCAGTTAGTGCAACATCTTGCCCGGCAGGATTCTTACCTTCAATCCTCAATGCATTAAGGATTGAAGGGAGTTTGCCAGCTGGGAATTCAACATCTAAAACAGGACCAATTACTTGGCGAACAATACCTTTAGTTCCAACAGTAGCGGTAGCAGAAGCGGCCATAAGATAACTAGAAACTTTGTGAGCATGCTCTGATTTGCATACTCTTATCAGCGGCTTAGACTACCACTCCACAGGCATTTTTTTTCAGTGTTCGGTCAACCGCACAGAATATATGTGGTCTTGAGAGTACTTAGATGCATAAATTAATACCGTTGGTAATGAGTAATACTCTTTATCGAGTCAGCGCTAAGCGCTTTTTGTTTTTTTTGCTACTGCACTAATTTATGGCAGCTGTATCTCTCAGCGTCTCCACTGTTAAGCCACTTGGAGATCGTGTATTTGTAAAAGTTTCTGAATCAGAAGAGAAGACGGCGGGAGGCATATTGCTTCCCGACACTGCTAAAGAGAAACCTCAAGTCGGTGAAGTTGCTCAGGTTGGTCCTGGAAAACGTAACGAAGACGGTTCTCGTCAATCTCCTGAAGTAAGTGTCGGAGACAAAGTTCTTTACAGTAAGTACGCAGGTACTGATATCAAGCTTGGCAGCGACGAGTACGTTCTTCTCTCTGAGAAAGATATTCTAGCTGTCGTCAATTAAAACTCAGCTATATAGCTGAAGTCCAAACCAAAAAAACTTTTCGAAATTAAAGGAATTCGCCTCTTATGGCTAAGCGCATCATTTACAACGAGCAAGCCCGCCGTGCACTCGAGCGAGGTATTGACATTTTGGCTGAATCAGTCGCAGTTACATTGGGACCTAAAGGTCGTAATGTTGTTCTCGAGAAAAAGTTTGGTGCACCTCAAATAATTAATGATGGTGTAACAATCGCTAAAGAAATAGAACTCGAAGATCACATTGAAAACACTGGAGTTGCTCTTATCCGGCAAGCCGCTTCAAAAACCAATGATGCGGCTGGAGATGGCACAACCACTGCAACTGTTCTTGCTCATGCAATGGTCAAAGCTGGTTTAAAAAACGTCGCAGCAGGAGCTAATGCAATTACTTTAAAAAAAGGAATTGATAAAGCAACTGAATTTTTAGTTGATAAAATAAAAGATCATTCCAAACCCATAAGTGATAGCAATGCTATCGCCCAATGCGGAACGATTGCTGCAGGTAATGATGAAGAAGTTGGCAAAATGATTGCTGACGCAATGGATAAAGTTGGCAAAGAGGGTGTTATTTCTTTAGAAGAGGGTAAGTCAATGACCACTGAGTTAGAGGTCACTGAAGGAATGCGCTTTGATAAGGGATACATCTCTCCTTATTTTGCAACCGACACTGAGAGAATGGAAGCAGTGTTGGATGAACCTTATATATTACTTACGGATAAAAAAATAGGTCTAGTTCAAGATCTTGTTCCTGTTTTAGAACAAGTAGCTAAAACTGGTAAGCCTCTTCTAATAATTGCTGAAGATATAGAAAAAGAAGCTTTAGCTACATTAGTTGTTAATAGGCTCAGAGGTGTTTTAAACGTTGCAGCGGTTAAAGCCCCTGGTTTTGGAGATCGTAGAAAAGCGATGCTTGAAGATATGGCTGTTTTAACAAATGGTCAACTCATTACTGAGGATGCAGGATTAAAACTTGAAAATGCCACTCTTGATATGCTTGGTACTTCAAGGCGAGTAACAATTAATAAGGACACTTCCACAATTGTTGCTGAAGGTAATGAAGTAGCGGTTAATGCAAGATGTGAACAAATCAAAAAGCAGATGGATGAGACAGACTCAACCTATGACAAGGAAAAGCTTCAAGAAAGATTAGCCAAGTTATCTGGTGGTGTTGCCGTGGTGAAGGTTGGTGCTGCAACTGAGACTGAGATGAAAGACAAGAAACTTCGTCTAGAGGATGCAATTAATGCAACTAAAGCTGCAGTTGAGGAAGGAATTGTTCCTGGTGGTGGAACTACACTCGCTCATTTGGCTCCTGCATTGGGTGATTGGTCCTCCTCCAATCTCTCAGGCGAGGAATTAATAGGAGCAAATATTGTTGAAGCTGCTCTTACTTCTCCCCTTATGCGCATAGCAGAAAATGCTGGTGCTAATGGAGCAGTTGTTGCCGAGAATGTTAAATCTAAGCCAGTTAATGATGGCTACAACGCTGCAACTGGTGAATATGTAGATATGCTTTCTGCTGGAATTGTTGATCCAGCGAAGGTAACTCGCTCAGGCTTGCAAAACGCTGCATCAATAGCCGGAATGGTCCTTACGACAGAATGCATAGTCGCTGATTTACCTGAGAAGAAAGATGCTTCCCCAGCAGGTGGTGGAATGGGTGGTGATTTTGATTACTGATTATTTCGGGATTAAATCTAACTTTGACATTAAAAATAGACTGGGTTTACGCCCAGTCTATTTTTTTTTAATCAGATAATTGTTCAAAACATTTCCGCAATGCCTCACCGAAAAAAGAGCATGTGATTTATTGTTTAGATAAAAGTTCAGAACAAATTCACTAAAGGTTCAACATCGTTCTTTATTTTTAATAACAGCTTTATCATATATATAAATTTTTTGAAAAATGTATAAAACTAAAAAAGAAATTGAGAATTGGATTAAGGAATTCAATTTGGAACAGGTTGAAAGGTTGAGAGCAGATAATTATTTGGATCATATAGACGATGAAGATTTAGATGGATGTGAAAGATTTAGAGGTGGTGGAAATTGGACAGTAGAACTTGTTGTTCCAAAAGCACTCCTTGATTTACTACCCGAATGGGAAAGCAGAAATTGGTGGAAAGTGGATCTTCTTATTAATGATTATGGTGAAGGAATTTTTGAATCAGAGCAAGAAGCCTTAGATGACTATGGGGTTAAAAGTATTGATGAAATAAACGCACATTTCGCAAGAAGGTTTTATGATTTATCTTTAGAAGAGGAGGAATGGTGGGTGTCTTTAGAAAAAGAGATAGAGGGTAAAACCGGACAACCTTTTGAACAATTCAGAGTGAATTATGGTTAAAATTTGTCATCATTAATTTGATGCTCTATATACTTCCAATTGTTAGATAGAAGTTCATTCAATAATTGATAAAGTAAAAGTATTTAGACTTCTATTATTTTAGTTATAGCTATTGAAAATTATTAATTAGTTCCTCAAAATTAAGAACAATATTTTCAAAACTCAAGTGTATCTAAAAAGTTTTAATAGCAGGGCATATATTTCTATATGGAGTTTGATTCTTAATTACTGATCTTTCTTCAATTAAATAAAGGGACTTAAAAGTCTTCTTATTTTAACCATCCTGCGCTAAGAACAACAGCGAGGGTTAAAAACAAGATAAGACATGCCCAGGTCGCTCTATTCAACGTAGATTCAGCACTACTTGCACTTGTGAACATAGAGCTTCCGCTAGATGCTAGTCCACCCATCCCATCCCCTTTTGGGCTATGAAGAAGAACTAATAGTATTAGAAAAACTCCTGAAATTGCCCATGCCCAAGATAAAAGTGGAATGATCATTTTTTATTAGTTATGCGGGTTGAGGAACAAGATTTGGCTTTTTAGGCATGTTAATGGGTTCAATAAGTGTTGAACCAGTCATAGCTTTTGGTTTTGGTAAGTTTAATAGGTGTAGAAGGGTTGGAGCTAAATCAGATAATCCACCTCCGCACTTTCTTAGTTTTATGTCATTGCCATATCCCTTTAATTTACGTTTTTCACCTTCTACAAGTATAACTGGAACAGGATTTGTTGTATGGGCTGTCCATGGTTGGCCATCTGGTCCTAGCATCATTTCGGAATTGCCATGATCAGCAGTTATTAGTAGTGATCCGCCTAACTTACCTATTGAATTTAGCAACTTTCCAACGCAGCTATCAACTTTTTCATTAGCTTTAATAGCTGCTTTCATTATTCCAGAATGTCCAACCATATCTGGATTCGCAAAATTAATTACCACTAATGAGTAAACTCCAGTTTCAATTGCCTTGATACAACTTTCAGTTAGCTCGTCTGCTGACATTTCAGGCTGTTGATCATAAGTTGCAACTCTTGGCGATGGAACAAGGTGTCTCACCTCTCCTTTTAATGGCTTTTCAATACCCCCATTCAAAAAATATGTTACGTGTGGGTATTTTTCGGTTTCAGCAGTCCGATATTGATTTAGTCCATGACTAGATACTACTTGACCTAATAAATCATTTAGTGGCTCGGGGGGAAAAGCTACTGAAACAGGAAGACCTGATTCGTATTGTGTAAAAGTCAGTAAGTCAATATCACTTTTATTTTTTCTCTCAAAGCCATCAAAATCTTTTAACTTAAGAGCCTTTACTAATTGCCTAGCTCTGTCGGGGCGAAAATTAAAAAAAACTACTCCATCGCCATCCTTTAAGAAGGAGGAGGAGAGCCTAACGGGTTCAATAAATTCATCAGTTATACCTTCTTCGTAGCTTTTATTTAAAATTTCTTCTGTTGAAAGATCGTTAATCAAAAAGTTTGGATCAGTAAGCAATTCATAAGCTTTTAAAGTCCTTTCCCATCGATTATCTCGATCCATAGCCCAATATCTTCCGCAAATTGAAGAAATCTCTCCTATGCCAGTTGATTTTATTGTAGTTTCAATTGTCTTTATATATTTTGAGGCACTTTTTGCTGATGTGTCTCTTCCATCAGTGAACAGGTGTAATGAGACATTTGTTAAGTCTTTTTCGGCAGCCCATTGCATTAATCCACACAAATGATTGATATGGCTATGAACTCCTCCATCGGAGCAAAGTCCCATGATATGAAGAGTTCCTCCTCTCTTTTTTAACGCTTTAGAAAATTCATTAAGAGCGGTATTTTCAATTAATTTATTTTCTTTAACTGTATTGGATATTCGGACCAACTCTTGCTGAATTATCCTGCCTGCTCCAATTGTTAGATGTCCAACTTCAGAGTTGCCCATTTGATTATCTGGTAGTCCAACATCTGCACCACTCGCTTCAATAAGAGTGTGGGGATATGCGTGCCATAAAGCATCCATTACGGGTGTAGATGCTTGTTTAATAGAATTATGATTAGTTTCTTCAGAGTGCCCCCAACCATCAAGGATAGCCAATACAACTGGGGCTACTTTCCCTTTGCTTATTGAAACAGCGGCGTTACTGCTTGACATTCAAAGAAATTGGTTGCTGATAATGTTTCTCTTTCTTATTAAATTACTTCCAAATAGGTAAACAGGCTAATACTTTGATGTTTGGTTAGCTTTTCCCTATTAGATTAAAAAAGTATTTCATTCTATTCCTAAGAAAAAATAAAATTTTTAAGGTTTTAAAATATGCCAGATAAATCAGTAAAACAAGAGATAGAAATCCTCTCAAAAAAAGAACTTGATAGAACCATAAAAAGATTGGCTTCTCAGATTTTGGAAAAGATTCCAAATGTTAGCTCACTATTACTTGTTGGAATACCAACTAGAGGAGTTTATTTATCCAAAATATTAGCAAAATATTTAGAGGAATTATCTGGCCAGCCAGTCGAGAATGGTTGCCTAGATCCTACTTTTCATAGAGATGATTTGGCGAGTGTTGGTACTCGCATAGCTCAAGCAACTGATTTACCCTCCTCTGTTGATGGTAGAGAGGTGGTTTTAATTGATGATGTTATATACACAGGAAGAACGATCAAAGCAGCATTAGAAGCCCTACATTCATGGGGCAGAGCAAAAAGAGTTACGCTTCTTGCAATGGTAGATAGGGGTCACAGAGAAGTTCCAATTCAACCTGACTTTTGTGGGCGAGTTGTTCCAACTAGTAAAGATGAGACTATTGATTTGAGATTGAGCGAGGTTGATGGAGAAGAGGGTATATTTTTATGTAAAAAAACTGTAAATAATTAATAATAAGAATATAAGACAGCTATCTGATTTCTCCTAGATTTTGACTGGTTATTGCAATGTTATTTCTTAAATCAATACCTTCAACTTCAAGTTGACACTTAGCATTAATATTAAAAATTAATTTAATACAATCTTGACCTATTTCACCCGGAGGATCAAGAGGGATTGAAATAATAGTATTATTTATCTTCTTGATTTCTTCCTTAGATTCTATTGTTTTTAAAGTGGGTAATCCATTAATATATATAATCTCATTTGACCCTTGTTCCTGAGGCTCTCCAATTATTAAATCTATGCTTAATTGATTATTGATACTTGCAGCTAAAATTATTTCTAAAGGTTTATTTGTTGGCCATGTTTGACCTGCTAGAAAAAGAGGATGCCATATATACTTTTCATTTTTTTTATTCCAGCATCTTAAACTTACTCCTTTATTTAGAACATCTTTTACTTGAACACCTGGAGTAAGGTTTAATGCTCCCAATGCAATTGCTTCGATAGGGGGAGGAGTCAGAAAAGGGATGGAATTGCAGATCTCACGTAAATAATTTTTGATTAAAGGTATTCGAGATCCTCCTCCTACTAAGACAACGCTATCAAGATCTTTTAATTCAAATGAATTTCGTTTTGCTACATTAATTGTTTTTTTGAAAAGCTTTTCAATACTTTTTATTAGTCCTTTTTCTATAAGTAATTCTTCAAGTCCTTTTTTAGATAGCTTTAAAAATTTGTCTTCATTTTTATTGTTCTTTACTTGTTTAGTGATAACTAATGTCTCCTTTATATTTATATTGCTTAGTTCACATTTGAGTTCCTCGGCCTTTCTTAAGATTGAATTTGTTGGGTTTTCTTCTGGCAACAAATGATGAGATATCCATCTGTCAATGTCTTTTCCTCCTAAACGAAGTCCCGATTTCCCTAGAACTTTTGCTGTTCGAAGAACTTGTGTGCTTTTCCCCTCTAAATTATTTCCGTCAAATCTGACAAGTTGAGCTATTGGTGAGGCTTGTCCTTCTCCTCCCTCTAAAGAAACTATTGACATATCAATTGTGCTTCCTCCAAAATCTAAAACAAGTAATGTTGAGCCAGGGTCAAGTCCAGCACCAATAGCTGCGGCTGTAGGTTCATCAACTAATGCAATTTCTTTTACGTCTAAGTAATTACATACTTTAACTAACCAAGTTCTATATTCTCGATATGTATCCACTGGAGCAGTTAATACGAGCCTTTTGATATTTACCTTTGCCGATACTTTCTTCCAAATAGTATGAATTAAAATCTCTCCTGCCTTCTCTGGTGAGATTTCTGAATCATATATAGGTTCGATTTTAGTTGCTCCTATCCATCTTTTAAAATCTTGACTTAAGTTATTTTCTTTTTCATTAATGAGATTTAAATCTACAATTTGTTGGCCAATTAAATAGGATTTTTCTTTTTCTGATGATTTATAAATTAAGCTCGGAATCTCTCCTGGGGCACGACTAATTGGAGGTAGATCTAAAAGTTCAGGAGTTTGACAATTCTCTTTTTGAAAAACAACTACTGTTGTGGAACTTCCTAAATCGATGGCTAATGTTCCAAATTCATTTTTATTGATTTCAGATGGTTGGACGTTTTCGAATTCATCGTTTTTATCTTTTTTCATGTCTCTTGATAAATTTTTAATAGTTGCGGTAAGAATTAATCAATAGCAAGTGCGTCTAGAAAAACTGACATCACTGTTATTATTTGGTAAAAAATATAGAAATGAACGATTCTCTTCTAGAATAAAGGAACAATAAAGTTTTAAGTGTGATTAAGTCAGGTTCAGGAGTTAATTCCAAGGATTTAGCAAAAAGAGGAGAAAGTCTAATCAGACACTCCACTAATCGCTACCTCACTACTGTTCGGATTGCTTTTAGAGCTAAACAAAGAAGATTTGATGATTTTGATGGACTCTTAGAAGAATCAACAGTTAAGCCAGTACAAAGAGCCATAATTGAACTAAGTGATGAGCAAGACCAGCCTGACCTATTACCAGGTTAGGTGATCAAAAAAGAAGGTCCAGGTTGGAGAATAATTAGAGATTTATCAAGAGATAACTTTCCTACGCTTATAGGAGGAGAAAATTGGGCAATAGAGCTAAATAAATCTGAGTGGGAAAATCTAGTTAAGATCGTATTAGATTTGTCAGATCAATACAAATCAGTTAAAGAGCAACTAATGGGCGATGAAGATATAACTTTGGAATTAGAACGTAACCCTTGGTTAGCAATTTTGAAAGGTGATAAACATGGATGGAACCTGAGATTGATCTTAAGTTCTAGTGGTTTATTAAGTCGAGGAGTCGAGGTCTATTGGTCTAGAAATGTGACTAACCATGTTGCTAATGCAATGAGAACAATGTGGGATTCAGACTATTTGTGAAAGAACTTAACTAAAAGTTTTTCAATTTTTCCCCAAATCTATCTGGATTTAACTCACATTCTTTCCACAGGATTGAACCTATTATTTAGACCCCTACTCTTTTCTGTGGAAAAAGGATGGGTTTGACAGCTTTGATTTGGTTTTCAAATGACATGAATGATAAAGATAAGCAAAGCTTATAATTCTTCCCTGAAAGCAGCTGAGCGCTTGATCTGAGGGTGAGACGGCACGAGAAAGTGTTTTTTATAGATTTGATTTTGAGAGTAGTTTGCGAATGGATTAAATCTTTTCAAAACTCTTAAATGAAAAATATTGATTTTACAGAAGAAAAAAGCTCGATTCAAGGTTCGGAAGTTTTGGAGTCTGAGGATACAATTAGTTTTCAAACAGAAATACCCAAGCAAATTCAACAAGCCATGAAGGTTTATATTGAGAAACATCCCAATTGGGATCAATACAGGCTTTTACAAGCTGCGCTTGCAGGGTTTTTGATTCAAAACGGTATTAGTTCCAGATTGATAACACGTCTTTATATTGGAAATATGTTTGGATCTCATTCTTTTTAAATTAATTTGTCTTTAGTTTTCTGAGGAGTTCTAAAGCGATATTTTTATTAATTGGCATTATTGATAGCCTGTTACCCTTACGAACTAGAGTTAGTTCTTCAGAGTTATAAGTTTCAGATAGCTCCTTTAACGTAATCATATTTTTAAATTCACAGATATATTTAGTTCTCACACAATCCCAACGAGGGTTATCTCTTTTTGATTTTTTGTCAAAGTACTTTGAACTTTCATCAAACTGAAATGGGTCGATTAAGTTTGTCTCAATAATTTCCATCAGGCCAACTATTCCAGGAGGCTTAGTATTTGAATGATAAAAAAAAGCTTGATCACCAATTTCCATTGACCTCATAAAGTTTCTAGCTTGGTAATTTCGAATTCCATCCCAGAGGGTTTCTTCTTCCTTTTGTAAATCTTTAATGCTGTAAGCATCTGGTTCACTCTTCATTAACCAGTAGCTGATTTCATTATCTGACATTGATCTTGGCGGATTTGTAGGGTTTAAATAAAGTTTGAATAACTCTTAGATTAGCGATCCAAGCCTCTTACAAGAGTACCTAACTTTCGAAACTAATAAAACTGATCGCTAGATATCGACTTATTAATATTTAGATGGTTTAATACGATTCTCTTTTAGGAATAACTCGTATTGATAAGTTGTCATTCCCTGAGAAGTAGCTTTAATTTGTCTTATGTCTCTGTCTGAGAGATTTGTATTGAACTTGAATTCTTCTTTCTCTATAATATTTACGAGTTATAGCTCAATAGATAAAGGCAGTATTTGAGGCGTTGTAGTAGCAAACCTTTAAGAAGAAATCTTTAATATGTCTAGATCACTTAGAAAGGATTTATCTATGTACGTTCTTTACTTTTTCTTTAACAGGAATAAAATATATAGAAAAAATCAGATAAACAATAACAAAATATACGAGAAGAATTCAAAAAAAGTAAAGGTAATACAAAAGTGATTCCATATAACGAAAACCGTGCAGTTATCTTCAATTCAAATTTATTTCATGAAACTGATAGTTATGAATTCAAAGAAGGATATGAAAATCGTCGAATAAATGTCACGATTTTACTTGGTGATAGAAGGAATACGTAGCTAGCTTCACTCTGATGTAAAACATAATCTCATCTAATATTTCTGATCTCCCACATATTCTTTAGGAAAAGCTCGCTGTGAACGTCATTATCTGATTGTTGGTTCATTATCTATAAAAAGACCAAGCACTATGACTTCTAAATCTTCTCGAAATGTTCTTTCAATGGAGGAATATAAAGCAGTTCTTGCAGAAGCTTCAACCCTTGAGAAGCCTTATTTAGAGACAGGTCACTTATATCCAGAGAATGAACTTCTCCCAAGACCTGTATGGTTTAAAGGGAGTAGGGATAGAGGTTTGCGAGAAGATATAGCAGTATAAAATTAAGATTTTTGCGTTAATAAAAGATCTTTTGCTGCAAAAAAATTTGAATTATTTGTATTCTTTCTATTCCATCCATAAAGCAACTCTATCTGTTTTAACAAAAAACAATTATTTACCTTTTTTTTATTAATTGGTTATCGCTAATTTTTATCAAGCTGATTTAGAAATTTCCTACTTCTTTCATGTCTAGCGTTAGAAAAGAAAATATCTGGAGGAGATGTTTCTATTACTTTACCTGAATCCAAAAATAAAACTCGATCACTTACGTCTTTAGCAAAGCTAATTTCATGTGTTACCACAACCATTGTCATGCCTTGTTCAGCAAGCTTTCTCATTGCATCGAGTACTTCGTTGATTCTCTCTGGGTCTAGAGCACTAGTAGGTTCATCGAATAAAAGTAATTCAGGCTTTAATGCTAAAGCCCTAGCAATGGCTACTCTTTGCTGTTCTCCTCCACTAAGTTGATTTGGATATTTTCTGGCATGAGAATCTATTCCCATTTGACTCAAGAGATACATGCCATGTTCTTCAGCTTCAATTTGACGACGTTTTTGCACCTGTACTGGTGCGAGAGTGATATTTTCAAGGATTGATAAATGTGGGAATAAATTGAATTGTTGAAATACCATCCCTACTCTTCTTCTTATTTTTTGGATTTTCCTTTCATCATGAGTCGAATCAACTGTTATTCCTAAAATATTTAGTTCTCCTTTATCAAAGGTTTCAAGACCATTGAAAGTCCTTATTAAAGTACTTTTCCCTGAGCCAGAGGGTCCCATGACTACTAAGACTTTCCCTTGATCAACTGTAAGAGAAACATTATCAAGAGCTCGTAATCCTTTTGTGTACGACTTGGTGAGATTCTTCGCAACAACAATAGGTTCCATGAATTCTCAGAAATTAGCTTGATTAATGGTCATTCTTTGTTCTAGATGTCTTGCTAGAACCGCCATGATTGTACAAACCATCCAATAGACACATGCTAGCCAAACATAAACTTCAATATATTGACCAATAAATTCTGGATTAGCCAGGATACTTCTGCCTACACCTAGTAACTCCACTAATCCCAAAATAGCCATTAAAGATGTATTTTGAAAAAGTCCAATAGATTGATTAGTGAGAGCAGGTAATGCAATACGTAAAGCTTGAGGAATTAATACGAATTGAATGATTTGGTATTGGTTAAGGCCAAGGCTATTGGCTGCCTCTATTTGAGTGTTGGGGATTGACTGCAGTCCTCCACGAATATCTTCCGCTATGTAGGCAGAGACAAAAAGAGTGAACGCTAAGATAGCTCTCCAAACACGATCAATCTCTAGTCCAACTGGAAGAAATAAAGGTATTAGTAGTTGACCAAAGAAAAGCACTGCAATAAGAGGAATTGCTCTCATACCATCTATATACATTGAGCTTACCTTCTGAATTAATGGTAATGAACTTTGTCGACATAGTGCCAAAACTATTCCAAAAGGTAATGATAAGAACGAGCTGCAAACGGTTAAAAGTATAGTTAGAGTTAATCCACCCCAATGTCTACTCATTATAGGTGATAAGCCAATCCCTCCATAAAGTAAATATAGACCTAAGGGTATTGTCCCTACCCATATAATTAGTAGATTTTTACGTAGCCATCTCCATTCAGGGCCGCACAGAGTAAAGATGCTGAGTGAAAGAAGACTAATAATCCAAGTAGCAGGTCTCCATTGTTCATTCGGTGGAAAACTGCCAAATGCATATAAAGGAAGATTTGATATTACAACTTTCCAATCAGCCTTAAATATGAGCCATTCAAAAGTATTCACACAACTTACACTAATTAATACAATAATGAGCAAAGTAATAATAGAATTGAATAAATTTGAAAATAAGATCTTCCTTAAGTTTTTAAAGGAAATTATTATTGAATCTGTATTGATTTTCAACATGTATTAACTGTATTGTCGTGATTTTAAAATTAATCTGTTTATGAGTTCCATGATATTAGTTATCAATAAATTTAACAGCAGAAAACTAACTAATAATATAATAAAACACTCGATAGCCCTTCCTGTTTGATTAATAATAGTATCATTAATTGCGTAAATATCTGAATAGCCAACTGCGATTGCCAAAGTGCTATTTTTAGCAAGATTAAGATATTGACTTGTCAATCCTGGAATGATTGCTGGTAATGCCTGAGGAATTATTATGCGGATTAGTCCTTTGCTTTCTGAAAGCCCCAAGCTCCTAAAGGCTTCCCATTGCCCTCGAGGAACAGAAAGAATACCTCCTCGTATTACCTCTGCTATATAAGCACTCGTAAATATACTAAGACCCATTAATAATGCTAGAAACTCCGAGGAAAAATTTAATCCTGAAAACTCTACTCCTTGATTTGAAATATTAAATATATTTTTTATTTGGATAAACATATTGTCTTTTAAACCTAGGAACCCAACAAAATACCAAAACATCAGCTGAAGTAAGAGAGGCGTTTGTCTGATTATTGTTATGTAACCAGCCGAAATGAGACCTAGTAATGCGTTTTTACCTGTTCTTGCAAAGCCTATTAGTGTTCCCAAAAAAGTAGCTAATATTAATGATGAGAAAATAACTTTAAGACTGTTGAGCCAACCTATAATTAATGCCCAAGTATAACTATCTGAAGAGGTATAAGGTAAGGGATGTTCTGCTAAAGCAAAACTTGCTGGTTTTAAAAGCCAGCTAAAATTGAAACCAAGACCTGTTCTTATTAGATTTATGATTAAATTATTAATTAATATCCCAATCAAACCAAAAAGGATAATACATATTCCAAATTGCAAAAATATTTTTTGATTTATTTTCATTCCCCTTAAAAAATCTTTTTAGTTAAATGGTGGTGAAATATGTACACCTCCTTTTTTATATAACTCATTTTGTCCTCTTGGAATAGGTACCTCGCTATTTTGTCCTAAATGTCTTTCGTAAATCTCTCCATAATTGCCAGTTGAGCTAATTACTTTAACTACAAAGTCATTGCTAAGACCAATTTTTTCTCCTAGTCCTCCATCAATACCTAGAAATCTTCTTAAAGGTTTTAATTGAGGATTATTCTTTGCAATTTGTACTTTCTCATCAATATTTGATTTTGTGATCCCTTGCTCTTCTGCCGATATAAGGGCAAAAACAACCCATCTCATGGCATCAGCTAGTTTCTGATCTTGGCCATCGGAAGCTGGAGCAAGGGGCTCCTTGCTTAATACATCATCAAGAATAATATGTTCTTTTGGATTCTTAAAACCAGATCTGGCTGCTGCTAATTGGGAACGATCAGAAGTCATGGCTGAACAACGACCCTGTAAATAACCAGCCACTACTTGATTAAGATCTTGATATTTGATGGGTGTATAAGGCAGTGATGCACTCTCAAATGCATCATTTATATTTTGCTCAGTAGTTGTGCCTGAACCTACACATATAGATTTATTTGCAAGATCTCTAAGACTGTCAATTCCACTTTCACTCTTGACCATCAATCCCTGACCATCATGGAAAACAACTGGTGCAAAAGTTAATCCGTTACCTCCTAAGGAATCTCTACTTAGAGTAAAAGTGGTATTTCTCGATAAAATATCAATTTCCCCTGTTTTAATAGCAGTGAATCTTTCTGCTGCAGTAAGAGGTCTATATTGGATTTTTTCCGAATCTCCAATAATTGCAGCAGCAAATGCTTTACATATATCGACATCTAGTCCTTGATAACTACCATCACTTTTGAGAAAGCTAAATCCAGGAATCTTTCCACTTACTCCACAAATCAACTCATTGCGATTTTTTATTAGGTTAAGTCTAGAACTATTGTCTTGATTTGTGGTTGCACAACCAGCTAATAGAGCAGCTAGACCAACTATTCCTGATACTAATCGACGCATAATTTTTTGAACATTAAATTTGATTTTCGCCAGATTTTTCTATTTTTTATGCAATTAAAGAAAATCTTTGACTTTTTCTTCATTGAAAGTTGTGATCTCAAAAATAAAGCTCGCTAAAACTTGTAAGCTTATTTTTGTGAGTCTAAATCTATTTCTAAAGATAGAACATTTGACTTTATGTATATGAATAAGCTGAAATCTGCCAGATTAATTCATGTTAATCAATCTGCATTAGGTTCACTCCTCATTATCCAATAATTGATTCCATCCCTATCAAATGATTTTAAGTGAATTGGTGGCCGAAAAAGTTTAGGAACTTTTCTACTATAAAGAAGTGATTCTTCTTATTGAATATTTTTCCCAAAAGTAGATGTATTTATAAAGAGTATGTTTTGTGGAACAAGGTCTTTAGTGTTTATACATTTAATCCATTCTCTGTATTCTTGACTAATAGCTAATTGATCTCCAGTATTGAGATGGTCGGTTCTTTTAAGCATATGACATATAAGATCTGACATCGTTTCCTCGACAGAATGATGAAATGCCATTAGCTAAACGTAGCTAACCTAAATTACCTTTTAAGATCAGTTTGTAAACTTTAAAAAATTTGGCTATAAGTAATTTTTATATTTAGATGAATGAACGTAAGCTCGCCACCTGATTGCTATGTAAGTATCTAACCCATCTTCAATAGCTATACCTATTAAAAGTAGTTGATTTGAATTTAATCTAAATTGAAATCAAATTTTAATGTCTGTCTTTGGCTTTTCTATTATTTCATCTGTAAATTCTATATATTCAAGATTAAAGGTGAATCAACTTTTATTACATTCAAATTCCTTTACTATCTATCTTGCTTGAGAATGGAAAGTATGGATTCTTAATACGATTTCAAGCATTTGGGTATGAAAAATTCCAACACAAAAAAAATAATTAGAGCTTTATTAGCAATAGCGTGTCTTATTTTTTCTTTGTTTATAGGTTTTATAATTAGTATTAATCTTATAGTAGATCCTATTATCTATTGGCTTGCTTCAACTGAAGGCGCAAGGATAATTATAAGTTGTATTCTATCTTGGTTAGGAGTGTCGAGACTTTTCGACTTGTTTTATAAGCGTTACATGAGTAGTAAAAAATTGAGAAGGTTTAATGCTCTTGATATCCCTTATCCTAGAACTTTTAAGGGTAGGAAATGAGTATTAAAAGAAAACTAAATAATGCTTTTAATTTTATAAGACTTCATTTATTTTTCAGAGGATGGTTGGGCAAATATATAAAGATTGTAGAAAGGAATAAATGAAACAAATGCCCATAAAACTAAGTTCTCCTTACCTATATCTCTTAGCCTCCTGATTGATAAAGCTATAAAAACTAACAAAGATGGAATGCTATACAAATAATACAAATAACTCCAGTCATATCCATCAGCGATGGGGTAAAAATCATTTGGATCATTAGCAAGGTTGTTATCAGATAGTATTGAAACCACAGCTCCTATTAACCCATCTAGAATAAAAAAGTGCCAAAAAGGTATTCTACTTGTTTTATCTTTATAATTAAAAATCTGACTCCAAGCCAGAAAGTAATTTGAAAGAACTCTCTCTAAAAAATTCATCTTTATTCTTAGCATGTATAAATAATTATGTAAGATCTTACTCTTAAAAGCCTCTGAAAAATTTTTCTATCTCATAAATAAAATAATGAACCGTATCTTTCTCATGGCGCTATCTTTTTCTCTTATGTTTCCGATGGCAGTAAACTCTGATGATCGAATTTATGAAACCAAAAATATTTGTGGACGATACTATGCAGTCGAAATTAATGGTGGTGATGCCGCAAGGTTATTAGGCTTAAAAGATTCTGGTAGGGTCAGCTCAAGGGTTGAGCAGTACTGCAATTTCTTTCGCTAAGCTAAGTTTCTTGATTATGCTCTCTTCTCTTGCAGATAGATTACATTTTTCCTTAGTTGATGGAACTATTTAAATAGACTGTGTTAGCTGTAGAGAAATAACAGAATTTATTTATTAATTTCATGTTCAAGCTTTGAAAAAGATCAGGAGGACTAAGGGAGTTAATATTTATGAGGTAGTTTTAGTTATGGACGTGAGGACGTAAGCCGTGTTGATTAGTCTTGTTAATGCTTCAACAGACTTTGGAATAAAAAATCTTTTTAAAAATTTAGATCTTCATATAAATAAAAAAGAGAGACTTGGTTTGATTGGTCCAAATGGATCTGGCAAGTCAACACTTTTGAGAGTCATTGCAGGAATAGAACCTTTGATGGAAGGAGAAAGGAGATGTTTATCATCTTTGCGGATATCTTTAGTTGGGCAAGAAACAAGTTACAACAGTGAAAAAAGTATTTTGGAAGAAGTTCTTGAAGGGTGTGGAGAAAAAAGAAAATTATTACTTAATTTCAGTCAGCTAAGTAGAAAAATTGCTCAAAGTCCAGAAGATGAAGACCTTTTGAAAAAACTTGGTGAGGCGAGTGAACTTATGGATGCCGCTGGGGCATGGAATTTAGAACAACAATGCCAAGATGTTCTAAGAAGACTAGGTATAAAAGATTTAGAGAAGCCTGTAAAAGATCTTTCTGGTGGATACCGCAAAAGAGTGGGACTTGCGGCTGCACTTGTTTCTAAGCCTGACGTCTTACTTCTTGATGAACCTACCAATCATCTAGATGCATCTGCAGTGGAATGGCTTCAAAATTGGTTGGACCATTATGAGGGTGCTCTTGTCTTGATCACTCACGATAGATATGTTCTTGATCGCATTACTACTCGGATGGTCGAAATCAATAACGGAGAAGCTCACAAGTATTCGGGAAATTATCGTCAATTTCTTCAACAAAAAGTTGAACAAGAACAATCAGAGGCATCTACAAAGAAAAAATTTCAGGGTGTTTTAAGAAAGGAATTAGCTTGGTTAAGACAAGGTCCCAAGGCAAGAAGTACAAAACAAAAAGCACGTCTTCAAAGGATTGCTGAAATGCAAGCGAAACCTAAAAATCATGTCAAAGCTAAATTAGAAATGAATTCATTAAGTAGAAGAATTGGAAAAATTGCAATTGAAGCTGAAGGAGTAGGACTCTCTTTAAATGATAAAGAGAATAATTTGGATCTTTTATGTGATTTCACTTATAGCTTTAGTCCTGAGGATCGAGTAGGCATTATTGGTCCTAATGGAAGTGGTAAATCGACACTTTTAGATCTAATTGCAGGTAAAAGATTGCCTACTAGTGGGGAAATCAAACTTGGAGAAACCGTTCATATCGGCTATCTCGATCAACATACAAATGATTTAAATCAGGGGAATGGTCTAAACCGCAAAGTTATCGAATTCGTGGAGGAAGCTGCATTACTAATTGATCATGGAGGAAAACAAATTACCGCATCACAACTCTTAGAAAAATTCTTGTTCCCACCTAGTCAGCAACATAGCCCTATACTTAAACTTTCAGGAGGAGAAAAAAGAAGACTTGCTCTCTGTAAAATGCTCATACAAGCTCCCAACGTATTGTTGCTTGATGAACCTACGAATGATTTAGATATACAAACACTAAGCGTGCTAGAAGATTTTCTTGAAGACTTCAAAGGGTGTGTTGTAGTCGTTTCGCATGATAGATATTTTCTTGACCGAACTATTGATAAAATTTTTAATTTTGAAAATGGTCACTTACAAAGATATGAAGGTAATTACTCTCGATTTCTTGAACAAAAAATTTTAGAGGAGCGAAATGATGAAACAAAAGGACGAGATAAGATAGTCAATAATTCGCAAAATAAGCGTGGATCAGAAAGTAAATCTAATCCTGAAAATAAAACGAGAAAATTGAGTTTTAAAGAAGCTAGAGAATTAAAAGAGCTAGACCTGAAACTGCCAATTCTAGAAAAACAGAAAATTTATTTAGAAAAAAAAATAACTGATAGTGATGTAGACATTAGTGAAATTAGTCATCAATTAGCAGAGCTTATTGAATTTATTCAAGAATATGAGGATAGATGGATTGAGCTTAGTGAGTTGTCTGAGTTAGCCAAGTAACAAAGTAATTTTTCTTGTGGCGTAGAAAAAACAGAAAGAGACCAAATTATTATCATTGACATTTTTGAGTATAAATACTATAAAGGATGTGTAGATTTTGCTACCCAATCGTCCGATCTGCCTATGTAGACCGCAGTTCGACTCAAGCCACAGGACGGGGACTTGAGCGCTTTAAAGGAGTCTGGACCATGGTCAATATGTATTTTAATGGAAAATCATTTGTGTATTGTAATTCTGCCTCAAAGTCTCAAATAAAGCTTACTTATAGAGGATTGAATTATTTAAGATAATTTAATCCCCTAATAATTGAATAGATTGCAATCTATAAATGTTTTAGAATAGGATTATTTTATTTTTAATGCCTATTAAAGATTGTTGAATTAGTTGAATTCCAGGTTGGTATTTTAATAAATTTTAAACGACTCACTTTTGTAGTTATTTATACAAGACGAATAAGATTTTTTTTCGTCTTTAAGTTGTGAGCCATGGAGACTTCGCGCTGAAAATCTCTCACAAGAAAAAGAAATGCTTTTGTCCTTAAAAAAATTGTTATTTGCGGCTTTTAGCTATAATGATTTTATGTACATAGATGATTTGTGAAGTTGATTAAATGGCATAAATCATTTGTTGAACGTGCTCAAAAAGAAATGGGAATATCAAACTACGCACTTTATTGGTTTGGCTTCCTTGAGGGCGCTTTAGTCATGTGGTTACTTATGAAAGTTATTTCTGCCTTATGGATAAAATCTGATTTTCCTTTCTAATAAAGATATTTTTTATAGGTGAATTATGGAGCTTCTAAAAAAAATCCCTCCCAATATTTATCTAATTTTTTCTTTAATTTTCATAACAATAGCTATTGCAGTTCTTTTTTTAGGGAAATTTACTTTTGCCATCATTTCTTTGTTAATAGGACTGATTTCATTAATAGCATGGACTTTTTTTGGATTATTCGAGGAAACTAAAAATACATAGATGCTTCATTAAACTTAGATATGAGGATATGGTTGGCAACAAATTCTCATGATTACAGTATCCATTATGTGCTTGTTTTCCTTTTGAATGAATTTATTCTGATGATTATAGATTATCTTTCAGCTGAAAATGGCTATTGATCCTGAAGTAATTCCCCCTTCAAGCAATGAAGGGAGCAGAGCAGATAAATATGTTCCGAAATGGGCAATTTATAGCTCTGCCGGGATAGGGGTTTTAGTTTTAGTTGGTTTAATTAAAACCCTTCTCCCTTTAATAGGAATGGCTTTTTTATTGGCTTTCATCTGGAAGCAATCAACAACTAATCGAAGATACTGAGAATTCTGTTCTCCAATAATTAAAGTCGTTCTCCAGGTAAAGCCTGAGTTATCTTCCGATAATGAAATGGTGAACAGAGGGAACTGTTCTATAGAGAATGTAAATAATAAGAACTAGTAAATTACCTCCAACAACGGCTGCTCCTGCAGCAAAATTTCCTTCTTTGGTGGTGTAATCCCACTTTGGCTCGTTATCTGTCATGGTTGAATTATTAATCACTTTATTATTGCCATTTATCCAGAGTGTTCAACAAATATAACTAATAAAAGAATAAAGAAACTCCTGACTTTTTTCAAAATTCCAAATATAACCAACTTTTGTTCAATTAGAAAGAGCTCCATAAAAAAGGTTTTAGAGTTTTCTTCTCTTCAAATCTCTAACTATGACCAAGTTGTTAAGTTCAAAATTTATGCTTCCTCTTCAGAAACCACTTCGGCATCAACCACTTCTCTTGAATCAACAAATTCGTTTCTTTTCCTATCTATCCAACTATTAATTCCAAATACGAGAGGCTTAGATCCTCGATAAATAAAAATGGCAGTAGGAAGAATACTTATTATCCCAACTGTAGGATTTTTGAATATCAGTCGTCCAGCTTTGACATTAAAAAGAATAATTAATAAAGAAGGAATTAAAACACTGAGAATGGTCTTTAGAGCTTCAGTCCATCCAACACGATAAATCCACCAAAGTGAGGCTATGCCAAAAAAATATAAAATAAAATAAGTCATGAAATATCACTTAATCAGTGAGTTTTTTTAATTATTCAAACTATTCTAAGAACTTTTTTTACGCTTTGAGGTGCTCGTCTCAAGGATGTAAACACTAAAAGCTATTAATAGAGTTACTAAAATCGATGCAGCCAACCAACTTAATTGACTTGAGGTCATCCCTAAGTAAGGACCATCAATGGGTTGTTCAGACCAAGTGCCAGGTAAGTGCCATACCTGAGGATTCGATAGGAAAACCATGCATTACCTTTCCATTGTTTTTATGAGCAAATTTTATATTTAAAATGCACAAATGCTATGAATAATTACTTATCGTTACTTGTTCTTAGAACTAAGATTGATGACTAATTTGATTTTTAATTAGTAACGGATTTTTTAAATCCTTTAAAAATAATAATTACTCATGGCAAAGCTTTGAAACATAAGCCATCTTTAAGTTGAGTTCATTTCGAGGTCACAATGTCTAGAGCTATGAACTGGGTTTTGCTTCAATTGGCTATGAGTTATTACGGAGACTCATTGAAAGAGTTTCAAGTTGATAATGATTATTATTTATAAGTTTTGATATTTTTTAATTTCTCATACTTTTCATGAAATTACTAACACAGTTCAGTATTCCTAATCCAAGCAAGGCTGATCTTGCTAAAAAGAATAATATGACTTCGAAAACACTCAAAAAAGCAGCTAAACAATAAATTCTTGTTGTGTTTTAGAAGTATTGATCACGTTCTCTGAAGAGATCTTTTCGTGAATCACTACCTTTTTATGGTTGGAAATACTTTTAAATTTGATTTTTGATGAAATAATGAATAATCAATTAGTAGTGGTTTTTGTCTCAGGAGTTCTTGCATTGCTGGGGATTCGAATTTTAATTTCTAGCTTTGATGATGACAATGATAATGATGGGGATGGGATGGCTTCTTCAACTCGGGATAGCTATCAATTCTCAATATTAGAAGTTTCATGACATCTAACCACTAACTGTGGGATCTCCTCAAATGTGACACGTAGGTTTCACGCTAAGCTATATACCTTGTGGGCGGCTGCGATAATTGCTAAATCGTTTTTCCTCTTAAGTCTTTGAATGTAAGACAGGCATTACTGTTTGGACAGAGCTTTATCTCATGCTCCGCTTTGAAAGGGTGCAAACCGAACCCGACCGCGTCTTCATATTAGTTAATAAAGTCTTTACTATTGTTGCAACGCTAATCAACGCATGAAATCTTCTTCTCAGATAATTACTGAATACGGCAAACAAAACATATTTGCTCTTGAAACTCCTCCACAATTAGTAGAAAACTATACAAACTATCCAAAGGAGGCTGAAAAAACCAATGGACGTTGGGCAATGATTGGAATGATCAGCCTTTTAGCTGCATACGTTACAACAGGACAAATCATCCCAGGTATCTTTTGAATTCCAGAGTCAGCCTCCATATCTGGTAACCACATCAATGTAGTTAACGAGTTCAGCTCAGAATCTGCTGAGTTATCCAACGGTCGCTGGACGATGATTGGTATAACTTTCTTTTGGCGTAGATGCTAAAAAGGTCAAATCATCCTTGGTTTTTTTTTAAAGCTAATTTAATCTTAAAGGAATTGTTGATCAGCAATTGTCAATAGAATTTTATTGTCAAATTCACTGGAGGTTTTGATCTTTTTGTAAGGATTGCATGATAAATTTATTCATCATGTCAAATTTATACGTCTATAATATGTTGTGAAATAACATCATTATATCTAATTATAGTTGAGCATGTTGCTCTAGTTGCTTGATTTAAAACAATACTACCTTCTTTCCCTGATTCTGATCGGTGATAAGTTCTAATTGGTATTTGCAGTTCACCCATTGCTCTATTTCAAAAATTACATGGTGCGGCTCATCTCATTTAGGGTTGATAAGAGTGAATTTTCGACTACCCCAATCACTATATTGTGATCAACTTGATGATGGTGAATGTAATTTTGCTCAAAGTTGTCATCATCAGGAGGAGATATGGTATTGCGATGGATGACAAAATCGGCACCATTTGATCCATTTACACCTTCGTCAGCAAATGATACTTGCGGTTTTTTACAAAAAACACGAATAGGAACAAATTGAAAAAGAATTTGTAAACTCCCTTTTGCTTACGGTTCATTAATAATCGAAAATAGTTAATTTATAAATCCCGGTTTTCAGCCAGGCAGATATTCTTATATAAATTATGATTCTGGCTATGTTCTCATAAACTATCCTTGCTCAGAACCAAGACTTTTCAACTCCGAAAAAGAAAATACTTGTTTATTTATTATTGAACCTTCTGAGGATTCTTGATGTATTGATCTAGAGGCTAAAACCCAAGGCCCACCTTTGAATAAAGGTTTAAAATCATCTTTGTAAAAGCTTTTTCCCTTTAAATCTTTTTTTGAAACCGGATCAAGATATTGACTGGAATAACTCCTGCTTAAGTACCCATTACCAGTGTGAGTCACATCCTTAGTGAGGATGATTATTAGATTTCCATGAATATGCCTATAAACCATCGTAACAATATCGTTTTTGACTCTATATTTGTCACCTTCGTTTTTTCCTCCAACTATGACTTCTGAGCCAATTTCATTTGTATCTCCAAAAGTAAAGGTGTTTTTACCATGAGTTTGTTCAAATGATCTTCTGACTCTATGAATAGCAACTTCCCAAAGTTGTGAAGAAATGGCTTTGTGTATTTCTTCGTTATCTATTTCGTTAACAGTGGCTTTTAAATCTTGTCCTAAGCAAAAGCTTCCTTTTACTTCTCTTTCGCCATCTGTCCAGGAACATCTACCTTTATAACCTGGAAAATCTGATGCCCACGTATAGCGATTTTCATAGGCAGACTTAAATAAATGCGTACAATCATCTCCTTTAATTTCTTTGATTGGCATAAAACTCTTTTATGACTTATTTTAGTAAATTAATGATTTTAATAAACTAATTAAAAATATATTTACGTAACACAATTATTTAAACTTATCTATGGCGATTGTTATGAGCAATAAACACAGATAAATCACTTTCCAAGAAATAATGTTTAATTGCATTTTATTTAAGGTTATTATTTTTGATAGCCAAGACCATGCAAGAAATGGCTATCACACAAAAGCATCACCTTAGTTGAAAACTTTTGCTATACATTTTTAATATATCTTCCAAAAATTGTCAGATTATATGATACATATCACTGCAAATCATTTGACTTTATTAGCGATTAAAAGATGACTCTTATTCCTTCTTCAGATTTCAATTGCGATGGAGATAGATTAACAACAGTTATAAGAAACAACTTAAATGGAGATTTCGCTATAACTGATGATCTTGAAAAAATTGATCAAGGAGCTTTTATCGTTCTTAATTGGCGAAATACCAACCTCATGCTCCCAGTATCTTTTAAGGTCGGTGACATATCTTTCACAGATAAGAAATGGTTGTGGAGTTATCAGGATGAGAAAAATGGATTAAGAATGGATGAACCCAGATTGGCTCAACTTTTACCTAATGGGGAAATTCAAGAATTTTCTTGTGAGGCTATTTACACGGAAGACAGAGTTTCATAAAGAAACTCTTAAGCAGGATGTAATCA
>QCHH01000010.1 GCA_003279585.1 Prochlorococcus sp. AG-402-A08 | reverse complement strand
ATCAAAATATAAATCTTATATCTTTAGCCAAGAAGAAAGAAGAGATATTTATTCCAAATGTTAAACAATCATTAGACACTGAACCCAACCCACCAGGAATGCTTTTGTTAAGAAGACTTAGAGATGAAGCTCATAGGTTTGCAATTACCTTTCACAGACAAAAAAGAAGTCAACGTATGAAACGCTCACAATTAAATGAGATACCCGGTTTGGGACCACAAAGAATCAGATTGTTATTAGAGCATTTTAGATCAATAGAGGCTATTCAAATGGCATCTATTTCCGAACTTTCCTCAACACCAGGCTTAGGATCATCTACTGCTGGTGTTATTCGAAATTATTTTCATCCAAATGAAAATAAATAATCTATTGATAAATTATTAACGACATTGGGACAGTTAATCTATATTATAGTAATGTATAGAGTGATATGAAGGTACGAAACATTTAATAGAATATGATTTTTTCACCAGAGACATATTTATGGTTTAAATCTTTTCATATTATCGGTGTTGTTGTTTGGTTTGCTGGCTTATTTTACTTAGTCAGATTGTTTATTTATCATGTAGAAGTGCAGAATGAGAAAGAAGAAATAAGGGATGTATTTAATAAGCAATATACATTAATGGAGAAAAGACTGGCAAATATTATAACAACTCCTGGCATGATCTTGGCTGTCATTATGGCATCTGGATTATTATATATGCAGCCTGTATATCTTACTCAAACATGGATGCAGATTAAATTATTGTTTGTCGCCTTCTTACTTATTTATCATTTTTATTGCTACAGAATTATGAATGAATTAACTAATAAGCAATATAATTATAGTGGACAGCAACTCCGGGCTTTAAATGAGTTGCCTACACTATTATTAGTAGTAGTTGTAATGCTTGTTGTATTTAAAAACCAGTTTCCAACAAGTGCAGCAAGTTGGTTGATATTTGGTTTAATTCTATTTATGGCTGCAAGTATACAGTTTTATGCTAAATGGAGAAGAAATAAGAAACAACTCACTTAGTTAGTATGTCTGATATTGATCCTACTGAATTAATTAACATAATTAAATCGATTACTAAGAATAGTTGTCCAAATTCTATTAACTTTCACATGCATTCAACATATAGTGATGGAAGTTTGACTCCTAAAAAAATTTATTACCAAGCGATTGAACTTAATATTGATCATTATGCAATTAATGATCATCATTCAGTAGATGCATATATTGAATTAAGTAAACTTAAAGACTCTATATATAAAGAAAGATCAAAATTTCCTAAACTTTGGACTGGAATAGAAATTACTTGTTTATTGAAAGGGTGCTTGGTTCATGTTTTAGGTCTTGGTTTTGACCATAAATCAAAATACTTATTACCTTATGTCGACCATAAGTCTGCTATTGGTAATGAATTATTAGCTTCGACTGTAGTAGATTCGATTCATAAAGCTAATGGTATTGCTGTGTTAGCTCATCCAGCAAGATATAAGCTTCCATTTGATATCTTGATTGATGAAGCATCTAAACTAAATTTTGATGCTGTTGAAACATGGTATAACTACGAAAGAGCAAATAATTGGATCCCTTCAGAATTTGTCTGCGATAAAATATTTGATTGTGCAAACTCTTATTCTTTATTATCAACATGTGGTACAGATAGCCATGGAGTATCTCTTCTTAGACGTTGAATGATTTATAAATTGTTTTTAGAAGAATAGGTTTCAATTTTACTATCTACATCTGATAATAATGTTTTTATAGAT
This sequence comes from Prochlorococcus sp. AG-402-A08, assembly GCA_003279585.1. Lineage (GTDB taxonomy): Bacteria > Cyanobacteriota > Cyanobacteriia > PCC-6307 > Cyanobiaceae > Prochlorococcus_B. Next base: position 42,636 of record QCHH01000010.1, on the reverse strand, counting down.
GATATTTCTTCATTAGTTGGATTTGTCCAAAGTTTTCTATTAGATGCTTCTAGTAATCTTTCAGCGATATCTCTTAAAGCCCAAGGATTGTTATCACTAATAAAATTTTTCGTATCATTATTCTTTAACCAATTATTCAAAATAGATTGATAACACCAATTAGGAACTAAGTTTGTAGTTGCATCAAAAGAGAACAAATAGTCAAGGCTAGCTGACATTTCGAAAGCACCTTTATATCCATGTTTTTTCATCCCCTCTATCCATTTTGGGTTTAATAATCTGCTTCGAACTACTTTATCAATTTCTTTTGAGAGTTTATGAATTCTTGGACGTTGATACCTTGAATTATCGGCAAAATAGGCTTGAGGATCTGTCCCACTAGTTTTTTTAATCGCTGATATCAATCCACCTTGAAATTGATAGTAATCATCTGAATCAAGGATATCGTGTTCTCTATTGTCCTGACTATGAAGTACTACTTTTACCTTTGACAAATTATTTTCTAATCCTTTTTTGTCTTTTATGATTTTATTTGAACCTTCATATCTCCATTTACTCCATTCGATAAAAGCATCAGCCAGTTCTGATTGATTCTCCCAAGATCCACTATTAATTATTTCTTGTAATCCTGCTCCATATGATCCAGGTGCTGAACCATATATTCTTGATTTTGTATTTCCATTTCTATATGACTCAGCAAGTGGATTAATAGAACAGGATTCTTTTAAATTACCAATAAGGTTCTGACCTCTTCGAATCAATTCAATTATCTGAGGAAATGCATCCCTGAATAAACCAGAAATTCTTAAAGTTACGTCTACTCTTGGCCTGTTCAATACACTGATGGGAATGACTTCTACGTCAACTACTCTTCTTAATGTCCCGTCCCATATTGGCCTTAAACCCATTAGAGCAAAAAGCTGACAAATATCTTCTCCACCATTTCTCATTGTTGAAGTTCCCCAAATTGAAATAGCAAGATGTGAAAGGTGTTCTCCATTTTCTTGTAGGTAAAGTTCCATTATTTGATCAGCGCTTCTTTTCCCTAAGTCCCAAGCTGTTTCAGTTGGTATTGCTCTTATATCAACTGAAAAGAAATTCTTACCTGTTGGTAAAACCTCTATTTTCCCTCTTGTAGGCGCCCCAGAAGGGCCGCTAGAAATTCTTTTTCCTTCTAAAGCACTGAGGAAGTTAATTTTTTCGTTGACTGAACTGTTTAATAGTTTGGGTAAAATATTATTTAATAAATGATTTATAAAAATATTAGGTTTTTCATGGTCTAGATAATTAAAAATCTTACTATCAAGTCTTATTTTCTTTTTTGATTTTATTTTGTAATTTAGAAATTTAAAACAATGAAACTCTATTATATATTTTCCAATGTCATTCAACCAGTCAACTACTTTACCGACTTTCCTAGCATTAATTCCTGTATAAGCTTTAAATAAATCAATGTCTACTTGCTTTAAGTTTTCACTCTCTTCTTCACTCCAAGGGTCAAAAGTAAACCCTAAATCTTCTGCTAAGCTTTGAGTAAGACCGAGATTAGTTCCTGTCGGGACATTAGAAATTGTGAGTGTTAACTCTATTAATTTATCCATGCTCTGATTTACTCCAAAAACATGAAGACCAGTTCTTATCTGGGAATTCTTAATTTCACATAAATAACTCTCTGCGTTATCTATTAGATCTTGTATAATTAAATTTTCTTTTTCTGCTTTTAATTTATTTGATTCAATACCTGGCCATGAATTTTTAATTAAAAGATCTACTATCTTTTTTTCTAATAATTCACTTCTATTATCATTAATTAGTTTCGATTCATAATATTCATCTATAAGGTTCTCAATTATTAGTAGGTCATTAAAGCTACCCGAATGAGACAATGGAGGAGTCAAATGATCTATAATAATTGCATGTGTTCTTCTTTTTGCTTGAGAGCCTTCACCAGGATCATTTACAATAAATGGATATATATTTGGAATCGGAGGACAAAGAATAAATGGGAAACAATTATGACTTAATCCAACTCCTTTTCCTGGTAACCATTCCAAGCTTCCATGTTTACCTAGATGTACAATTGCATTAGCTTTAAATGAATTAATTAACCAAAAATATTGTGCAATATATTTATGTGTTGGCGGTAAGTCGGGAGAATGTAAATCAGATAAATTATCGCTCTCATAACCTCTATTTGACTGAATTAAAATTGTTATATTTCCAAAGGAAATGCCATTAATTGGAAATCCATTCTTTTCTAATTGAATAGAATCAAGTGGATGTCCCCATCGATTTGAAATTGTATCTTTAACCTTAGATCCAAGTTTTTCCCAATAAAGTAAATAATCTTGAATATTTAAATATGATTGAGGTTTATTTGATATCGTCTCTTCAGAATTTGTTCTATGACTAACTAATAAGTCTATTAAATCTTTACTATTATTTGGAATATCTTTATTGCCTAGATAGTATCCCTCATCTTTAAGCCATTTCAAAATATTAAATAGGCTTTCGGGTGTATCTAATCCTACTCCATTCGCAATTCTTGAGTCTTTTACTGGATAGTTTGCTATAACGAGAGCTATCTTTTTATTTGAATTCTTCGATTGTTGTAGATAAATTAGATTTTTTATATATTTTATGCACCATTCAATATGTATTTCATATGGCTCCGTTTTATGTATAGCAATTGATAATTCATTATCTATATAAGTAAGGTTTTTAAATGCAACTGGAATTGTACAGATTCGACCATCTACTTCTGGTAAAACAACTTGAATTGATAAGTCAATTGGGTTAAGACCTATTGTAGATTCATTCCACTCCGTTACAGATGAGCTAGATATTAGTAGTTGATATACAGGTATATCTAATCTATCCCACAAGTTATTCTTATCATCATCATGTTTAAATTCAACTGATGAAAATGAGGTTGTTGTTATTATTGCTTTTATGTTCTCTTTTTCTAATAAACTTATAATTTGATTCTCCATATTTTTAGATTTAAAACTTGTAATCCATATTATTTTGGCGTTTAAGTTGTATTTATTAGATATATCTTTTATTTTATCAGCTAACTCTGAATTACCCGATTGTAAAAGTGATTTATAGAGAAATACGGCTATAGATGGATTATCATTATTATTCCATTTCCATTTTATTAAGTCATCATGATATTCAATTAATTCTGAATTTAAATAAATCTCTTCAACATCAATTATTTTCTCTAAGGTTTGTAGCATATAATTATAGTTTTTTATACCTCCTTGATTTAAAAGTGTTTGAATTAAATCAACTTTCTCTTGATTTAAGCTACTAATTTCTTGAACATCATTTGCTGTACTTTCAATTCCAGAGACTACTATCAGATGTCTATTTGGTTTCTCTAATTGCCATAAACCTAATTGTTCAAACCCATAAGACCAGTAAGATCTTGACCCTAAAAACCTAACAAGAATAATTTCAGCTGTATTACATGTATTAGATATATAATGATCAATTGATGTATTTGAAGATAAATAAGCTATAGGTAATGCTCTTATTTTATTTTTCCAATTATTATTGTCAGGGAGCTTTAATACTGTAGATAGACAGGTTATATCAGATGTAGCGCTAGTTAGGAAGATAACTGGAGCTGATGGCTGTTCGATAAATGTATTTTCTTCTTGAGGTTCATTCCCCGGAAGGGTGGAAATTCTATGCATTCATTTATTATGTGTAATAAGAGCAGTAAAAACTGAAATGCTGATTGTTTTCATCTTAGCTGGAACTAATAATGCATAATTTTCTTCCATTCGCTTGGTTTGAAGGGCAATGTATCCCTTTTAATGAGGCGAAGCTATCTATAGCTACTCATGCACTTCATTATGGAACTGCTGCTTTTGGAGGAATGCGGGCTATTCCTGATCCAAATAATAGTAAATCATTTTTGTTATTTAGAGCAGACAAACACGCAAAAAGATTATGTCAAAGTGCTAAATTTTTGATGACTGAATTAGATGAGGATTTTGTATTAAAGTCTCTTGAAACATTTCTTGTTAAAAACAAACCGACTCAACCTGTATACATCAGACCATTTGTATATACTAGTGACTTAGGAATTGCACCAAGGTTACATAATATAGAAACTAATTTCTTTATTTATGGAATAGAACTAGGTGATTATCTATCACCTGATGGAGTTACTTGTCGCGTTAGTAGCTGGACACGTCAGCAGGACAACTCACTTCCATTAAGAGGTAAAATTAGTGGGGCTTATATCACTAGCTCCTTAGCCAAAACTGAAGCAGTAAAAAGTGGATTTGATGAAGCACTATTATTAAACAGTCAAGGAAAAATAAGTGAAGCCAGTGGTATGAACATTTTTATAGTACGTAATGGTGAATTAATTACACCTGGTGTTGATCAAGACATTCTTGAAGGTATAACTCGTTCAAGTGTTATAGAACTTGCAAAAAAAGATGGTTTAAAAGTTATTGAAAGACCAGTAGATAAAACAGAATTGTTTATATCTGATGAAGTATTCCTTACAGGAACGGCGGCAAAAATTACTCCTATAAAAATGATTGAAACTACATCAATGAGCAAAGATATGCCAATTATGAATTCATTGAGAACGAAGTTGACTAAAATTACAGAAGGTTTAGATCCTGAATATGAAAATTGGGTTACACGTGTACATATAGATTAAAATAAGATTATATAACTTATTTAAATTAATGATTTTTATTTTTATAAGTTAAATATATAATTTATGACTGATTTTTTAGGCTATCTCAACTCTGAAAAGAGACCGATATTAGTCTTTGATGGCGCTACCGGCACGTCTCTGCAAGATCAACAACTTAATGCAGATGACTATGGCGGAGCTTCATTAGAAGGTTGTAATGAAAACCTTGTATTGACATCAGTCTCCAGCGTCGAAAAAGTACATGAATCATTTTTAAATGCTGGTTGTGATGTAATCGAAACAAATACATTTGGTGCTACTTCAATTGTTCTAGATGAATATGGAATTGGTAATAAAGCTTATGAGATCAATTTAAAAGCAGCACAAATAGCAAGGAATGTTGCAAATAAATATCAATCAGAGGAAAAACCACGATTTGTAGCTGGATCTATTGGACCAACAACCAAGCTACCAACCCTAGGTCATATCAGTTTTGATGAGCTAAAAAATTCTTATCTCGAGCAAGCAAAAGCACTAATTGAAGGTGGAATTGATCTTTTTATTATTGAAACTTGCCAAGATGTCCTTCAAATCAAGGCTGCTCTGCAAAGCGTAAATGAAGCTATTGGTTCTGGAAAGAGAATTCCATTAATGGTGTCGGTAACCATGGAAACTACCGGCCAGATGCTTATTGGTAGTGATATTTCTTCTATTACAACAATACTGGAGCCATTTAATATTGATATTTTGGGCCTTAATTGTGCAACTGGCCCGGAAGAAATGAAAGATCATATTAAATATTTATCGCAACATTCACCATTTCATATAAGTTGTATACCAAATGCAGGACTTCCAGAGAATGTAGGTGGCAAGGCTCATTATCGATTAACTCCAATGGAACTTAAGTTCCAACTTAGTCATTTTATTAATGATTTAGGAGTTCAACTAATTGGAGGTTGTTGTGGAACTAGACCGGAACATATTAAGCAACTTTCAGATTTATCTAAAGAGCTTTTATCTTCTGAGCAAAGATTGAATACTCTTTCAAAAGAAAGATCTATAATTCCTGCTGCATCATCAATATATGAGTCTATTCCGTATGTGCAAGATAACTCTTTCTTGATCGTAGGTGAGAGATTAAATGCTAGTGGATCTAAAAAAGTAAGAGAACTCCTAAACGATGAGGATTGGGACGGACTTGTTGGAATTGCAAAATCTCAACTCAAGGAAAATGCTCATGTTTTAGACGTAAATGTAGATTTTGTTGGAAGAAATGGTATCGAAGATATGTCTATGTTAGTTAAAAGACTTGTTAATAATATTAATTTGCCTTTGATGCTTGATTCAACAGATTATGAAAAAATGGAGAGTGGGTTAAAACATGCTGGCGGAAAATGTATATTAAATTCTACTAATTATGAGGATGGACCAGACAGATTCTATAAAGTAATTGATCTTGCTAAACGATATGGATCAGCGGTCGTAATTGGAACAATTGACGAAGATGGAATGGCTAGATCTGCTGATAAAAAAGCAGAAATAGCAACAAGAGCCTATAAGGATGCGACTGATTCTGGATTAAAATCTTATGAACTTTTTTATGATCCTCTAGCATTACCTATCTCAACAGGATTAGAAGAAGATAGAAAGAATGGTTTAGAAACTATAAAAGCAATTAAGTTAATAAAAGATCAACATCCAGAAGTTCATTTAATCCTTGGAATTTCAAATGTAAGTTTTGGTTTATCTTCTAGTGCAAGAATTGTTCTTAATTCTATCTTTCTTAATGAAGCAATTAAGGCCGGTCTTGATTCTGCAATTGTTTCTCCCTCCAAGATTTTACCTCTAAACAAAATAAGTAAAGAAGAGATAAAAATTTGCATGGATCTTATTTATGATAGAAGAATATTTGAAAATAAAGTATGCACATATGATCCTTTAACAACCTTAACTAGTTATTTCGATGATTCAAAGACACTTTTAAACAAAAGTACAAATAATGATGATATTAAATTACCAATAGAAGAAAAACTAAAGAATCATATTATTGATGGTGAAAAGACTAATTTGCATTTAAATCTTGATATCGCATTAAAGAAATATAAACCTTTAGTAATAATTAATGAATATTTACTACATGGCATGAAAGTAGTTGGTGAATTATTTGGGTCGGGACAAATGCAATTACCCTTTGTTCTCCAATCTGCGGAAACAATGAAATTTGCTGTTTCATATTTAGAGGATTTTATGGATAAATCTGAGGTTAATCAATCAAAAGGAAAATTTATTATCGCTACTGTTAAGGGTGATGTTCACGATATTGGCAAAAATTTAGTAGATATAATCTTATCAAATAACGGTTATGAAGTTATTAATTTAGGAATTAAGCAAGAAGTCAATTCAATAATTAATGCTCAGAAAGAGCATAACGCTGATTGTATTGCCATGAGTGGACTACTAGTTAAATCAACTGCATTTATGAAGGATAATCTTAAAGCATTAAATGAAGAAGATATATCTGTGCCTATTATTCTCGGTGGAGCAGCTCTTACTCCAAAATTTGTTAATCAGGATTGTGCAAGTGTTTATAAAGGGAAAGTTATTTACGGTAAAGATGCGTTTACAGATTTAAAATTTATGGATTCATATATGAAAGCAAAGGAATTAAATAACTGGGATAATTTCTCAGGCTTTAAAGAAGGTGCTCCCGAGGGAATTACTATTGGTAATTATAAAAATACAAATTCTAATCAAAAAATTAATATCAATAAAATCAAAGAAAAGCCTATTGAAGATAGTTCAAGATCAAAAGATATATCTCAAATAGATCCTATTAAACCTCCATTCATAGGCCCAAGGTTTTTATTAGAAAAAGATATAGACATAACTAAAGTTTATAAATTCTTAGATCGTAATGCTTTATTTGCAGGGCAATGGCAAATGAAACGATCCAAGCATATGTCTGCTTCTGATTATAAGGACTTTTTATTTAAGAAGGCAGAACCGAAGTTAGATTACTGGATGAACAAAATAATAAATGAAAAGCTTATTAATCCATCATTAGTGTATGGATATTTTCCTTGTGGCAGAGTTGGGAATAATTTAAAAGTATATGATAAAGATCACCAAAGCCTTTTAGGTGATTTTTTATTACCTAGGCAAAGATCTGGAAAAAGATATTGTATAGCTGATTTTTATAATGATTTAAATAACAATCAGCCTAATGATTATTTACCAATGCAGGCTGTAACAATGGGAGAATCTGCTAGTGAATATTCTCATAAATTATTTAGTCAAGATTCCTACTCAGATTATCTATTTTTTCATGGTTTGACAGTCCAGTTGGCAGAAGCACTTGCTGAATTCATACATTCTGTTATTAGAATTGAATGTGGATTTGAAGACTGTGAACCAGATAATATAAAAGATATCTTAGATGTTAAATATCGAGGATGTCGTTATTCATTTGGATATCCAGCTTGTCCTGAAGTTTCAGATTCTAGAAAACAATTGTTATGGCTTGATGCTAAAAAAATTAACATCTCTATGGATGAAAGTGAGCAACTTAATCCCGAACAGAGTACAACAGCTATTGTTGCATTACATCCTGTAGCTAAATACTTTGGTATTTAAATATTTTCCTTAATTTATAAATCAACTAAGAATATTAGTTATTCATTTCATCGATAGTTTCTAATACTTCCATTTGAAACTCAGCCATTGATTCTGAGTCACTTAAATCAATACCCTCTCCGGCAGCATTTTGAGTTAATTCCTGAAAGTGAAAAGCACCCTCACCAGTTGCCAAAAATTCCATGGCAGATGTTTCCCCACTCTCGCGAAACGCATCGCATAGAGATAAAAAGGCTTCGTCTTCAGAAAAGTCCCAATCCATTGAGGACACATCACTGAATGAGGTTTTACCTCTTTCCCCCCTGCTTTAGTCAACCTTATTTGCCAAAAATCTGAAACTATTTTGCAAATTGATAAATTTCAATTTTCAGGTCTTGTCTAAAAAACCAACCAGTACAACCGATCTCGGGAGTTTAATGAGTTGATTGCTAATTCATGACTTTAAACTTTTACTTTTTTTAAAATTCATAAATAGGTTTTTTTAATAGGAATTTGTAATCCAATAATCAAAAAGATCCCGCAAGCAATCAAGCCGTCTCTAGAAGGCCGCAAATCGTCTCTAGAGCGTCGAATCAATTGGGTGCATGCAAATGACCATTCATGCGTTGGTCGGCTTATAAGGCATAAATTCCATGACCCCTAGAATATTTTCCTACATTCTTTCAGCTTTTTAAGTTATTGATTAGCCGTTGGTTAATAACCTTTTATTTAAATTTATATTTAAATTCATAGATTAATAATTATATAATATATAAACCTATATATCAAAGGTCTATTTGAGGTGAGAAGCGAATCTATATGGTCAAAAGCTCTTGAGGTTAGTCGAAAAGCAGTTAATTGTGGAGCTGTAATTCCATTGGATACTATAAAATATAAATCTAGTGAGGACTCTTATGATTTTGAGCTTCGTTTTCTGAAAAGTCCTATACCAAAGTATTTGACAGAATATGGTCCTAAACGTAATCCATTTATTCCCTGGGATACTAGATTACAAATACAGCCAATAAATGATAAACATACATTAATATTAAATAAATATCCAGTACAAATAGGACATATGTTATTAATAACTAATACCTGGAAACCACAAAATGGCTGGTTAAATAAAGATGATTTTGAAGCTATTCAAAATGTTGATAATGATACCACAGGTTTATGGTTCTTTAACAGTAGTAAAGAGGCTGGTGCCAGTCAGCCTCATAGACATTTTCAATTATTACCAAGACGCTATAATGAGATTATTTGCCCTAGATTTGATTGGTTTTGCTCATTGTTAAATAACTCAAATGGGAATAACTCTGAAATATCTCATTGTATTTCAATTAGACAAAGAAGTAAAAACAAAAACTCAAACAAGTACGATTTATTCAGCTCATATAAATCTATGATAGATGAAATGAATTTAGGTGATATAGATATAATTAATAAACCATTAACACCATATAATTTACTTATAACATCTGAGTGGATTGCTCTTATAACACGCAAAACTGATAGATCAAACGGTTTTAGTATAAATGCGCTTGGTTTTGCTGGTTATTTTCTTGGAACAAAAAGATCTGATGTTAATACTCTTATTAAATTTGGTCCAGAAAAAATATTAAAAGATGTAATTTAAGAAGTAGCTTAAGGTTGATTTAGCTTTCTATACTAGGAGTGGTTGAATTCATTTGTTCTTCAAGCTTTGATATTGATGCAGTGATAGCGGCAAGCTTTCTCTCATAAGATTCTTTAACGGATATTAAAAAATTTAATTTTCTAGCTTGAAAAAATTTTTTTCTATCACTCCAGTTTTTGGAAGATTCGCAGAAGTTCATTTCTGATTAACATTTGATTCACTCGCAAATAATACTTAATAATGTTGATCTATGTGGCCATAATTTAATTTTGAGATAATCTTCAAAAAATTTGCATATTTTGTGATTAGAGATTAATTATATAAATTCAAAGCTAAACGTGTGTTGAAAATAAAAAGAGCATTAATATGTGACTAGATTTAAGGATCTTGTGACGGAAGGGGAAGTCAAGGAAGTTAGGAGGATATCAATTGATTTACCAATTGATCTAGTGGATGGCGTCGATCGACTTCGCAAAGAGTGGGGATTTAGGGCTAGAGGACTAGTTTTCGAGAGATTATTAGAAGTTATTTTATCTAACGATTTAGATGATGAAATAATTGAAAGTGAACAATTAGATTTTTATCATAATAGCAATAATGATTCTTCAACTCCTCAAAACAGAATAGACAATAGTAACCAGGAAGAAAAAGCACTTGTGATAGTTGGTAATAAGAATATTGAAATAAAAAATGTTGCTGTCAATGATGTCAAAGCTAATGATGTTTTAGGTAATAAAAAAGATACTGTCTCCACAGGCATTGAATTACCAGGTTTTATTAGAAAACAAACTACCAACCTAAAGAGAAGTTTGAGTAAAGATAAAACATTTAAAAATATGGAAGATACCTCAATTACAACTATTGATATTGATGATCTATTAAAGGCGAAAGATGCTGCAGAAAAACATTGGATCTATCTTTACGGCCAAAAACCTACTGAAAGTGTGATTGAGGCATCAATGATATGGCTTGCTAGAGATATCTGGCCAAATGTAGATGGCACAGAAAGCATACCTTTCACCTGGAATGCTGCCTGTAAAATGCTTAATTCCTATTGCAGCGATTGGAAAATTGACTCGGTAACATTTGATGATGTGGTGATATTGGCAGGTGCTCTTGAAGACCCCTTTTCTGCTAAAAACCTAAGAAGTCGAATACCAACTCTCATTCGTAGATTCGTTAATAAATTCAAACGTAGTCAAAATGTGACTTCATTCCAAACGCTTGAGTCTACGATGACTGTTCATGGTGCTCTCAAGTTATTGGGTTTACCAACTAAGGCTGGATCATCACTAACACTTTCTTTTATTAGAGATGCCTATAAAGAAAAAGCTCTTTCAAATCATCCTGATGCTGGAGGATCAAACGAAACTATGAGAAAACTGAACGAGGCTTATCAATTACTCAAGGATTTATATAAGAATTAGATTCTCATGTATCTTATATGTGTCCATGTATTGGTCTACTCGCAAGACTCATGCAAGACTTAATAGATCAGATCCGGGCAAATTAATCTTTCATTAAAAACCAAACAATCGGACAACAATAGATCCGATAAATCTAGATTTTATTAATGCATTTTTATATAAAAAAATCAAAGGTAGAAGAATTCATTAATTACATTTTTAAATGCATAAAATTTGGCTTTTATTGTTAGCGGTTCTGTGAGTTTAGTTCGTTTTTTGATGTAGCCAGATGCTATGTATGTCCATTCGTTGTCCATTAATTCCTTTGATCCTGTAAACCATTAGTATAACTTCTTTTATGTGTCTGCATAACTGCTCTATAGACAGTTATGCTTCAAAATAATGTAATCAATCATTCTACAGGAACTTATTTGTCTTGAAATTCCTTCAGGAATTAGTGCGAAGAGGTTTCTCGTTAATCTAATACGAGACTATTGTTGGGTCTTATGGTAATTCCAATATAGGACTACTAAGACTGTACTCAATGTTTTTACTGCAATGTTTGTCTAGATCAGTTTCGAACGTTATTCATCCGTGCGCTTCCCAAGCTTGATAATAAATTTAGGAGCTTTAAAAGTTATTTTGGTTTTTTAAATATATTTTTGAAAAACGATCTCAAGAATCTCATACGGGTCCTTGTATAGGACTACTCATGAGACTCTTTCGGTACAAATAAGATTAGCTTCGGAGATCTGCATTTATTTTTTCTTTAAGAGTAGTTCTTATTTTTTCATGTATTGGATTTATATCTTCTTCTACTAGGGTTTTTTTAGGATCTCTGTATTTTATTCTGAAAGCCTGGCTAACCGAATCCTCGGGAATAGTTGATCCCTCATAACGGTCTATTAATTCCACTTTCTCTAAAAGTGGTCTTCCAGACTTCTTTATCAGATTTATTATTTCTAAGGAGCTATATTTTCTTGAATGAATAAGCGCAATATCCCTTTCCATGTAGGGAACAGTGGGGTAATCCTTATAAACTCTTGTCCAATTTGTTTTCCTTGTTGCGGCTTTAATCAAGGGATCAAGCTCAAGATTAAATAAGTAAGTTTCCTTAATTAGATCAAATTCTTCCGAGAGAGAAGGGTGTATTTGTCCAAAGAAGCCGATACTTTTTCCTTCAACAAATAATTGAGAAGTTCGACCCGGATGCAAGAATTCTTTGTCGTTAAGTTGCTTATCAATAGTTTCAATTCCTAGAACCTCAAGGGATTGCTTAAGCTTTCCTCTTGCTTCAAAATAATCTAAAGATATTTGTTTTGACGCTGATCCCCACTTACTAAATCGTTTATTACCAGTCAAAGAACCTGCTAATAAATTTGTTTCAAAAAAGCTTTCTTTATCTTTTTTGTATGTCTTTGCTATTTCAAAGATCCAACACCCTTCAGCCCCAAATGATACATTTCTCTGAAGAATTTTAAGATGTTCATCCCATACATTTGTCCTTAATCTACTTGTCTCTGATAGTAATGGATTTTTGATTAATACAGCATTTCCATCAGTGTTATCAGGACCGACAAGTGAGGAAGTAACTACTTCTTGAAAACCATTATGGATAAAGGAATTTCGTAAATTTCTTTCAACCAAATTAGCAGGTGTTAGTACTCCTGGTTCAAGTGGATAGGGCATATTTGAATCGAAATTATCATAGCCAATTAGTCTTGCTATCTCTTCTATTAAATCGATTTCTCTGGTTAAATCTGAAGATCTGTAAGGAGGAATTTGTACATTCCAACCACTCGAGGTATTCGTAAGTTGGCATCCAAGTTTTCTCATAAGAGGCTCAATCTCATCCTTATTAAGATGACGATTTGTCTTAGAACTTTTATCTGATTTATTATTATTTGTACAACTCAATTTACCTAGAACCTTGTTTATTTTCTCTATTCTAAGCTCGACATTAATATCTTTTCTAATAAATTCATTATTAATATAAGTCGATTTAATATTACCACCTAATTCTAATGAAATAAGTTGACTAGCTCTTTTTGCGACAGCTGTTGTCATGTTAGATGATATGCCCTTTTCGTATCTACTACTTGCATCTGTTCTGAGCCCTATTGCTCTACTACTATTTCTAACTGAGGTTGGAGTAAAAACAGCGGCTTCCAACCATACTCTTGTGGTTTTAGCGCTTACGGAACTATTGTTTCCACCGATAACCCCAGCTATTGCAATTGGAATATTTCCGCATGTAATTAGCTTAATATTTTCATTTAATTTATATTCTTTTTTATCAAGTGCAATAAATAATTCGCCTGCTTTACCATTTCTAATACCAAAATCATTTGGCAAAACTTTTCTACCAACTATTTTATCTAAAAGATCTGCATCAAAAGCATGTAGTGGCTGGCCTTGTTCAAGCATTAAAAAATTTGTTATGTCTACAATAGGGTTTATACAATTTTGTCTTATTGATTTTAATTTATTAAAAATAGATTTATTTATCTTTCCAGTATTGGTAATATTATCTATATATGTAAGTGAGTAAATACAGTCTGATCCTATCGTTTCTTTATCTTTTATTTGGGGCTGAAATGTTTCAAAGTCATTATTGAAATTTAGAGTTGGTAATATTAATTTTGAATTTGTTATTATTGATATTTCTCGTGCTATACCAGCGATAGACATACCATCGGGTCTGTTAGCAGTAATAGCTAATTCAATTATGGTGTCATTCAAGCCAAGATAATCGACAGCATTTGAACCAATTGGAGGGATATTTGCTTCATTTTCTTCAAGAATTTCTATACCTTCATTACTACTTTCAATCCCTAATTCATCCAATGAACAAATCATTCCCTCGCTTTCTACGCCTCGTAAATTAGATAATTTTATTTTTAATGACTTTGAAGATAAATAGGCTCCAACCTTCGCCACAAGTACGTGATATCCGGCTTTTACGTTTGGAGCACCACAAACAATACTTAGATTTTTGGGTAAACCTACATTTACTGAACAAACTTTGAGTTTTTCGGCATTTGGATGTGGTGCGATTTCGTCAACAAAACCAACAACAACATTCTTTGCTTGGTCAGATAAGTCTTCTAATGATTCAACTTCAAAGCCCGTCATAGAAAGCTTTTCAGCCAACCCATCAATATCATTGTTAAATTCGACAAGATCTTTTAGCCAAGAAACTGATACCTTCATGATTGGCTTTGACAGGAGTTAAACATAGGTGCTCAAATGAATTTATAAAAAAGGGTGCTTAGCCTAGTAAGATTGTACTTTGTTCCATAGACTCACAAAAGTTGAGCTAAGTTCATATGGCTAAAAAAGGTACCCGAATAGTGGTCACTTTAGAATGTACTGAGTCTAGATCTGTACCTAGCTCAGAAAAGCGTTCTGCAGGAGTATCTAGATACACCACAGAAAAAAATCGTAGGAACACTACAGAGAGACTTGAACTTAAAAAATTCTGCCCTGAATTAAATAAGATGACTATTCATAGAGAAATCAAATAACATTTCCTTTTATAAACCTTTTAAAAATGACTAATTCACTATTCAAACAAAAGCTCTCTCCAATAAAGCCTGGAGATCCTATTGACTATAAAGACGTAGAATTATTAAAGAAATTTATTACCGATAGAGGTAAAATTTTGCCTAGAAGACTTACTGGCTTAACAGCTAAGCAGCAAAGAGATTTAACCACAGCAGTTAAAAGAGCAAGAATTATTGCATTACTTCCCTTTGTTAATCCAGAAGGATAAGATAATATTCTATTAATAATAGAATGTGCAATAAAATAATAGATATTGAGGTTAAAGATATAAAATCTAGATGTAAACAAACATTTAATTTAAACACTTCAGTTAGAGACCTTACACATCTTAAAACCTATTCTATAGATGATTCTCAAACTTTTGAAATAGATGATGCTATTTCTCTAGAAAAGATATCTTGTGAGCATAAGTTATGGATCCACATTGCTTCCCCTACTTCATATTTTGAATATCAATCAGCTATTGATAAGAAGGCAAGGAAGCTTATTTCAACAGTCTATTTATCAACTAATACTTATTATATGCTTCCTGAAATATTAATAAATGATGTGTTTAGTCTTAGTGATAAGGGAAAGAGAAAGTCATTAAGCTTAGGTGTTATTTTTAATGAAGACGGTAGTGTTGGTTCTACAGAAATAGTGCAGAGTATTATTAAAGTTGACTTCAGGTTAAATTATACAGAAGCTGATGAACTTATTGATTATGCGCCAAAAGAAGAAAAAGATTTAAGTATTATATCTGAGATTCTACAAAATAGAAAATGTTGGAGAAAGAGTTCAGGTGCTATGGAAATATTAGAATCATTTGGAAAGATTATTGTAGAAGATAATAATCCCGCGCTTAAGATAATAGATCCAACGTTATCGAGACAATTAATAAGTGAAGCAATGATCTTGTATGGAAATCTACTTTCAAATTTTACGAAGGTAAATAAAATACCAGTTCCATATAGGGTTCAAGAACGCATGGATAAAGTTAGCATAGATAAAATACATCATTCAGAAAATAACGTTTTATACAATTATTTACTTAAGAAAACTATGGGTAAATCATATTATTCTATAAATCCAATGCCTCATTCGAGTTTAGGATTAACATCTTATTTACATGCTACATCACCGATTAGAAGATATGCCGACTTGTTGGTTAACTATCAACTAAATAGATATCTAAGTAATAAAGATCTTATATCTAAAGAAGAAGTTGAACAAATAACTCAAGAAATTAATAATCAAGGAAGACAAAATATTATGAGATATAGAGAAGATCAAAAATATTGGCTAAGTAAATGGTTCCGAAATAACATTGTTAAGGAATATCAAGTGATATTGCTTCATTGGGTAAACAAATTTCAAAATATTTGTATTTTATATTTTATAGAATATCATTTTTCTACTATATGTAATCTAAATACCAAAAAGAATTTAAATATTGGCGAGAGCTTTAACGTTAAAAAAATAGTCGGTAATAATAATGATATAAATTATTTTGAATTAATTCCATTATCAAAATAAGCGATCATCATAAGTGTGCAAGAGTTTTAAAAATACAATATAATAATTAGAATAAATGATGAATATGAAATACACAATTACAACACCACTATATTATGTTAATGACAAGCCTCATCTAGGTAGTTCTTATACGACAATCGCTTGTGACGCAATAGCACGATTTCATAGATTAAATGGAAATCCAGTTCTTTTTCTTACTGGTGTTGACGAACATGGTCAAAAAATTGAGCGAACAGCAGAAAGTAAAAACCTTCAACCTCAACTACATTGTGATGAAATCACAGAAAAGTATAAGTATTTATGGGATAAATTAAATATTAGTTATGATCGTTTTGTAAGAACAACTTCTGAAGATCACACATCATTAGTTCATCAATTTTATTCCAAAGTTTTGAAATCTGATGATGTTTATATGGGTAGACAAAGTGGTTGGTATTGCGTTGGTTGTGAGGAATATAAGGATGTGGACGAGGATGATGAAAGTCCAATTTGTTCAA
This sequence comes from Prochlorococcus sp. AG-402-A08, assembly GCA_003279585.1. Taxonomy (GTDB): domain Bacteria; phylum Cyanobacteriota; class Cyanobacteriia; order PCC-6307; family Cyanobiaceae; genus Prochlorococcus_B. Next base: position 25,731 of record QCHH01000010.1, on the reverse strand, counting down.
TTCATAAAAAGAAATTAGAATGGAGAGATGAAGAGAATTTATTTTTTAAATTATCAAAATATCAAGATCAAATTGAAAAATTAATTCAAATTGATGGTTTCATTTCTCCTAAAAGTAGAAAGAATGAAATTATCAATTTTGTCTCAAAAGGGTTAAGGGATTTCTCAATTTCCAGAGTAAACTTAAAATGGGGTATAAGTGTCCCTGGCAACAAGGATCACACTTTTTATGTTTGGTTCGATGCTTTATTAGGTTATATTAGTGGATCTCTCCGTGATCAAAACTCTCCTGAACTTACTGAGGAATCGTTATGTAATTGGCCTGCAAATATACATGTAATTGGAAAGGATATACTCAGATTTCACGCAGTTTATTGGCCTGCAATGCTTCTGTCTGCTGGTATGAAAACACCTTTAAGTGTATTTGGGCATGGTTTTTTAACACGAGAGGGTCAAAAAATGGGTAAATCATTAGGTAACGTGCTTGACCCAATTGAACTTTTGGAATATGGGGGTATAGATGCAATGAGATGGTATCTTTTGAGAGATATTGAATTTGGTGAGGATGGTGATTTTCAAATGAGAAGATTTGTCGATATTGTTAATAGTGATTTAAGTAATACCATTGGTAATTTATTAAATAGAACAATAACAATGTCTAAAAAATGGTTTAATGATAAAATTCCAGTTAATAATTCTTTATTACCTGAATCAACTCTTAAAACTCAATCAGAAATAAAAATAAATGAATATATGAAATCATTTAAGAATTGTAATTTTAAAAACTCGGCAAATGCAATTATTGAACTTGCTAACACTGCAAATCTCTACTTAAATGAACGTGCACCATGGAAGCTAATTAAGGACACTAAAAATAAAGAAATAGTGGCTCTTGATATATATTCTGTACTTGAATCATGTCGAATCATTGGAATATTATTAAATCCATTCGTTCCAAATTTAAGCATTAGAATATTAAATCAATTAAAAGTTGATTGTTCAACTATCAATTTTGAAAAATCATTACATTGGGGTTTGTTAGATCCTAAAAATGGACTTCAAGATCCACGCCCTGTAATGGATAAAATTGATCTTAATGAGAATTCTATCTAGTGAAATATTTACCGGTCTATTTTCTCCTAATAATTACTGTATTACCTCTTTTAGGTTGTCAAAAATCTAATAAATCAACTATACAGATAGATAATAAAAGTTATATCAATAACTTTCAACTGCTACAAGAAAATCCTAATAATCAAACTAGTGTAAAAATCACTAGTCCAAAAGCCATAATAGATCCAACAAATAATGATATTGAAATATTTGATAGCTTAATTGAAATACTTAATAAGAGTGGTCAGGACTTTAACGTCAAATCTGGCAATTCAACTCTAAATAATTTATCTAATTCTATTAGAGTTTTTAATAATGTAAACATATCATTTCTTAATAACCAGGACTACAACATTACTACTAATTCATTCGATTGGAATTTGAATACATCTATTATCGATATAAATAATCCACTTACAATTAATTTTGATAATACTAATATTGTTGCGGCGAAAGGATTTTATAATGTTGATTCAAGTCTTCTAAAAATTGACAATACTGAGTTTAATAGAAATATATATAATTCTGATGGTATGGAGGAATATCAGGTAGAAATAAAATCTGACTTCGCAAAATGGTTTAAGAATGATAATACATTAGTCTTTATGTCTAATCAGAAACAAGTAGAAACAACCATTAATTTTCTACTTGCTCAGTAAGACGTATATCTTATCTGACCATCCTGATATCCATTTTTCATCAGAATTGGTAAATGATCTCTTTGACCATCCTCCAACTATTGTAAGTCCTCTGTTAGAAAGAGGATAGACAATTACAGAAGGTAAATCATTTAACACTCCGTCAAATTCATCTCTGCCTGGAAATAATTCTGTATTAACTAATGAAATTAATCTTTTTTGTTCTATAGATCTATTACATATATCACCAGGTGTAAATTTTTTTTGAGATATCAAGCCTCTTCTAAGTATTACTCTTTTATCCCAATATATTAATATTGTACTAGCTGCAGTTGCAGTAAGTATTTGTTGACTTCCCCAAGCCAATTCATTTCTTTGATCTTCAGATAATTCATTACAAAGTTCAAATCCTTCCTTTCCATTCAACTTTGCTTTAGAAGGTTGTTTTGGTTTAATTTCAGTCCAGAGATAACCTATAGTTATTAAAGCTATTGAAGCAATTCCAGATATTGTCTCTGCTCTTACTAAGATTGGATTCACTTGATTAGATGTACTAATATTGATAATTGATAAAATTAATAGAAAACCACCAAATATTATTACTAATCTAGAAATGTTATACATTTATCTCTTCAAACAAGTATAAAAATAATTCTATTTTTCTATATTATACATATAGGTGTCTAACTTTATTTTTGAATCAATATCGATATAATATAAAAATTACTATTAATAGATTGATCGAATAGCTCAAAATATGATCACACCAATAACCAAAAATTATAAAGGACTCATATCAATTACAGGACCGACACGAAGTGGAAAGAGTCAATTAGCTGAATTTTTAATAATGGAGCAAGATGCCGTCATTTATCTAGCCACATCAAAACCAAGACCAGATGATCCAGATTGGCAAAAAAGGATAGATCTTCATAGGAAGAGAAGACCTGACAAATGGACACTTATAGAATATCCAACAGACATTTGCAAAGCAATTAAATCGTTCAGAGGAAATGAATCAATATTAATAGACTCATTGGGTGGGTTGGTTGAGCATCACCTAATAAAAGATGATGCTCAATGGAAAACTTTTCAAAAAAATTTTATTAATTGTATTACAGACGATAATTTATGCATTATCGTTGTTTCCGAGGAAGTTGGCTGGGGAATTGTCCCTGCCACACCAATGGGTCATTTATTTCGTGAACGGCATAGCACCCTAACCTCATTGATAAGTCGACATTCAAATAAAAGGTGGCTTGCTGTCAATGGGACGGCAATTGACTTAGATAAAATTGGTGATGATATACCATGAATCCATTAAACAGTTCTAGACCTCGTGTCGCATTGTTTGAACCAAGAATTCCACAGAATACGGGAACAATAGGTAGATCATGCTTAGCTTTCGATATGTCGTTAGATATTATTAAGCCAACTGGATTTAGCTTTGAAGATAAATATTTAAAAAGAGCTGGGTTGGATTACTGGCAAAATGTAGATGTCCATTTATATGAATCATTTAATGAATATAAAAATTCTTTTAATAAGTCCAGAATCATTGCTCTTACCAAAAAAAGTACTAATTCAATCTCAAATATTAATTATCAAAATACTGATATCCTCTTATTCGGAAGAGAAGATACAGGTTTGCCCGAAAATATAATTAATAAATGTGAAATCGTTGCGGGTATCCCTATGCCAGGAGGTGAGAATAAATTAAAGGGTGGAGGAGTTAGGAGCTTGAATTTATCTGTTGCATGTGGAATAGTTTGTTATTGTGCTTGTTTACAGCTGAATTTATTGCATAAATAGCTTATCAACTTTAGCCAAGATAATTACAATATAAAACTCCATCATTAATTACATTGTTATTGTGGACCTCTAACCACTCTTTGTATTCATCATAAAGTGCCTCCCTATTCTCTCCTTTCAAATAATTGAGACGTTTAATTGATCCGTTAAGCATTACCTCAACTGCCTGTAAAGCTCCAGATTGTCTTGAAGACATAGGGATCATTATTTTTGTTAATCTTAATTCATCTACAGGTATATTTCAGTTTCATTTATTACAGAATTCTATACTTAAGTTCTTAACTAGAATAAATTCAAAAGTAAATATAAACTTACCGATTATTATTTGTAAATAAAAATATTCTAGAAATAAACAATAGAATTACGGTATTTACTAATTAACAGAGTTTAATAGAAGATATAGGTTTACAGAAATATTTAAATCAAATGAGAAAAACTAGTCTAGTTGGAAGTTGTGAAGTCATAATTAACTCTGCACTTAAAAGGATTTCAGAACTAGATGGTAAAAATAAAGAAGCCCTTGAAAGTGAATTTAGAGAATGGATTAAAGCTATTGAAGGTGATTATAAAAAATATGATGTTCTCTATATCAATAAAATTAATCAATAAAGCGAATTTTCAGGCACGTGGATGCAAATCAGGATATCTTGTAGTTTGATCTTTAATTCTGTTTGGATTTTCGCGATCTGAGCTTTTAGCCGCATTAAAAATAACAATCAATGGAATGAATAATGCAAAAAAATAAAAGTGTAAAAGTATTAGATCCCATGGAACACCATTATTTCCATAATCAGGGAAAAATAAAGCAGTTGCCAAAGGGATCATTTCAGTAAGGCATATAAATTAACCTAACTGAGATCAAGATCGAACGTGAGTTTTTTCTTTGACCAAGAATGAATTAAAAGCTTCAATTCTCTTATACGTCTCTCTGCAGCCTCAATTTTTTCTGTTTTCATTGTAAATTTTTATTGTTTATTAATAATAGAAGAATGTTTCATGTTTCGAAGAGAGTAAAACCGTAATAGATTGCTGTGAAAATATTTTAATATAAAAAGATTTTAAATTAAATACATTAACTAATAAAGCAAAGCTTGGTTAAGGATAAAAATAAATTTAAAACTATGGTAAATTATTAAAAATTTTTCATTACTTAAATATGATACAACTTTCAAATATTCTTAGGAATATAAAGAATCTAATACCTTATTTAATATTAATAGCGATATATTTCTTTTTTGTAAATATTGAAGCTAAAAAAGACATAAATAAAAATAGAGAAATAGAATCAGAGAAAATTTTATCCGATGATGAATCAAAAGTAGTTGATAAAGAATTGAGAATAAAAATTCCAGTTATTCCATATGAATAATGAAAATTTACTTAATATTTAATTTAGTACTCCTTATCTTAAACAAGTCTATCTGCCTTTGTTCTGCTCTATCAAGTTGTTTTTTAATTTCAATACAGTGCTGGCAGTTGCAAGTCATTTTTTGAATTGAGATAAAAGACGAAATTTCTTAGGATATAAGAAATATGGATATGTTTTAATGGTTTTAGGAATCAATACTTAATTGTGATCTTAATTTAACAATATTATTTGATATTTCAAGTTCTGCTCTTTAAGTACTTCAATCCTGAATATGTTGTCAAAATCCTCTTTGGCTATAACGTAACTTATTTTGATTGCAGATATTAGCTTTGAGTAGCGACTACTTCACTTTCAGTAGATTTTTCATAATAAAGGTCAAGTGTACAATTTAATTCTGCTAGTATTAATTCAATTTTCTCCTCCTGCAGATTTAATTTTTCTAGTTCAATGTGTTTCATTGTTAAAAAAGATGACTTAGAAGTTAAAGGAATTGATCATGCAGAGAGAATTAACCTATTTGGACATTAATATATTTTTGGTTGTCCTGCTTAGATGAATTTAGACATCTTATTTTATGGAGATTATCAATTGATCCGTGTTTTTTTAATGTTCGGTTAACTTCCAATCAACTTGGCTCGATAAAAAACAATTTGAAAAAATTAATATTTATTTTTCTATTAGAAATATTAATCATTACTTCTTATGTTATAAGATTATATTGTTATTTCACTGATATATGAATAGAAAATTATTTAACGTGGACAAAAAAAGACGTCTCTCATTGCTTGGCCTTGATAAAAGAGCAACACTCGCCATTCAAAATCACTTTCGTTTAACCAATTATCAGATGCTAGTTTTAAGCTGGTTTAAGGGATTATGGACGGGTATTCTGCTTTCTCTAGTTTTTCACTACTTTATTATTCATTGATATAAACATAATTTTTTATCATTTTCAATTTTTGACTTTTTTTAATTTAAGTTTTTTATATAGAATAAAAATTAGTACTAATGAAAAACTTATTCAGTTATTTTAAAATAGATATCTTATCAATATAATTACTTCATAGCTATCTACTTTTAAGTATGTAGAATCTTCAGGCTATATGGCTCGACATATAGTTACTTAAAATATAATTGGCTAGAACTAGATATTTTTTTAAATTGTAATTTTTTTAATATTCCCTTATATCATAATAATAAAAGTATTACTATCAATAAAAGCTACAAATCGGCAATATGTTCACGCATATTGCCGATCAACTAAAAATTAATCTTATATCTGAATTTTTTCGGTAGCGGTGAATACAAAATTTTTTATTTCACGGCATAATTTATATCTTTCATGATCTATCTAATTATTCAGGGAATTACGAACCATATTGTTTAATTTTAATTAGTCTTCTTTGTAATCTTAATTTGATTAATATCGGTAAATTATCGAATAACGTTTTGTATGTATTCAAATAATATTTGCAGTCTAGGCTGATGAACGAAGATCTTGAGGATTTGAAAGTTATTAATATCTTGAGTTAACTTAATTAATCGATATAATAATTAGTTTCTGTCTTAATCGATGGACCTGTCTTATATGCTTAAACAAAAGTATTAGAATTGATTATCTAAACTTATTCGCTTTTCGTATTAAGGGATCTTTATTTAAAGCTATCAAGCTGTGATAGTTATTTGTTATTTGTCTTCTCTATAACTTTTTGGGATTCTGCTCTTGAGAGGGTAGCCTCAATTTGTGCCAAAACTTGCTGCAGTTCAGCAGTTTTATTTAATGAGGTTTCAGCCATTGATCTCAGTTTTTGAAGTTCTTTAGATGCGGTTTTCATAGAGAAATGAAAAAGAATAAATTTTTCCTTGCCAAACAGCAGTCTCTAACCAGAGAAAATAATAGGTAGAACTCATTTTTAAATTTGCCAAATTATTTCTTGATGTCAATAGATAAAATCGTGATCTGTTGATATGTCTATTATTTGTATTTATGAATTCAATTTATTTATTTTTTCATAATAAAGAACATAGATATAGATTTATACCTATGTTCTTTGGTAATTGAAATTAATAAAATACTTACCGTGTGGTTAAGTATTTAAACTCATGTATTTAATACTAATCTTCCTTTCCTTTCTTTTCAGAATCTACAGGTCTAACTGGCTTAGGCAAAAGCATGATAAAAATCTAATCTCTATATTTATTTATAGTTGGTTTTCATGATACGTAAATAGGATTTATAAGTTTGAAACTTGTTGACATAAGAAAGTATATTTTTTTTGTACTTCTCAGTTCACTTTTGATTTTCCTTTCTTGTGAGGGCTGCCTAGATTTGGGTTAACGTTTGTTGTAATTGAGCAGTCTTATGCTTTGAAGCTTCAGCTTTTGATAGAAGTATCTGAATTTCAGATGGGTTTTTCATTCTTTGAGAAGTTAGCACTTGATTTACCACATTTCTTATAAATGAAGAAATCAGGACAGCTTTCAGCTAACTTGAAGATAAAATCTATTCATTCAGGAAATATTCCATTACCACAATCCTTATTGAGAAGATTATCTATGACAGAAGATTGGAAACCAGTAGATTCTCAAATACTGGTAGATGCATGGGAAGAAATTAAGGATTGTGCGGAAGGAATCCAAAAAGATCTTGCTTGCCCAGATGAGACTATTTCAAAAATGCTGAGGTCAGTAGCTGAAACATTTGATAATACTGTTGAAGATTTACTTGATAAGGCCGAAGAAAATTGGGAAGAAGAAAAATAGATGTATGATTAAATAATGATTCCAGATTTTTTTCAATCTCCAGAGCAAGTAACTCATGTTGGCTTATGGAAATCAATAATTGGCATATTCATCGTTTTATTTGCATCATTTGTTGGTGTTGAAATTAGGCTTGGTAATGAAGACGATGAAAAATGAATATATTTAAATAGATAATTAGGACTTTATAATTTTTTGATTATGCATAATAACTATATTAATTTACATATACATTGAAGAAAACTTGTTAGCGAATCTTCCCAATTGAAAGAGTATACCTTTCTTCTTTATCAACTAATACTCAACAAGCCTATTAATACAAGCAGTATTAGTAATCTAAATAATTTTAGATTATATCTCGTATCAACCCTTAAGTAATTGAGGATGACGAAGCTTACTGTTGGGGAAGCTTCATTATGTTCCGATCACCCTCAAATAATACATAGCAAGTTTTTTTATTTATGGCAACAAAAATTATTTAAACAATAAAAATAAATAACTTAATTTAAGAATTAAAATAAAGCTTTGTAAAGCTCATTACTTTTTATATCAGTATTATTTATGTGAAATATGTATTATTTCTATTATCCTCCTTTCCCCAGGCTTTATGCTTTCTATCCAAATCAGATATTGAATTAGATTGAGCCTTTAATTTAAGTAAATAGGAAACTTTCGAGATTTTGGTGTAAGAAATCTTACCAGGATACTCGAGCAAAGACTGGTATGCATTTAAGCAATAACTACTCATTAACATTGTCAATTCATTTTTTATATCTACTACAGCCATTAATCAAATTGAAATTTTTTAATATTCTCTTTCTCTTTGCTTTACAAGCTTGCTAAGCGATTTTGAATTTTAACACCTTGCTTAAATTCCTAAAATTTCATATTTTACTTCGTGGTTATTTGGTTTATATATATAAGGTTTCTTTGATATCTATACCTACTTTTCCTGAAATGAGCTCGAAGTTGCTTCAAATTAAGAAGCCTTTCATTCAGAAGGTCTCCTAAAACTAGATATTCTATGTCGTTTTGCTTTACTATGTACATCCGGAAAATTAGATCTAAAGATTTCTTCCGCAGAAGACCATCCTGAATTATCATGTTGGATGTATACCTATGAACAACAGATTTGATAACTCTTATTCAAGGACAATTATCTTGAAGTAAGCCAGAGCCAAATCTCTTATTTATGGAGGTATCAATAAGTCAGTGTAGCTCAGCCGGTTAGAGCACAGCATTCATAACGCTGAGGTCGAGAGTTCAAGTCTCTCCACTGACATTAGATTAAAAGATTAACTCGAATAGATGAATTTAGTTGTTGTATTAGGATTTTATTAGTTCATTAATTTTATTTTCTAACTATATATCTAGGCTTTTTATAAATTATTTATTATTTCATCTCTATTTGATTAAGACGTTCTTTGAAGGATGGAAATATAATATCTTCATCTGTTTTTGTTTGATCTATTAATACACTTGCATTTTTTTGATCATTGTTATTTGCCGTCTGATTGTATATAGAAAAATTCTTGGCATTATTAAAACTTACAGTTGATTGATTCCTGTTTGCATCAGTAGCTTGTGTAGGATTATTTGGAAATGAAGTATTTTGTGTATAAGACAAATTTGATTTATCTTTATTTTCTAAATTAGTAACAGTGTTCTGACTAGATGTTGTATTTTTCTTATTATTTAAAGGATACTTTTTAACTTCATTTCTCAATTGATTTAAGAGCTTATAATGATTAGAAGAACTAAATTTTTTTACAAGGGATGGGTCCCAACTTATTGGATCATTCATTTTTATAAAATATGCTTGCTTAGATAGAAAGAGTAAGATTCTTTGATCTTTACATGATAAATTATAAAGAGGAAAAGGGAAAGTTCTCGACCCTCCAAACCAATCAAAATACGCAACAAACTCCATGACGACAAATGATTGCCTAAGAGTAGGAATGCAAGCTCCTGATTTTGCTGCTACAGCAGTAGTTGATCAAGAATTTAAGGATATAACTCTTTCTCAATACAGAGGAAAGTACGTGGTTCTATTTTTCTACCCACTTGACTTCACATTTGTCTGCCCAACTGAGATTACTGCTTTCAGCGACAGATATAGCGATTTTAGTAGCAAAAATACTGAAGTGTTAGGTGTTTCTGTAGATAGTAAATTCACTCATCTAGCCTGGATACAAACCCCAAGAAATGAGGGTGGAATTGGAGATATTAACTATCCCCTTGTATCAGATCTAAAGCGTGAAATTTGTCAATCATATAACGTATTAAATAATGACGGAGAAGCTGATAGAGGTTTATTTATAATTAATCCGAGTGGAATAATTATGCATTCAACGATAAATAAAGCACCTGTTGGGCGCAATATTGACGAAACGCTGAGAATCTTACAAGCCTATCAATACGTTGAATCCCACCCTGATGAAGTATGTCCTGCTGGCTGGACTCCAGGAGATAAAACCATGAAGGAAGATCCTAAAGGAAGCAAGGAATACTTTTCAGCACTCTAAAAGTAATTAAATTTTTACTTATTTTCTAGAAAGGTAAGAATTAAGTGAATTAATAACATATTCAGATTCAAGAGTTTCATTAACTACTAATTCTTCAACAAGAAGATCCATTAATGGAACTTTATCTGAAAGAAGTTTTATTGCATGATTAATAGCCTTTTTTGCAATTGAAATTATTTGAATATCAATCTCCTTACTTGTCTTTTGAGAGTATTCTTTTCTACTTTTCAGAATATCTTTACCGAGAAAAATTGAATCTCTGTCGGCTTCAAATGCAATCGGGCCAAGATCAGAGAACCCAAATTTAGTAACCATTTGATTAGCCCAAAAATATACATTTTCTAGATCCCTTTGCGATCCTTGTGTAACTTCATTGGAACCAAATACAATTATTTCCGCAGCTCTAGAACCAAGTGCAATAACAATTTTGCTATAGATATAGCTTCTAGTTAAAAGACCACTATCTAAAGTCTCCTCATCAGGTGTGAAACAAGTCATTCCTGACATATCTCCGAGAGATTTGAATAATGAGATTTTTTCTAACTTATCGTTTGTTGGAATTAATAAAGCTACAAGGGTTTTACCAATAACCTGATAAGCGATTTGTCTTTTCTTAGCAGAATCAGAAAGTGGCTTGGACAATATGCCAAATCGAGCTTTTTCAAGAGCGTAATCAAGTTCAATATTATTTATGCTCGACTTTTGATTTCTAGCAGCATAAATTGCAGCTTCATTGAGAAGATTTTGTAAATCTGCTCCGGAAAAACCAGCAGTCTTTGATGCCCAATCCATAAGATTCACAGAATCGCTTAAAGGTTTTGATCTTGCATGTACAGATAAAATTTTGTGTCTTGATTTTCTATCAGGAAGAGAAATCACAATACGGCGATCAAATCTTCCTGGTCTTGTTAGCGCTTGGTCAAGAACATCGGGCCTATTAGTGGCAGCAATTACAATCACACCATTATTAGCTTCGAATCCATCCATCTCTGTTAAAAGTTGGTTTAGGGTTTGTTCTCTTTCATCATTGCCACCGCCGATTCCAGCCCCTCTTTGGCGTCCAATTGAATCAATTTCATCTATGAAAACAATGCAAGGAGATTTTGATTTTGCACTTTTAAACAAATCTCGAACACGACCAGCTCCAACGCCAACAAACATCTGAACAAATTCTGATGCAGATATAGAAAAGAAAGGAACATCTGCCTCTCCTGCAATTGCACGAGCTAATAATGTCTTACCCGTACCAGGGGGGCCCACCAACAAAATGCCCTTAGGAGTTTTTGCACCTAGGTCAATTAATTTCTGCGGATTATTTAAAAAAGTTACTATTTCTTTTAATTCATCAGATTCTTCATTCAATCCAGCAACGTCATCAAAAGTATATTTTCTAATATCATCTTCTTTTACCTGTGATGAACGACCAGAAAAAGTCTGAATATTGTTTAATAACTTAGATGATCTTCTAATTAAATATGAGAGTGATAAGACGAATATTAATGTAAGACCAAAACCTGTAAGTAGATTAGCCAATTGCTGTTCTGATCTTATATCTCTTACAGTTAGTGGGATATTATATTCTTCAGCTATCCGAAGAATTTTCTGATCATTATAAAATATTGGTATTAAATTTCTTTCTCCATTTCTTAATTCAACTATCACCTCTCTTCTGTTTGGGATTAATATAATAGAAATAATTTCGCCACTTTCAATATCCCTTAATAATTGACTATAACTTTTACTCATTTGAGAATTAAATTAACTAATTCGAAAGAATTTATATATAAACTATACTCAAAATGTTAGCTAACTTGAGTTTATATAGAAAAAAAGACAAGAAGTTAGTTTTTCCTCAAAGGGTTTTTGTTAAATTGGTGCATGACGTTATAAAATGAAAAATCTGTAAATAATTAGAAAAAATGGCAGTACCTAAGAAGAAAACCTCAAAAGGAAAGAGAAATCAAAGGCATGCTACATGGAAAGGCAAAGCTGCCATTGCTGCAGAAAAGGCTTTATCAATAGGCAAATCGGTACTTACTGGAAGAGCTCAAGGATTTGTATATCCGATGAATGATAGTTCTGAAGAAGAATCGGATTAAGGATAATTAAGAACCGAGCTTATATGCTTCAAGAATTAGGGCATATGTTGAACCAACTCTAAAATTATTAATTGAGATTAATACTATAGTGAATTTAGAAAAGCTCGATATTAGAGCTGATCGAATTGATAACTCCATTATTAACAATATAAAAATAGCAAGAAATATAGTATTAATAGATTTATCTAATAAAAATGATATTAAACTATTGGTAAAATAAAAACCAAATAGTAAAGAAAGTAGCAATATACTTCTCTTAGCCCATGAATCTGAGATTATTGGAAAAATAAAACTTGCCATTAAGTTAGCTAGTTTTCGGAATTTAGTATTCTGCATTACTAGTTAATAATATTTGTTAAATATTCCAAATCAACATATTTACTAGTCAATTTATTTCCATAAATAACGGTAGTTGGATAATCTTCATTGCCAAGACTATTAACACATGCGTTGGCTTTTTCAGTAATTTTGTCTGTTGATCTTGCCCATGGGGGCAATGTCAAGAGGCAATTAAGTTTTGCAGCCTTAGCTGCCTCAACACCAATCAAAGAATCTTCAATTGCTATGCAATTGATTTCTGATGATTTACTTAATTTAAGTGCCAGTTGATAGGCATCAGGAAAAGGCTTGTGTTTACTTACATCTTCGTATGTAATTATTCCTGAAAAGTTATTTAAATGCGAACTTAATGAAGTTTGTAAAAAAGGTTCCAGGGAATCTTTACCACTAGTAGTCACTATAAATTGCTCAATATCAAAGTTAGAAAGTTCGTTAATTAGCCTTAGCACCCCTTCTCTTACTTTGATTTTACCAGATTTAATTAAATTCTTGTAATGATGACGCTTTCTTAATTGAATTTTGGAACATTGGCTATCACTTAATTCACTTTCTATTTTATTTCGATAGTTGATGATCCGATTAAAACCACCTGAAATTTTTAGTTGATCCAAGTACTCGTTTTCATTCCATTCCCAATCCAAATCAAAATCCTTGAATGCCAAATTAAATGCGACTCTATGCCCACACAATTCTGTGTCAGCAATCGTTCCATCAACATCCCAAAAGACTGCTTTTAACTTATGCATGTTAATTACGTATAAAGCAAATATAATTATGATTACTAAGGAATCAATCTAGGGTAGGCTTTTGAAAACAGATGAGAGACAAGTCATTAGGTGGATATTACCAATGCCTATTAATGATGATGAATTAATCAATATCTGTTTTAACTATACCTTACAGAAAGTCTTAATTAGAAGAGGGATAGATTTAAAAAATGAATTAGAAAAATATATATCACCCTCAGAACTTCCCAATCCTGAGGATCATTTTAACGAATTATATAAAGCGTCTAGTAGAATAATCAAAGCTTGCCGCAGAAAAGAACAAATAGCGATATGTGGTGATTATGATGCTGATGGTATAACAAGTACGGCACTGTTAGTTGAACTATTATCAACACTTGGAGCAAAAGTTAAGTCATACATACCATCAAGACAGGATGAAGGATATGGACTAAATCTTAGCATGATTAATGAAATAAATAAGCAAGAAATAAAGTTGGTAGTAACTGTAGACAATGGAGTTTCAGCCTTTGATGCAATAAAAAGGTCAAAGGAATTAGGTATTGATCTAATTATTACCGACCACCACAAAATACCTAATATAAAATTAGACATGTTTGCTTTAATTCATCCTGAAAATACTCCATTTAACTCCCCTTATAAATATTTGGCTGGTGTTGGTATAGCATTTCTTTTAGCAAAAAATATATGCAAAAAATTAAATTTTGATATTAACAATACTACTGCAAATGCATTTTTTTGTATTGGAACTGTTGCAGATATGGCTCCACTCAAAGGTGCAAATAGAAAATGGCTTAAAGAATGCTTACCAACAATCAATAAAACTAGTAATAAAGGAATTAAATCTATTATGAAAAAGCTTTCCATTGATAATATAGATATTACATCAGAAGTTATAGGTTATAAGATTGCTCCACTGATAAACGCTGTTGGTAGAATTGGTGATCCAAAAATGATAATTGACTTGTTTACTAGTGACTCTAAAGTATATATAGATAAACTAGCAAAAGATTGTTTTGAACTGAATAAAGAAAGAAAAAGAATAACATTATTAACTGAACAAGAAGCTCTGGAAATTGCTCAACGTGAATATAAATGTGATAAAAAGTTTCTAGTACTCATGAAAAGAGAATGGCATCCTGGGATAATTGGAATTGTTGCCGCAAGAATGGTAGATAAGTTTAATTTACCAACTGCAATACTAGCAAAAGCAAATGATGGAACTTTCAGAGGATCAATTAGATCCAACAATAAATTAAAGGTAAATATTGCTTTAGAGGAATGCAGTGATATTCTTATAGCTCACGGCGGACATTCAGCAGCTGCTGGATTTTCAATAAAGGAAGAAAATATACAAAGTCTTAGAGAAAAACTAAATGAGATTGCATATAGAGAATTTGAAAATATAGATTTAAATAAGGTAATAAATCCAGATGCATACTTAAGTTTTCTTGATATTAATTTAGATTTTTATAACCAATTAAATTTGATAGGCCCCTTTGGAATAATGAATCCCAAGCCAATTTTCTGGACAAGAAAGTGCAAAATTATTGATATCTACAAACTTAAGGGTAATCATTTAAAAATGACTCTTAATGATGGGACTAATACAGTACACGCAATTAAATGGAATGGATCTATTAAATTAAACAAAAATGATTTAATAGATATTGCTTTTTACATTGAAATTAATCGATGGAAACAACAAGACAAAATACAATTAAATATTGTAGATATAAAAAATCATAAAGATATTGTTGATTTAAAAGTACATAATAAAAATTATAAATGCCAATTAATTGACAATAAGAATATATTAATTACAAATACAAATGGACAGAGTATTAGTTCCGATTCTTCAACATTACCTGAGAACCTAAATACAAAGCAAATAGTATTCGCAAAAAAGATTCTTTCCTTCGCTGAGATTGCTCTTGGTAAGGCTGCTTAGCTTTAAACGCCTCTTCTATAGAAGATCAAAGCAATGATTGCTGGTCCTGCAAGAAAGACTGCTACTAAAGGCAATAGGTTTCCCATGTTGGTCTGAAATATATAATTTTTAAATTCTACTAAAGAATAGCCATTCCAAGGGAATAATTAAAAAATTTTGATGTTATATGCTTACTTTTCGGATTTAAGCAGTAGGAATATATTATTAGACTTGTCTGAATCAGGACTTTAAGCCTATGAAATGATTAATTTATAGATTATCTGGCTAAATCTCTGGCATTAGAAAAAAAGAATAACATAGACAATTAATTGATTACTTGATCATTTAGAGGTTTTATATATAAAATGGAGTTATTGTATAAACATAAAAAAAGGAATACAACACTTTATGAAAAGTAATGGCTCGGCCTAATTCAAGTCCTCAACAAGAAAGTAGTGATCAAGATGATTCTACGACTTTTTTTAGTATATTAATTACTTCTTTTAGCACAATTTTTCTAGCAGAGTTAGGCGATAAGACACAATTAGCAACCTTAATCCTTTCAGCTCAGTCAGGCAGACCTATAATCATATTCATAGGTGCTGCACTAGCTCTTATATCAACAAGTCTACTGGGGGTTCTAATAGGTAGATGGATAGCTAATAACTTGCCCAGACAAAGGTTTACATTAATTTCAGGAATAATTATGTTAAGTTTAGGTATATACCTGGTAACACAGGGTTTTATTGACTTTATTCAAAATTATAACTGAATTATCTTAATGATTGCAACGCTTCTTTTCACAACATTTGTTGCTGTTTTTCTAGCAGAAATGGGCGACAAAACTCAACTAACAACAATAACTCTAAGTAGCACTACTAATAATCCACTAGCAGTATTTCTTGGCTCGTCAATTGCCCTGATATTAGCTACCCTTTTAGGAGCTTTGGCAGGTGGGTCTATTGCTAATCTAATTCCTGCATACTTACTTAAACTACTTTCTGGGATTGTATTTTTAATAATAGGTATAAACCTCTTATCGCAAAGTAAAAAAGAATCTACAAATGAGAGCTTATAAACTAAAATTATTCTCTCTAAATATTGGTTTTTATTTTAGAGAATTAAATCCAATGAAATTAAATTAACTTGCTACTTTTCTTATGACAACCGTTTTAAAAATACTCGAAAGTCTTGACAGAGAAGATGGATTAGAAGTTTCCAAACTTGAGAAATCCTTAAAACTTACAAAAAAACTTGATAGAGAAAATTTAAACATAGCGATTAAAGCCCTTACAAAGCTAGGCATTGTTCATAACATAAATAATGAAAAAATTAGTATCAATAAAGAAATTACCTTCTTGCAAGGCAGGGTTCGTTGTAGTAGTAAAGGATATTGCTTTGTTGTAAGAGAAGACCAAGGCGAAGACATTTACATTAGAGAAGCTAATTTAAATAACGCCTGGCATGGTGACTCTGTTATGGTATTGATTACTAAACAGGGTGTGAAAAGAAGAGCTCCAGAGGGAAGAATACAATGTGTATTGGAAAGATATAATGATTCTTTACTTGCAAAAGTAGAACCAGACAATACGACTGGAGAATTAAAGGCCTACCCTTTAGATGACAGGATACCAGTAATTATTGATCTTGAAAATGAAGATCAATATAACAATAAGCTTCCAGATAAAGATCTAATTCATGAAATAAAGATCAACAAATATCCAATTGCTCAATATAAAGCCAAAGGTACAATAATTAGAGAGTTTTCGATAAATGCTGGTGTTAAAGGTGATATTGAGTTATTACTTTCAAAGAATAATATATCTAAAAGTTTTGATTCGCCTAAAGTCGCTCCCAAAAAAATTCCGTTAAAAGGTAGAGAAAACTTATCTAATCAGCCTTCTTTATTGTTTGAGAGCTGGGAATCTACTAATTCTCCATTTCTTCCTGCTTTATATGCAGAACCCTATGAAGGAGGTACTAGGTTATGGGTTCATTCTCCTAGTATTTCAGAAAGAATTAATTTAGGCGGAAAGCTAGACAAATATCTTAGGGATAAAGGAGAAGTTATTTGTTTAGGAAATGACTGGCTAGAGTTTATTAATGAATCACTTAAAACGGTTTCAAAATTCAAACTTAATGAAGAATGTCCAGCTATATCATTGGTTATTGATATCAATGCAGATGGAAATGTAACAGACTGGAAATTTATACTTAGTATAATTAAGCCCGTAAAACTTGTTACACCTAAACACCTAAAAGCAATTAACAATAGAAAAGCTACTACTAAGTCAGTTCCAATTGCACTGAAAGATGTTAAGGACAATCTTGAGGTTATTTATACGCTTTTACATACAGCAAAATTAGTTAATATTAGCAATAATACATCTATCAAATTAGATGAATACATACCTAACTTTGAAAGACTAAGTGAATTACAAAAAACATTTCCTGGCAGAGATTTCCACGGTTGGTCTAAAACTTATGATAGCTATGATCCTCAATCACTAATTGATATATATATTAGATTATCAAATAATATTCTTTCTAAGCATTTAATCGGATATCGGTTACCGTTTATCTATAAGGAACATGAAGAAATTGATCAATCCTCGATTAATGAATTGTCTAAATCAGCATTAGCATTAGATAAAAAGATTACAGTAAATGTTGATGGAACTATAACGACAGCTGAATTGATTAAATCATTTGAATCAAGTACTGAAAAGAAAATTCTTCATAAGCTTGTTAAACATATAATTCCAGGCATTCACCTAAAATTGTTTAATTTTAATTCCAATCTATATAATGATGATTTAACTTACGAGACTTCCACGAATAATATTGAATCTCCATGGTGCTGTCCAAGCTTAAATTACTGGAATATATTTAACCAATTTATAATAAGTACACTTTTATCTGAGGGTAAAAATAAATCTTCAAGTCGAAGCAAAGAAATTGTTCAATTGGGTAAAAAAGATAGTTGGAAATATGTTAATTGGGAAATATTTTCAGCTAAGATCAAAGATAATATTGATTATTATTCAAATTTAAGATTAGTTCAAAATTTGAATGAAATAAGGAAAAAATCCAAATCTTTTAGAAATAACATTATTTCAATTGCTCAGGGAAGGGAAGCTCAAAAGATTATAGGCAAAGAAGTTACAGCAATTATTACTGGAGTTCAAAGTTATGGCTTTTTTGCTGAGATTGATGATTTAACTGCAGAAGGATTAGTTCATGTAAGCACTTTGGGAGATGATTGGTACGAATATAGATCTAGACAAAACCTTTTAGTAGGAAGGAAGAATAAAAGAACTTATCAACTTGCACAAAAAGTTAATGTTAGGGTTTTGAAAGTAGATATTCTTAAAAACCAAATTGACCTAGAACTTGTTAAAGAAACAGAAACTAATAATGATAATCAGAATGAGACAGTAATTAATTTAAACAATGAATCTGATAGTTAAGAATAAATGAATAGTATTGTCATTGCAATTACCGGTGCTTCTGCTATGCAAATAGGAGAGCGATCAATACAGATATTATTAGAAAATAATAGATCTGTAGACTTAATACTTAGCAAAGGTGCATATGAAGTAGCTAAGAGTGAACGTGGTATTAATATTCCAGTTGAATCAAACACTCAATGTGAATTTTGGAGAAATAAACTTGGAGTTAAATCAGGAAAATTGACTTGTTACAGATGGAATGATCATTCAGCATCAATTGCAAGCGGTAGTCATAAAACCAAGGGTATGGTAATTGTTCCTTGTTCAATGGGAACCTTGGGAAGAATTGCGTCAGGCTTTTCATTAGACTTAATAGAAAGATGTGCGGATGTTCACTTAAAAGAGAATAGGCCTTTGATAATTTCTCCAAGGGAATCACCATTAAATTTAATTCACATAGAAAATTTAAAACGTATAGCGTCGGCTGGTGCGTTAATAGTACCTCCAATTCCTGCATGGTATACAAATCCACAAACAATTGAGGACATAATTGATTTTATTGTAGTTAGATTATTTGATTCTCTTGGAGAAGATTTAAATAATATTAAAAGATGGGATGGTCCGATTAAATGAAATTTAAATTTTTTCTAAAAGGCATACCTTTCATTTCAACATTAATTTTAATATTCATTCTAGGTATTAGTAATCAAAAAGAAAATACTAAATTAAGAATACTTATTTGGAATACTCCTACACTTCCATTAGGATCATATATTGCCATATCAACTGGAACAGGTTTTTTACTCTCATATTTTATAACAATTAGTCTTGTAAAAATCAATTCAGTAAAAGTAAATGAATCTTTAAAATATAAACAAATTGATAAGCATGAGGAGCCTATAGATTACACAAATTCTAATTCATTATACGACAATACATTAATAGAAAGAGATATTAATGATCCATCTCCAACAATTAATGCCAATTTTAGAATAATAGGAACAACAGACAGAAGTAAAACAAATTACATAAATAATAATGATAATAATGATGCTCAATATGATGAATCATTTGAATTTGATAGTCAATATGATGAACAGCTGGACGTGAATGAAAATCACAATCCTATCAATCAAGTTAATTCAATTTCTAGTGATTGGAATGATGAATCTTTTTCAAACTGGTAATCAAGAAATCTGGACAATATATTTAATCAAAAATATCTAAACATCCATTTTAATAAATTTGCTAAAATAAAAATATGGAAAATCAAAACCCCTACAACAAAAACGATTCAAGAGATGAAGTATTAAAGTCAGATTCCGATTCCTTAGAAAAAAATCCAGAACGGGCACCTGTAGTAAATAAAGATTCAAACATTTTAGATAACCCAGAAAAAGCATCGGTCACCCAAAAAGAAGAATCTCCGATTCCCAAAAAGCAAATAAAACCACCTAAGCTAGAAGATAAACCTTTTGATGAGTTTATAAATAAACATTTAATTCCTGGACTAAAGTCATCAATAGAAGAGAAAGGAACATCAGTTATTGATATTAAGTTGGTAGAAGGAATAAGACCCGTAGTAGGAGGTGACTGTTGGATGGTCTTTTGTCAAATAACTGAACAAAGAAGATTTTGGCTCTGTTTTAATAAAGATGTAATTACATCTGATAAAACTATATTATTAGCTGAGTCAAATTCAGATCCAAGTATTGTTGAATCATTTCTAATTGATGAAAAGAAGACAACATTACCTTTACTAATTTCGAGGGTACTTCAAAGATTAAATGGCCAAAAATGGATAGGTCCTAATTGAATATGCGTTATTTTTATTATCTAATAGATCCTTTATAATTAGTTAGTTAAACAATAATAACAATAAATATGTCTTATTTATATTCATATTCGCAGTTAAGCCAATCAAATGCCATAATAATAAAAAAAAAAATTGACTAACTCATTACTAACTAAAGAAAACGAAAATCTATTATTTCATACTTTTGACGAAACATTAAGACCACAAATCGAAGAGTTATTGTCTCTTGGCAAATCTGCTGGCGCTGACCTAGTAGAAGTCTTTCTAGAAAAATCTGACAACATTTCATTACTAGCTGAGCAAGATTATATTTCAAATGTAAGTCCATCCTTTGGTATTGGTGCAGGTATAAGGGTTTTTCTTGGAAAAAAAGACGGTTTTGTTAGCACGAACGATTTATCTACTGCTGGTCTTCTCTTTGCCCTAAATCAGGCGTTAGGGATGTTAGGTCTAGTATCAGGATCAAAAAATGGTAATAGATTTGATGGTTTATCAGACTTGAAAGATTTTGGTACAAATAAAAATGATTGGTTAAAACAATCACCTGATCTCGATGAGTCCACTCATAAACTCATTGATGCCACAAAATCGCTTGCGGATAAAAATAAAAATCTTCAAGTGAGAAGAGCTAGTTATTCCAGGAATTGGCAAGAAGTACTCGTCGCTGCTTCAGATGGTGTATTTGCCAGAGACATACGCCTTCATCAAACCGTTGGTATTAATGTAATAGCACAACAAGGTGAAAACAGATCATCTTCCGCTAGAAGATTAGGAAGTTCTGGAAATCCGGATGATCTAAGAAATTGGGAAATAGAAAAAAGTGCTTGTGAATTAAATGATAGTGCTCAGAAAATGCTCTATGCAGGATATGTTGAGGCAGGTCAAATGCCTGTTGTCCTAGCAAATAAATTTGGAGGTGTCATATTCCATGAAGCTTGTGGCCATCTTCTTGAAACGACTCAATTAGAAAGAGGAACATCCCCTTTTCATGACTGTATAGACAAACAAATTGCTCACAAGGCTGTCAGTGCAGTAGATGAAGGCCTCTCAAATCATGCTTTTGGTTCACTATCTATGGATGACGAAGGAATGGAACCTCAAAATACTTTACTAATTGAAAATGGTATATTAAAAAAATTTCTGTCAGATAGAGCAGGTTCTTTAAGAACAGGTCATCCAAGAACTGGAAGTGGAAGAAGGCAAAATTTCTCTTTCGCTGCTGCAAGTCGTATGAGAAATACATACATTAAACAAGGTAATTTCTCTCCTGACGAATTAATAAAAAGTGTAGATGACGGACTGTATTGTAAGTCTATGGGGGGGGGGAGCGTAGGTCCAACAGGTCAATTCAACTTCTCAGTTGAGGAAGGTTATTTAATAAAGAATGGAAGGCTTGATAAACCTGTCAAGGGTGCAACGTTAATAGGTGAAGCGAAAGAAATACTACCAAGAATATCTATGTGTGCTAATGATTTAGATCTTGCTGCCGGTTTTTGTGGGTCAGTAAGTGGAAGTGTAAACGTTACAGTCGGTCAACCACACATAAAAGTGGATTCAATAACAGTAGGAGGTAGATAAAAATGAAGAATTCGATTACTAATCAAAAGATAGGCCAATTAAATCCCGAATTATTGAATAATCTTTTAAAAAGATATAGTAATGAATCAAAGATTACAAAGTGGGATATGGGTGCATCATCTAGTAGTGATATTTCTGTTCAAGTACAGAAAGGTAAGGCCAAGCAGCTAAAAGGGTCTCAACGAAACTCAATGACCTTAAGAGTTTGGAATAAATATAATCAAGTAGGGATCACCAGCACCTCTGACTTAACAAGTGAAGGTATCAATAAGGCAATGAGAGGGGCAATTAAAGCAAGCAACTTTGGAAACGTAAAAGAATCTCCAGAGTTTTCACCAATGGCTAAAAATGAATTAGAAGCAGTAAATTCTAATAATTCGAATCCTCATACAATTAATGAGTTGCTAAGCATTCTGAAAAATGCTGAAAAACAATTAATAGATACTCATAAGTCAATAGATTCCGTTCCATATAATGGATTAAATGAAAGTTATATGGAAAGGATATATATAAATAGTGAGGGTGCTAATAGACATATGAAACTTTCACAATCCTCTATATATTTGTATGCAAAAGCCGAAGAAGAAAACAAAAAACCTAGAAGTGCTGGAGGTATTAGAATTCACTCTAATTTAGAAGAACTAGATATAGAATCATGTATAAAGGAAACATCCGATAAGTTAATTAGTCATTTAAATTATAAATCTATAGAAACAAATAAATATTTAATTTGTTTTACTCCCGATGCCTTCCTTCAATTAATTAGTGCGTTTAGTTCAATGTTTAATGCTCGATCTATTATTGATGGAATCAGTTTGATGAAAAAAGATTCAATTGGTGAACAAATTTCAGTTTCTAATCTAAATATTAGTGATGAAGGACTTCATCCTGAAAACGTAGGAGCTTTTAGTTTTGATGGTGAAGGGACTCCAACACAAAATATAAAATTGGTAACTAATGGTATATTAACTAATTTACTTCATTCAGAGGCAACAGCAAGGAAGTTTGGTGCAAAACCTACAGGCCATGCAGGATTAGGTGCTAAGGTATCGGTTTCTCCTGATTGGCTAGTTGTAAGCAAAAGTGAATCAGAAACGGATAAAGACAAAAATCTAAGTGTTAAAAATACACTCAAGGAATATATTTTAATTGATGAACTATCTGCTATTCACTCAGGCGTAAAAGCTAGCCAAGGTTCGTTCTCTTTACCGTTTGATGGTTGGATCGTTAAAAATGGCAAGAAGATATCTATTGATGCCGCTACCGTAGCAGGAGATATCTTAGAAGTTTTAAATAATATCGTAAAAATTGAAAATGAACAGATCGTTACACATCAAGGAATCAGCCCTTATGTTTGGGTTGAAAATGTATCAATAACTGGTGAAGCGTGAAGATAATTTTTTGGGGAACTCCTAAATATGCTGCTGAAAATCTAATAACTTTAGTTAGCGCTCGACTAGAAGTAATTGCTGTAATTACCCAGCCAGATAGAAAACGGGGTCGAGGGAATAAATTGTCGCCTTCCCCAGTTAAAGAGGCTGCGACAGATTTAGGTATACCTGTCTTTACTACACAATCAATAAGTAAGGATGAAAATACAAAAGGTATTCTCAAAAAATTGGACGCTGATGTATATGTAGTTGTTGCTTTTGGTCAAATTCTTCCGAAAGAAATATTAGACTTGCCAAAATTGGGATGTTGGAATAGTCATGCTTCCTTACTACCTGTATGGAGAGGAGCCGCACCAATTCAATGGAGCATTCTGAATGATGATGCTGAGACAGGTGTTTGTATTATGTCAATGGAAGAAGGTTTAGATACAGGACCGGTTATTGAACAAGAGGTAACCGTGATTAACGATTCAGATAATCTAGTGATACTTTCTAATAGACTATCGCAAATATCATCAAAGCTATTATTAAAATCGCTTGTAAGGATTAGCATTGTCAAAAGCTTAAACAAATCATCAATACTAGATGAATTAAAAGCTATCGATCAATCCAAATTAAATGGTAAACCGAGTTATGCAAGACAGATAAAAAAAGAGGATTATTTGATAGATTGGAACCAAAGTGCTAGAAAAATCATAAAGAGAGTCCAGGGACTATATCCAAATGCATATACACTACATAATGGAAAAAGAATAAAAATTTTAGAGGCCGCAACGATAGCCAATAAGAATAACTTGCTAGGAAATCACAATAATGATGATGAATCAATTCATAAGGCAATCCCAGGAGAGATTCTAATGATAAATAAACAAGCTGGCATAATGATAATGACTAATGATTACCCAATTCAAATAAAACACGCTCAACTAGAAGGTAAAAAAGCAACGGACAGTTATACCTTATCAGTTCAATCTAATCTAGAAATTAAAAATATATTTGGAAGCTAAGAATTGAGGATTTTTTCTTCTTTGCGAGAAAAACCCCAAAGGAAAAGTATTAACATCACTAAGAAGAATAAGTATTCGGGTATAACCAATTGGTAAAATATCATTTGAAAGATTAACTTTATTCCAATAATTCCAACCGCGATATAACCAGCTTTTTCAAGATTGATATATATCTCAAGCCATTTAATGAATAATCCAGATGTGAAACGTAATGCAATAACTCCTATAATGGCTCCAGTTATAACTAAAAGAAATTGGTCACTGATTGCAACCGCAGCAGTGATACTATCGATTGAAAAAGCTAAATCTGTAAAAGACAGTAGAAGAATAACGTTAAATAATGAACTCCTAGATTTAGAATCTTTATCATTATGAACTGTTTCACTATTGTTAATAGCTATAAACTTTGAAATTGATAGAGAAATTAAGTATATCCCTCCAATTAGCTTAACAGGCCAAAAATGCAAGAAGAATTGAGCCGTAAGAATAACAAGTATTCTAAATAATAAAGCTATAAATATTCCTATATTCAGAGCTTTTTGTTGAAGGTCAATATTATTTAAATTCTTCGTTATCGATGCAAGAGCCACAGCATTATCTGCAGACAATACTAGCTCTAACGAAATGATAATAGGTAAAAGAGGTGCTAATTCAACCCATCTATCGATGCCATCAAGTAACGGAGTTAAGGATCTAAGAGATGCTGAATCCATTAAATTAAGAAAAAAGAGCTATTTACACTGCCTCTTTGGTATATTTTAACGCTAATAATTCAAATTAGGTGAATTTAAAAGCGTTATGAGAATTGAATCGAAACTTTGCTACCTAAGTGAGAATAAGGCTGTTGTCCAAGTAAATGGGTGGGATAATGACAAAAATCTAGGAAGTGCATTGGCTGAAGGTTCAACAGTAGAAGATGCTGAAGATAGAGCGATATTAAGACTGAATAAAAGGCTTAAACTGATTATAAATGAGGAGACAGGTAAGAAGGTAGTTGACGAAGTTAAAATAAAATCTCCCTTGAAGGTTGAATTACCTAAAAGTGAAAAGGTTGAAACCATTAATATTAATAATGAGCCAAGTGATTGGAGTAATGAATTGACAGCAATAGATTCCGAAATTAAGCGTTTAAAATGGTCTAGAGATGACGAAATTAA
>QCHH01000009.1 GCA_003279585.1 Prochlorococcus sp. AG-402-A08 | reverse complement strand
GCTTTCCATAAATCTTGATTGAGTACTTGCTTACCGGATGCAGTTTTCCATCCTTTCTTTTTCCAATTCGACATCCATTTTTCCATTCCATCTATTAAATATTTGCTATCAGTTTTTATGGTTAATGAAGGGTGGAATTTTATTTTTTTTAATTTTTCAAGAACAAATAATGCAGCCTTTAATTCCATACGATTATTAGTTGTATTGGGACTGAAACCACCAAATTCAACTTCGCTTCCATCTTGGAATCTAATTAATGCTCCCCAGCCTCCTGGGCCAGGATTACCGCTACAGGCTCCATCGGTTGCTGCAGCAATAGCCAATTTCTCTTCTTTAGACATAAAAAAACCGGTCTGAATAGACCGGTTTTATATAAGCAGAAAACAGGTGTTTTTCCAGTAACAATTTTATTTTAAAGTTACTTTCCCACCAACAGCTTCAATTGCTTTCTTTAAAGCTTCAGCATCCTCTTTTGTTGCTCCTTCTTTAATTGTTTTTGGAGCAGCTTCCACTAGTGCTTTGGCTTCTCCAAGGCCTAGACCTGTGGCATTTCTAACTTCTTTAAGGACTTTTATTTTAGATGAAGCGTCAAAGCTTTCTAAAACTACCTCAAATTCAGTTTTTTCTTCGGCAGCCTCAGCACCATCGCCACCAGCAGCAGCTCCTGGAGCTGCCATGACAACGCCAGCAGATGCGGCGGCAGATACACCAAAAGCTTCTTCTATTTGCTTAACAAGCTCTGAAGCTTCAAGCAAAGAGAGGCTTTTTAATGAATCTAAGATTTCATCAGTTTTTGCAGACATGGTTTAAATCAGCAACTAAGTAAGTAGAAAACAAATTTTGAAAAATGGAGTATCAGCTCTCGCCACTCTCTGAATGTTGTTTAAGAGACCTTGCAAGTCCAGATGGAACCTCCTTTATACCAATAGCGACTTTGCTTGTTATGGAATTTATTGCACCAGCAATTTGTGCCATAAGTGCTTCCTTGCTAGGAAGCTTTGCAATCGCTTTGATCTCATCTTGAGATAAAAGTTTGCCTTCGAAAAGACCTCCTTTAGTCTCAGACTTTTGAGTTTCCTTTTGAAATGCTTGTACAGCTTTAACAGCACTGCCAACATCGCCTTTGATTAAAACAAAGGCGTTAGTGCCAGTAAGCAATGACTCCAAACCAGTCCAGGATTCTTTTCCTTTTATGGCTTGACGCATCAAGGTGTTTTTAGTGACCTTGCAAACGCCATCGCTTTTTTGCAATCTTGAGCGCAAGTCAGACATCTCTTTTGTGGATAAGCCCTTAAAGTCAAGAACTAAAGCCATTTCAGAGTTATCTAGTAGACCCTCTATCTTTTCGACGATCTGTTTTTTGCTTTCCAGCGTGCGGCCCATAATAATTGGATCGAATCGGGGGAAGAACTGGACATACGGCCATATTCCCATTAGGAAATCGAGGCCGCTAACGATTCAATCCAAATAGATAAAACCCTGCGTATACCTCGGCGGGGATTATAGATTCTATTAATCGAAAGATTTAATAGATTCAGACCTGCTGTCTTTGGCTGGGCGCATGCCCTTGTGGATATACCACAATACTAATTTACAACAATAAGGGTCACTTTTCTTTCTGCAAGTCTTGTAATTCGTTGATATCTACTTCTACTGATGGTCCCATGGTGGATGTAATAAATAAGCTTCTCCAGAATTTTCCTTTTGCTCCGCTTGGTTTATTTTTTTCTATTGTTAATTGCAATGTCTTCAGATTTTCAAGTAGAGCATCTTCCGAAAAACTTGCTTTACCAAATCGAACATGGACAATGCCTGCTTTATCAGCTCTAAATTCAAGTTTTCCTGCTTTAAATTCTTTAATGGCTGCTGCTAAATCGTTTGTCACTGTTCCTGCTTTTGGATTAGGCATAAGCCCTCTAGGGCCTAGCACTCTTCCAAGTTTGGCGACCTTGGGCATCATGTCAGGAGTTGAAATTAGCAGGTCGAAATTCATTTCTCCTTTGTTGATTGAATCAACTAAATCTTCTTCTCCAGCAAGATCAGCTCCTGCTTTCGTCGCCTCAGAAACTTTTTCCCCGCGTGTAATTACTGCTATTCGCACTTTCTGACCGGTACCACTTGGTAGGGCAACAGTTGTTCTTAGTTGTTGATCAGTATATTTTGGGTCAATACCTAGTCTTATATGAGCCTCTATAGTCTCATCGAATTTTGCATTAGCATTCTCCTTGACTAGCTTTATAGCTTCAATTGGAGAATATGTACGTTCTTCCACTTTGGAAAGTAACGTTGTCATTCTTTTAGAAAAATTTTTCATAATAAATTGGGGTACATTCGACTTTTAGTCTCCCCCTAAAGAGAACGTTGGATGATTTTACGATTTTATTAGTCCTTTATGGAAACACCCATATTTTTAGCTGTTCCCTCAATAACTTTCATCGCAGACTCGATGCTTCTGCAATTGAGATCTGGAAGTTTGGTTTTAGCAATTTCTTCAAGTTGACTTTTACTAATTGAACCAGCAGTTCCTTTTGCTGACTCGCCTGACCCTTTCGCAATACCTGCTGCTTTAGTTATCAAAACAGAAGCTGGAGGAGTTTTTGTTATGAAAGTAAAACTTCTATCTTCGAAAACAGATATTTCTACAGGAATAACAAAGCCAGCTTTGTCTTGGGTGCGTGAATTGTATTCCTTACAAAACGCCATGATATTTACTCCATGTTGACCTAGTGCAGGCCCAACTGGAGGGGCTGGGTTGGCTTTGCCAGCCTGTAAGGCCAACTTAATCAGGGCTACTACTTTCTTTGCCATCGGCTGAAAATTGAACTAATGCGGAAAATCTGAAATTAATCAGACAAATTATCTAATAAACTTAACTCTTAGACTGACCAGACTGCAAAAGGAAAATAAAAATCAATTTTGTTTAGTTATCTGAGAAAATTCAAGCTCAACAGGAGTTTCTCTACCAAATATTGATAAAAGAGCTTTAAGTTTGTTTCTTTCTCCTGAAACTTCAATTACTTCTCCTTGGAAATCTTTAAAAGGGCCAGAAGTAACAACAATCTGATCACCTTCTTCTACGTCCAACTTTACAACAGTTTTCTTTTCAGCTGCTCGTTTAAAAATTCTATTAACTTCTTGCCTGCTCAGCGGGCGAGGTTTTATATGCCCACGAGCTTTACCGGTAGCTCTACGGTCTTCTGCACCAACAAAATTAATTACATTTGGAGTACTTCTAACAGCCATCATTGTGTCTTCATCTAGCACCATACGAACTAGCACATATCCAGGGAAAACTTTTTCTTCTGTGGTCTGCCTGCTACCGTCTTTTTTTAGCTTAACTGCAGGTGTCTGAGGAATCTCTATCTCTATGATTCTGTCGCTAACGCCAAGGGTGATAGCTCTTTGTTCAAGTGTCGCTTTGACCTTCTTTTCGCAACTTGAGGCAACTTGGATAGCGTACCAGCGTGCAATATTTGTTTTTATTGTTTTTTGTACAAAATGTGATTGATCATCTTCATTCGTTTCTGATCTATCAATTATGTTTGAATCTTTAGTAGGAGTGATTTCAATATCTGACACTGGAAAAAAATGTGAGTGGTTTAATAAATTAAGATTAGTCAACTCAGCGGAAAATCTGAGTAGAAGCCCATCCATAAAAACGGCTTACAGCTGCAATTGATACTGCTGATAAGGTGACCATTAAAATTACAGCAACAGATTCGCTGAAAAGTTGTTGGCGTGAGGGCCACACAACAAGTTTCATTTCATCGATTGTAGAGGATAAAAAACTTTTTTTTAAGGCAGTCTTTTCCTTTTTTGTAGGAATTACCTTTTCTTGATCCTCTTGAGAGGTTGGACTTGTCACTTTGGGAAGATTAAAAGGAAGGTGCTTTTAAAAGAATGGGCTATAAACCTACACTAACTTATGTTTGAAAGATTAGTTATCGATTAAAAAAAGAAGTTTTTTTGACTCATCATCTTTAGTAACAACCCTAATTGATTTTGCACCTTCAAAAGTCTCTTCTAAAATTTGTGTGGCAAGAGGGTTTTCTAATCTTCGTCGAATCACTCTTCTTAACGGTCTAGCACCGTATTCAGGCTCATAGCCCTCCTCAGCAAGGGTTTTAATCGTGTTTTCATCAACATGAAGATCTAAACCTTGGTGCTTCAGAAGCTTCTTTAATTCCTCAAGTTGAAGTCGGACTATTTGTTCTAGACTGTCAGGCTTTAATGGGCTAAATCTTATTACTTCATCAATGCGGTTTAAAAACTCTGGTCGAAAATGTTTTGTTAAAGCTTCGTTAATTTTTTGATCTAATTCTTGTGCAAGAATATTTTTATTTGAATTTTCGCTTTGAACCTGACGTGAATTATTTAAAATTGCTTTGCTAGCAAGATTGCTGGTCATAACAATAACTGTATTTCTAAAATCTACTGTTCGGCCTTGAGAGTCTGTGAGTCTTCCATCATCTAACACCTGTAAAAGGATGTTGAAAACTTCTGGATGAGCTTTTTCTATCTCATCAAGGAGTAAAACTGCATAAGGTCTTTTTCTAATTGCCTCTGTTAATTGCCCTCCTTCTTCGTAACCCACGTATCCAGGCGGTGCACCTAAGAGTCTTGAGACAGCATTTCTCTCCATATATTCACTCATATCAAGTCTTAATAAAGCGTCCTCTTCATCAAATAAAGAATTGGCTAGTGATTTAGCAAGTTCAGTTTTTCCAACACCTGTAGGGCCTAGAAAAAGGAAGGATCCTATAGGCCTTTTGATGTCCTGCATTCCAGCTCTTGCTCTACGAATTGCTGCTGAGACTGCTTGAACAGCATTTAATTGGCCAATAACTTTTTTTTCTAGGTCTTGTTCTAAATTTAAAAGTTTTTTTCTTTCACCGGACAAAACTTTGCTCACAGGAATTCCGGTCCATCTTGAGACAACATCAGCTATATCTTCTGGGTCAACTTGCTCTGTTAGCAGGGAATGGCCATATTCATTATCTTCTTGAATAGAAGCTTCTATTTCATTTATCCTTTCTTTTATTTGAAAAAGTTGTTCATACTTAAGTCTCTCTACTTCTTTAATATCACCCGAAATTTCCACTTCTCTTATTAAATTTTTTAATTCTTCAGCTCTTATTTTTAGTTCTTCTAACTCAGCTGATTTCTCAATCTGATCTTGCCATTTTTGTTTGATCTGAGCCAGCTCCTCGAGTAGCAATTCTTTTTGTTCTTCAAGATTGTCTATAGTCTCTAATGTTGTCTCTTTGTTAGCGTTTCTTATTGAAGACTCTAAATGATTAATCTGAAATTCTTTCTCTTCTATGATTTTTGGTTTTGATGCAGATTCGATTTTTACTTGAGCTGAAGCCTCATCAATTAAGTCAATAGCTTTGTCAGGTAGGCATCTATCACTTATATATCTATGCGATAAGCGATTTGCTGTAATTAGTGCTTCATTAGTAATAGTTACTCCGTGATGAAACTCATAATTTTCTTTAAGTCCTTTTAGTATTTCCAGGCTTAAATCAAGTCCGGGCTCTTTGATTAAGACTTGCTGAAACCGTCTATCAAGTGCTAGATCTTTTTCGATGGTACGTCTATAATTGTCGGGAGTTGTAGCGCCAATACAACGTAAGTCTCCACTGGCTAATAATGGTTTTAATAGACTACCAACATCAGTATTTGTCCTGTCTTTGCTAACAATTGAATGTAATTCGTCTATAAATAGGATTACTCCTTTTTCACTATTACTGATTTCACTTAACAATGATCTAAATCGTTCTTCAAATTGCCCTCGGAATTTAGCTCCAGCCATTAATGCACCGATATCAAGTGAAATTAGTCTTAAACCTTGAAGAGAATTAGGAAGTTCGTTGGCTATTATTTTCTGAGCTAATAATTCTGCCACTGCTGTTTTCCCAACACCTGGAGCTCCAATTAGTACTGGATTGTTTTTGCCTCTTCGAGATAAAACTTTTGTAATTGCTTTGATTTCCGACTCTCGGCCAATCACAGGGTCTAATGTCCCATTTTTAGCTTCGGCTGTAAGGTCTTTGCAGTATAAATCCAATGCACTTGGTGTTTCATTAAGCTGTAAAGGTTCTTGTTTTGAGGTGATTTCTTCCTTAGTGATAGGAGTAAGTGGCTCGTGGTCAGAATTTTGTAAAGTATTTTTTGTGGATAGAGAGGACCTTGAATTTTGTTGTGGCCTGTCTTCTTTTTGTTGAGTTGTAATTCTTTTTGATTGTTTAAATGATTTAGGTGCTGGAAGCCGTCTCAATTCCGCTTCAAGAATTTCACTAGGGAGACCTGCTTGATAAAAAAGATCTTCTCCTAAGCGATTGTCTCTACCAATAGCGATAAGGATATGAGATATCTCTATTTGGTTAGATCCCCATCGAGAGCGAAAATCATCAGCTGTTTCCAGAAGAATTTCTAAATCTTCTCCAATAAATAAGTCTGATTGGTTGTTTATTGGAAGCTCAGCAATAAAGTTTTCTAAAATTTCATTTATTTCTTCATGATTTACAGGTAGCGAATTTGTATATTTCTGAAATTTTTTATTTCTAAAAAGAACTTGAATCAAATGTTCAACATCTAAAGTCTGATGGCGCCACCTTTTGGCTGACTGCTCAGCTAATAGTAAAAGACTCCAAGCTTCATCGCTAAAAGAATCTGGTTCTGTAGTTAGACTTCCATTCATTTTCGATCAATTTTGATTCAAAGTGGTCATTTGCCTTCAGGATTTTGATAGAGACCTTTTATCGATACGTGTATTTCTTGTTGAGACAAATTTGATTGATTAGGTCTTGGAAAGCAAGCTAGATTAGCAATTCAGGAACATATAGGAATAATGTAGTTCATAAGATCTAAAAATCATCTTAAATTCGTGGCTGACTCTCTAGAACTTGTAATTGATACGATTATGGCTCGAGAAGTCTTGGATTCTCGAGGCAATCCAACTGTAGAGGCTGAAGTGCTTTTAGAAGGTGGAGCTATTGGTCGTTCGATTGTTCCAAGTGGCGCAAGTACTGGAGCCCATGAGGCTCATGAATTAAGGGATGGTGGTAAACGTTATTTGGGTAAAGGAGTTATCAAGGCCGTTGGTCATATAGAAGAAACTATTGCTCCTGCTTTATGTGGCCTTTCTTCTTTAGATCAAGCCACAGTTGATTCGGTAATGAAACAACTCGATGATACAGACAACAAATCAAATCTTGGTGCAAATTCAATTCTTGCTGTCAGCATGGCTACAGCAAGAGCGGCAGCCAATGGACTGGGTTTGCCTTTGTACAGGTATTTAGGTGGACCAATGTCTTCTCTATTGCCAGTGCCATTGATGAACGTCATTAATGGAGGAGAACATGCTGCAAATAATTTAGATTTTCAGGAATTTATGTTGGTTCCGCATGGAGCTGAAAGTTTTAGAGAAGCATTAAGAATGGGAGCTGAGGTTTTTCATACGCTTAAAGATTTATTGAATCAGAAAGGTTTATCAACTGCTGTTGGTGATGAAGGAGGATTTGCTCCAAATCTTGAAAGTAACAAAGCAGCAGGTGACCTTTTAATGCAAGCAATTGATCAGGCTGGATTTAGACCAGGGGAGCAAATCTCTTTAGCTTTGGATGTCGCAAGTACTGAGTTTTATAAGGATGGGCAATATTTTTATGGTGGGAATTCCTATACCAGTGAGCAAATGGTTGAGGAATTGGCTAAGTTAGTTAATTCATTTCCAATTATTTCTATCGAAGATGGATTGGCCGAAGATGATTGGGATGGTTGGAGCTTGCTTACGAAAAAGCTGGGCAAAAGTGTGCAATTGGTTGGAGATGATTTATTTGTCACCAATACACTTCGTTTACAAAGAGGAATTGATGAGAATATTGCAAATTCAATATTAATTAAGGTAAATCAAATAGGTTCTCTGACTGAAACCCTTGAAGCTATAGAGCTTGCCTCAAGATCAGGTTACACTTCTGTCATCAGTCACAGAAGTGGAGAAACTGAAGATACAACTATTGCTGATTTATCAGTAGCAACTAAATCTGGTCAAATTAAAACAGGTTCATTGAGTCGGAGTGAAAGAGTCGCGAAATATAATCAATTACTTCGTATTGAGGATGAGTTAGGGAGTCAAGCGACATATGCTGGACTAGTCGGATTGGGACCAAGAGGAAGCTCTCAGAGTTGATAGTCACTATTTAAAGTTTTTTCTTCCTTGAAATTTATCTAAACGACTCTCACTTCTCATCTTAAACTTTAATTTGATCCAGCTTAGAGCTATTGGAAATCCAATAGTTACTGGTATGAGAAATAAAAAAGGTCTATTAGTTGAAGCTAGTAAAGCTGACGATATAGCAAGTGAGCCAAGAAGAACAGAATTACCTAATGATTGTTGAGCGTTGATCATTCTTCTTAGTTGTCTGTCTGATTCACCCATTCGCACTTGAAGTTGCAAGTCACCTTGTTCTAATCTTTCTAGATTTTCATCCAAGCGTTTTGGCAGTCCAACAGCTTTGCTGCCTATTTCAGTAACTTGTCTTCCTAGTTCATTAAATAAGTCATTAGAGTCTGGATTCTTTGAAGTCATTAGAGGGAGAAGGAATGGTTTTGCTATTGCTATTAAGTTAAATTCTGGGTCTAAATATCTTCCAACTCCTTCAAAAGTTGATAATGCTCTAAAAACAAAAATCAACTCAATTGGTATTCTAAAAGGTTTCCCATAAGCCAGTTCAGAAATGTCCCCAGAGAGTTTTTCTATGATTTGAGAATCAAATGGAGGAGTAAGAGCTTCATTTAACATTATTCTTATTAATCTTCTAACTGGACCTATCTCGACATCTTTTTCTATTAACCCAGCGATTTGAAGTTCTGTGACTAGTCCACTAACATCTCTCAGCGCTGCGGCTTTGATCATTGAATTAAGCCTGCCTCTAATACGTTCAGAGACAAAACCCATCATCCCAAAATCATAGTAAATAAGAGAACCACCCATTGAGACAGCTAGATTACCGGGATGTGGATCAGCATGGAAGAAGCCGTAATTAACCAATTGTTTTAGATAACTTGTAGCCCCAATCTTTGCGATTAATGAAGTATCAATATCATTACTTTTTAGAGATTTAATGTCATTTATCTTGATTCCTGGTAAATACTCCAAACATAAAACTTTACTAGTGCTTAAATCCCAAAAAACACTTGGGATTAAAATATCTGGGTCATCTATAAATTGTTGTTTAAATCTTGCAGCATATTGAGCTTCAATTCGAAAGTCCAGCTCTCTAAGTAATACTCTCTTAGATTCTTTGGCAATGCCTACCCAGTCATTACCTCGACTTAGAGACTTTATTTTTTGTACTACTTTTGCAACTTGATTCATTACATCTAAGTCAAGCCTAAAAAATGTTTCTATATCTGGTCTTTGGACTTTAAAAATAACATTTTTTTTATCACTTAACCTAGCTTTATGAACTTGTGCAAGCGATGCTGAACCTATCGGTATTTCATCAATACTTGTAATTTTATTATATGAATTTCCAAGTTGGTTTGTTAGTATTTCTTTAACTTTCTCAAATGTAAAAGCTGGAACTCTATCTTGAAGAGATGTAAGCTCATTAACCCATACAGATGGAATAACATCAGCTCTTGCAGATAAAAGTTGGCCTAATTTTATAAAAGCTGATCCTAGATTAACTAATTCTTTTGTAACCCATTTTGCTCTTAAAGTATTTCTTTTTTCTCTTCTTTTAGCGGTATATCCTTTTAAATAAGTCCATTTTTTAGAATCAAACCATAAATAGAAAAGTAAACCTAGTAATATTATCCAAATCCTAATGGCTCTAACAAATCTTTGAAGTTGACTAGCTATAAATATCAATTTTTTCCCTCAATATCTTTATTAATATCGATAACTTTTGATCTGAGATTATCTATTTGAATTTGAATTAAATCCTCTTTACTTAATTGTTCCTTCGAACTTTTCTCTTTTGATGCATTAGTATCTTTTTCTAGACGTTCAGATTCTTCAATAACCTCTTCTTTAAAGCTTGACCATTCATTTTGGAGCTTTTGAGGTAATTCATCAGCAATTTCAGTGAATTCTTGGGCAGAATTGATCACTTTCTCAGTTATTCTAGCTGCTATTCGATTTATAGCTGCTTTTAGCAGGATTTCTGAGTCGCTCAATGATCTAATTAATCAGCTTTCACTTTAGAAGATTCAGGGTTTTTTGTGTTTGCAGATTGAAACTGTGTATATGCAGATATGCTCTTAATCAATTAAATCTATTTAGAAGATTGTTTGTTCTTGTTCAACCTAGAATATTTTCATTAGAGTTGAAGAATGCAAGCATTTGATTTGATTTGGGGTAAAATCTAATCTGTTAACCCAAGTGACTTCAAATATTCTTTCTCTCTTCTTGAAAGAGAGCAAAACCTAACCAAGAGATTTTCCATTGGAAACCATTGAAACTGATGTTGTCATAGTTGGTGGTGGGCCTGCTGGTTGCAGTTGCGCTCTTTACACTTCCCGAGCAGACTTAAAAACAGTAATTCTCGATAAGAATCCTGATGTAGGCGCGCTAGCAATAACACATCAAATTGCCAATTATCCAGGTGTTTCTAGTGAAATGAGTGGGGAGGCCTTGTTGAAATTGATGAGAGATCAAGCTACTCAGTATGGTGCAGATTATCGAAGAGCTCAAGTTTTTGGAATAGATGCTAGTGGTGACTGGAAAACTATTTATACTCCAGAGGGGACTTTTAAAGCAAAGGCACTTGTGGTTGCGAGTGGTGCAATGGGAAGGCCAGCTTCATTTAAAGGTGAAGCTGAATTTCTGGGTAGAGGAGTAAGTTATTGTGCGACTTGTGATGGAGCTTTTTATAGAGATCGAGAAGTCGCCGTTGTTGGTATTAATAAAGAGGCAATTGAAGAAGCAAATGTTCTTACGAAATTTGCTTCAAAAGTTCATTGGATTACATCTAATGATCCAAAATCAGATGATCATCATGCTCAAGATCTCTTATTAAAACCAAATGTGAACCATTGGAGTAAAACGAGGTTAATGCAGATTGAGGGTAATGATTCAGGGGTAACAGGAATTAAGGTTAAGAACCGTTCAATTGATACTCATCAAGATATTGCTCTTGAAGGCGTTTTTGTTTATATGAGCGGTTCAAAGCCTATTACCGACTTCCTTGGTGATCAGGTTGCCTTTAAGGAGGATGGTGGGGTTTTGGTAGATGACTTTATGTCGACAACAGTCGAAGGGGTTTGGGCGATTGGCGATATCAGAAATACACCATTTAAACAAGCTGTTGTTGCAGCATCGGATGGATGTATCGCAGCTATGGCAATAGATAGATATTTAAATAGTCGAAAATCAATTCGCGTCGATTGGGTTCATGCTTAATTGACTTAACTGATAAGTATTTTTAAAGAGGAGTTGCTTCAGAAACATATGCAACTCCACCGTAGTAACTAAGAACAGTTTTTATATTGTTTCGTATCCTCTCAATTATCTCTTGCTCACAAAAAATAATTACGTGTGCATTGGATCCGAATCCAGTGAATTCCATGTCTTCTGTGACAATTCTTTCTGGACCTCTCCCCGTGGCATGTTTCATAACTGTATACCCAGGAACTTCAGCTTTTTCTAATGCTGAGAGAACATCATTTAGTTCTCTTTCACTAAAAATCAAGTCAAGTCTTTTCATGAAATTGAGTTACCCAAGTGATGGAATCATTGTGTTTACTAAGCCCATATATACTGGTATTCCTATGATGATGTTAAAAGGAAAAGTTAATCCAAGAGTGGTCGAAATGTAATAACCAGGTCGTGCTTCAGGAACAGTCATTCTCATTGCCGTTGGTACAGCTAAATATGAAGCACTAGCGCATAGAACTACAAATAAAAGAGCATTGCCTGGATCTAAATTTAGAAATCTAGCTACTATTGATCCTAGGATTGCATTAACTATTGGCATGAATATTGAAAACATAATTAGAAATGCACCAGTCTTATTTAGCCGAGCTAGGCGTTGAGCAGCCACAATCCCCATGTCAAGAAGGAAAAAACATTCTGCACCGTAGAATAATTCAGCTGTGAATGGTTCCATTTTTTTTATGTCAGATGGATCAATCGCGGATGTTAAAAAACCTATTAGAAGGCTGCCGAGTAACAAATAGACAGAACCATTTAACATCGACTCATGAAGAATTGATCCCCATTTCATTTTCCTTTTGATGGGTCTATCTTTGGGTGCTCCGAATTTGACTAAGAGAAGACCAATAATTATTGCTGGAGATTCCATTAGTGCTAGAGCTGCAACCATAAAACCATCAAAGGGTATATTTTGACTTTCAAGAAAGCTTTCAGCAGTTATAAATGTCACTGCACTTATTGATCCATATGCTGCTGATATTGCTGCAGCATTAAAAACATCAAATTTAAATCTGAGTACTAAAAAGCAAATAAGTGGTATCAATAGCGACATTAATATAGCTGCTATCACAGTTGGAAGAACTGGATAACCAAAGCCACTCTTTTGAAGCTCAATGCCGCCTCTAAATCCTATTGCAAGTAAAAGATATAAAGAAAATAATTTTGGCAGTGGAGCTGGGATCTCAAAATCAGACTTTAATGCATATGCAATTGCACCCAAAAAGAAAAAAAGTATTGGTGGACTTAAGGCATTTTGGATGAAAAGGTTTTGTCCCATTTCTTGTTAGATCTTAAAGCAAGCAATCAGATGAAAAGATTGTTTTTAACCATTCAGACTGTCAATTGCGGCAGTGAGGGCTTCTTTTCTTGTACCAATTACATCTACTCCAAATTTAGCAAGTCTGTCTTTTACCCTTCCTGTTGCACCAGCAACATATGCTTTTCTTGAGTTGTTTATCGCTTCCTGAACCATATCTTCTATTGCGAGAGTTGCAGTAACTCCAAGCCTTGGAACATCAGTGATATCAAGAATTAGAACTTTATAGTTTCTTACAAGCATCATTCTTTCAGTAATTCCTTTTGCTGCTCCAAAACTAAGTGGCCCTTTTAATCTGAATAGCATTACTTCTCCAGCACAACGATCTAAAAGTGCTTTTTCATCTGATGGGAGTTGTGCATTTGCTGCATTGTTGCTTGATACTGAATCAATTGGGTTATCAGCTTCCATTCCCTCCAATTGTGTCTCCGTAATTGAATCGATTGTGAGCATATTTGCTACAAATACACCAACTAGTACAGCCCATATCAAGTCCCAGAAAACAGTCATCAAGAGGACTCCATACATCACAGTTGCAGTTTTCAGCGAAAGTCTATGAGCTCTTAATAAAAATCCCCAATCAATAATGTCTAAGCCAACTTTTATTAAAATTCCTGCAAGTAGAGCTGTAGGAATCTGAGCGGCTAAAGGACCAGCACCAACTAGAACGAATAGCAAAACAATTGAATGAACCATCCCTGAGATTGGTGTGGAACCTCCTGATTTGACATTTATTACCGTTCTCATAGTTGCACCAGCTCCAGGCAAACCTGTAAAAATTCCAGCTACTGCATTTCCAATACCCTGTCCAATTAGCTCTCTATCAGAATTGTGTCTAGTTTGAGAAATATTATCTGCTACGAGAGATGTAAGAAGGGAGTCAATAGCTCCAAGAACTGCAAGTACTAGTCCAGCTTTAAGAATTATTGGGAAAAAATTATCAAAACTTGGGTCTGGGAGACTTAAAGAAAGACCACCCTCAGGTATTGCACCTATTCGGTCTATGGAACTATCTCCAAAAAGAAGTATTGATAAAGGAGTAACTATTAATAATGCTAAAAGAGGAGAGGGGACCCATTGACTTATTTTGCGAGGGGTCAGAAACACTATCGCAAGTGTCATTGCTGCAACTGCTATTGCAGCCCCGTTTGGTTCAAAATTGTTAACTAAAGTTGAAAGAGATTCTAATACTCCTCCTCTAGTTGATATTCCAAGTAAAGGACCTATTTGAAGAGTAATTATTATTACTCCAATTCCAGACATAAAGCCTGAAACGACAGAGTAGGGAACAAGTGTGATGTATTTACCAAGCCTTAGAAGGCCAAATAAAATCTGAAATAATCCTCCAATGACTACAGCAGCCATCACTAAAGGAAGGATTTCGCCAGCAGATAAATCTCTAGGCACTCCTACTGCCGCCAAACTCGCAACCACACCAGCAACTGTTACGCTCATC
This sequence comes from Prochlorococcus sp. AG-402-A08, assembly GCA_003279585.1. Classification (GTDB taxonomy): domain Bacteria; phylum Cyanobacteriota; class Cyanobacteriia; order PCC-6307; family Cyanobiaceae; genus Prochlorococcus_B. The sequence continues at coordinate 40,978 of QCHH01000009.1, read as the reverse complement.
GGCCCAGTCGGACCACTTACTTGAGCAGGTGTTCCTCCAAACAACGCGGCGAGAAATCCTACCACTACTGCTCCGTAAAGGCCGTAAATAGCGCCTCCAGGACCAAGTGCAGCGTTACCAAACGCTAAAGCTAGTGGTAAGGCTACAACCGCCGCAGTTAAGCCGCCTAATACATCACCTCTAATATTTTTTAGGTGAAAGCCATTAATTAACGCCAATCTACTCTCCTTACTTAATTTGTCTTGAACAAGCCTATCTCTTTACGGTTCCCTTAAGTTCTGCAACCTCTACTTTTAAATACTTATAGTGTAGAAAAATCCTCGAAAAGATTGATTTTACTAAGAATGCAGGGCGATTTTGATGGCATCAGATGGTTTTAAGGATTATTTCAAAATTCTTGGCATTAATAGAAATGCTAACGATGAAGAAATCAAAAGTGCCTTTAGGAGACTTGCTAGGAAATTTCATCCTGATTTGCATCCCAATGATGAGAGGGCTGAGTCGGAATTTAAAGAAATAAATGAAGCTTATGAGATTCTTTCAGATGAGGATAAAAAAAAGTCTTATGAACAATTTTTAAATTATTGGTTTAAAAATAGAGATGGAGGGTCTAGAGATTCTTCTAGGGAAAATTATTATCAGCGCTTTGATGAATATCTAAACTTTGACGATTTTTTGAGTGATTTAATCGGAAGATTCAGTGAGGTTGGTAAAGAAATATACTCAAATATATCTTCAGATAATAATTCTCAATCATTAAATCTTGATGCTGAATTTAATTTGCAGGTTAGTTTTTTAGAGGCTTTGAATGGAACAAAAAAGACTCTTTTAGTTAATGATGAACGCATCGAGGTGAAAATCCCAAAAGGAATTGAAACAGGATCAAAAATACGTATTAAAAATAAAGGAAATATACAATCCGGGAAAGGAAAACGAGGAGATTTATTGATTGAAGTTAGTATTAAGTCTCATCCGATCTGGAAAGTAAAAGGTTTAGATGTCTATGCAGATTTACCTATTTCTTTAGATGAATTAGCTTTGGGAGCTGATATTTCTGTTGCCTCTCCTAAAGGAAATACATATTTATCGATACCTTCTGGAAGTTTACCTGAGCAAAAATTGAGATTAAAAGGTCAAGGATTACACAACCTAGATACCAAAGGAGATTTGTTTTTTACTCTAAAATTAAAGTTCCCTGAAAACTGGTCAGATGAGGAGTGGAGACTTCTTGAAAAGCTTAGATCTGTTCGAATAGATGAACCTCGTTCGACTTGGTTCGATCAGGCTAGGACTTAAAGGAAGTAAAATGTAGTTATCTCTCATGTAGTTATCTCTATTGGTCAATATGGATCTTACTTATCGGCCCCGTCGTCTTCGAAGAACAAACTCTTTAAGAGATATGGTTAGAGAGCATAGTGTCTCTGCCTCAGACTTTATTTACCCTCTTTTTGTTCATGAAGGTTCAGATATTCAAGAAATAGCAGCGATGCCAGGTGCATTTCGCTGGTCAATGGATAGCTTGGTTGATGAAGTTAAACGTGCTTGGAATCTAGGTATTAGATGTGTCGTTCTATTTCCAAAAGTTCCAGAAGAGCTGAAAACAGAAGATGGAGCTGAATGTTTTAATGAAAAAGGTTTAATACCAAGGGCCATTGAAAGATTGAAAATAGAGATACCTGAAATGTGCATCATGACTGATGTCGCTTTAGATCCTTATTCTTGTGATGGTCATGATGGAATAGTTAGTAATCAAGGAATAATTTTGAATGATGAAACCGTTGATTATTTATGTAAACAAGCAGTGGTCCAAGCAAAATCAGGAGCAGATTTAATTGGACCTAGTGACATGATGGATGGAAGAGTAGGAGCTATAAGAGAAGCCTTAGATGATGAAGGTTTTGAACATGTAGGAATAATTAGTTACACCGCAAAATATTCATCTGCCTATTACGGGCCTTTTAGAGAAGCTTTAGATTCTGCCCCTAGATCATTATCAAATAAGCCTATACCGAAAAATAAAAACACCTATCAGATGGATCCAGCGAATGCTAGAGAAGCCATAACAGAAGCTCAACTTGATGAACAAGAGGGATCGGACATCCTAATGGTTAAGCCTGGTTTAGCTTACTTAGATATTATTTATCGTTTAAGGGAAGAATCAGAATTACCAATCGCTGCATATAACGTTAGTGGAGAGTATTCAATGGTTAAAGCTGCTGCTCAAAGAGGTTGGATTGATGAAAAGGCAATAGTTTTAGAAACTTTATTGAGTTTTAAAAGAGCTGGAGCAAATCTGATCCTTACGTATCATGCATGTGATGCCGCAGGATGGTTAAAAGAACAATAGAGTTAATTAGGAAAATTATTAAAAATTTCAATTTTCAATCAAAAGTAATGCTAGAAAAACACTCTGACTTAAATAATGAAAGAGTTCATCGGCTCGGCCATGTAGCTATAAGAGTGGATGATGTTGATAGGGCTAAAAGTTTTTATTTGAGCTTGGGAATGAAGCTTGTTTGGGATGATCCTGATTGGTGTTACTTAGAGACAGGAGAGCACAAAGATGGCCTAGCTTTGCTCGGTCCGAGCTATAAAGCAGCTGGCCCACATTTTGCATTTCACTTCACTAAAAAGGATGAAATAGAAAGAATTCATTCTTCTCTAAAAAATCAAGGTGTACAGGTTGGCGCTTTGCATGATCATCGAGATGGAACTTCTTCTTTTTACTTGAAAGATACAGAAGGTAATTGGTTGGAAATGCTTTATCACCCATCAACAGGAATTCCAACAAATCAATAGAATTTAGGTAGACGAATGGAATTTACAATAAATCGTGATGATTCTGCAAAAACACAAATAATTCTAGAGTCTTTGGAGTTACTTGAATGGCCAACTGTTTGTAATCATTTGTCTACATTCGCGGTTACCCAACAAGGTCGTAATAAATGTAAAAGCTTTGATTTGCCATTAGATATATCTCTTAGCCAAGAGCTATTGTCCCAAACTTTAGAAATTGGATCATTAGATATTTCTCTTGATGGAGGAATATCTTTTGAAGGTATTCATGATTTAAGAAATATTCTTTTGATATGCTCCAAAGGTGGTGTCGCAATAGGTGAGGATTTATTAAAAGTTGCTGATACTTTAAGAGCTGCTAGAAAATTACGAAAACTAATATTTGATCAATTAATACGTCCACGACTTTCTGAATTACTCAAAGACGTTGCAACTTTGCCTGATTTGCAAAAACTACTTGAATTTGGCCTGGATGAAGGTGGGCGAATTGCAGATCGTGCTAGTCCAAAACTTTCTGAATTACGACGCCATAGGAATTCGGTACGTCTTCAAAGAAAAGATATTCTTCAAGATATTATCCGGAAATATGGTGGATTACTTCAAGATAATATTATCTCAGAACGGTATGGAAGACCTGTTTTAGCATTTAAAGCTGGGACTTCCGACCAGATTAAGGGAATGGTTCATGATAGTTCCGCTTCAGGAAATACGATCTATGTCGAGCCACAAGCTGTCATATCAATAGGGAATCGTTTGGCAAAAATAGATTCTGAAATCTCAGATGAAGAGAGGAGACTTTTAGCTAATTGGAGTAAAGAGGTTGGGTTTAATGCCGATGTAATAGCTCATTTAGGAGAGATTCTTTTGCAGATTGAGTTTGCATTGTCACGAGCTCGTTACTCTAAATGGCTTAACGGGGTACCAGCAATTCTTGATGAGAATGAAAATACACTATTTGAGATTAAAGATTTTCGTCATCCTTTATTAGTATGGAATGATTTTCATGAGAAAAAAAATACAGTAGTTCCAACCACTTTTGATGTTCCGTCTGATTTAAAAGTTGTTGCAATTACAGGTCCTAATACTGGAGGCAAAACAGTTGCTTTAAAAAGTATTGGTCTAGCAGTTTTAATGGCAAAAGCAGGAATACTTTTACCATGTAATGGCGCACCAAGATTGCCCTGGTGTAAAAATATTTTAGCCGATATTGGTGATGAGCAATCATTACAGCAAAATTTATCTACATTTAGTGGACATATTCTTCGTATAAGTCGAATACTCGATGCTATAGCTTCTTCCCATGGGACGACTCTTGTTCTTTTAGACGAAGTTGGAGCAGGAACTGATCCCTCTGAAGGTACAGCTTTGGCTATGGCTCTGTTAAAGATAATGGCGGATAGAGCACGACTAACTATTGCGACTACTCATTTTGGAGAATTAAAAGCACTGAAATATAGTGATTCAAGATTTGAAAATGCTTCAGTTTCTTTTGATAGTGAAACAATAAAACCAACCTTTCATTTGCAATGGGGCATTCCTGGTAGGAGTAATGCAATTGAGATTTCACAAAGACTTGGTCTTGATTCGGAAGTGATAAAACGTGCTCAAGAGTTTATCAATCCTGCCAGCGTTGATAATGTTAATCAAGTTATTAAAGGCTTAGAAAAACAACGTGAGCGGCAACAATCAGCAGCTGAAGATGCCGCGGCTTTATTGGCAAAAACTGAATTATTACATGAAGAATTACTTGATAGTTGGCAGAAACAACGTCAACAAACGGAGAGGTTTAATGAACAAGGAAGGTTCAAATTGGAGTCATCAATTCGAGAAGGTCAAAAAGAAGTTAGACATTTGATTAAACGTTTGCGCGATCAAAATGCTAGTGGTGAAACAGCAAGAATTGCTGGTAAACGATTACGGCAAATGGAGAAGGGATATCGAAGTAATAGGCGGGCTCCGCATGTGCCGGGCTGGGTTCCAAAAATTGGGGACAAAGTTAGATTGTCTTCTATAGGTAAAGCAGGTGAAATAATTTCTTTCTCAGATGATGGAATGCAATTAACAGTATTGTGTGGGGTATTTCGAAGCAAAGTCAGTTTAACGGAAGTAGAAAGTCTTGATGGTCAAAAGGCCGAAATAAATCCAAGTGTGCAAGTAAAAACTTCGCAGGTAAGAAAGAATTTATCTTTAGTACGTACTAAAAAAAATACCTTAGATGTAAGGGGGTTACGCGTGCATGAAGCCGAGGGGGTAATTGAAGAAAAATTGAGAAATTGTTCCGGAGCTTTATGGGTTATTCATGGAATTGGTTCTGGAAAACTAAAAAAAGGTTTGAGGAAATGGTTTGATTCACTTTCATATGTTGAAAAAGTAGCCGATGCTGAACCTCATGATGGAGGCCCTGGATGTAGTGTTGTGTGGATGGTTGATTGAAATTGAGGTGAAAGTTATAAACAGTGTTTTCAGTTCTTTAATTGAGCAAGGATAAATGTAAGAATTATTATTTAGTTAATTGATTAGAGATATTTTTTAAATGCAATTTATTGATCAGGCTATTATTGATGTCAAAGCAGGTTCAGGTGGTGATGGTATCTCTGCTTTTAGAAGAGAAAAGTATGTTCCAGCAGGTGGTCCTGCGGGAGGAGATGGAGGGCAAGGAGGAAATGTTGTTTTAGAGGCTGATGATAATTTGCAAACTCTTTTGGATTTCAAATTTCAGAAATTAATTTCTGCCGAGAATGGCCAACGAGGTGGTCCCAATAAATGCACTGGAGCATCAGGAAAAGACACTGTACTTAAAGTTCCATGCGGAACAGAGGTAAGACATCTCTCTACAAATATTATTCTTGGCGATTTAACTCATAAAGGCCAACAACTTGTTGTCGCGTTTGGTGGGAAAGGAGGTTTCGGGAACGCTCGCTATTTATCAAATAGCAATAGAGCTCCAGAAAAATTTACTGAAGGAAAAGCAGGTGAAGAATGGTCATTGCAATTGGAATTAAAACTTTTAGCAGAAGTAGGAATTATTGGTTTGCCTAATGCAGGCAAAAGTACTTTGATTTCTGTACTCTCTTCTGCAAGACCAAAGATTGCTGATTATCCATTTACAACTTTAATTCCTAATCTCGGAGTAGTAAGAAGACCCTCAGGAGATGGAACAGTTTTTGCAGATATTCCTGGTTTGATTTCTGGAGCCTCACAAGGTATTGGATTAGGGCATGATTTTCTTCGGCATATTGAACGCACAAAGGTTTTACTGCATTTAATTGACTCAGCATCAACCGACCCGATAAATGATTTTAAAACTATTAATGAGGAATTAACGTCTTACGGTCATGGTTTGATTTCTAGGCCTAGAATTTTTGTTCTGAATAAAAAAGAACTCTTAAAAGAGAATGAAATTAAAAAACTTCTAAATAAAATTGAGAAACTAACTATGAAAAAGGTACATATAATTTCCGCAGTAACGAAATTTGGTCTGGATGATTTGTTGAGTTCTATTTGGAACGAACTTGGATATTAATTAATTGTTATGAGTGAATCATACCTACTTGTCTTACAGTTGATTTTTGGTCATAACTAAAGAGAGTTATTAAAATTATGGATTTTTACAGTTGTTTTGATGGACAAGGAGAAATTATTGCTCGCTGCCAGACTGATCAAGATATTGATGTACTAAAGAAAATGGGTAGACCAATCGCTGAAGTACGACAGATGAAAAATGAGGAGGCAGTTGTGTGTTCTTTAACTGGAAGTCCCTCAGACTTTAATATGGATTATTAATAGGATTTAATATAAAAAAAGGGGGAGGCTATTGCCTCCCCCTTTTTTTATATTGATTGTTTTTAAATATTAATCGTCGTATACCAAGCACTCAGGTTCGTCAGGATTGGCGTCGCAGAAAAGTTCCAGAGCATTTGGATCATGCTTGTCTTCAGGATGATGCTCCTTATATTCCTTGAGAGAATTAAGTTCATCTTCTAAATGATGGAGCTTGGATTCATTTCCCTGAGCTTTTGCTTCTTGGATCTCGGATTCATCCTTTTTAATATGCTCGTCAATAGTTTTCATAGCGTCTTTTAAGAGCAGGATTGTTTGACTAACACAATAATTATGACGGAGGAATATTGCACGTGGTTTGTAAATTTGGTTGGATTTCCTCACCATTCCCTGACTTAAGACCTAGAAAAAGATCTTTCTGTGGGTTTTCTCTGTTAATTGATAATTGGTTGATTTATTTAAGCATCAGACACTTTTAGCTTCCTTTGGCTTTCTAAATAATCAAAAACGCTTTTATCTCCAATATCAGCTTCTGCTGGCAGGTTGAATTTCCTTATTCCCATTAATAGCAATAGCAAAGACGCCACAACTAGAGTTGCAAAAGTAAAACTTTCATTGGCTAATTCAGTTAAATATCCAATTAAAGCAATTGGGATGAGAATCGTGATCCCTATTGCTTCCATTCTTCTGAAACAAAAAAACTCTTTGAAACCTATCCCAGTTAAAGAAGCAAAAAGTGGACCGATAAGTAATATCGATTTTGGATTTTCTCTGAGACCATACATTAGATTTGTTACTCCGAAATGATATGAAAGTATCAACAATCCAATACAACCTACTGCCCAGAAAATTATTAGTGTTTGATGTAAAGGTCTTAAGTATATATGTATCCACTTCAGGCTGAAACCTAGACTTATTGCCATGCATAATAGCCAAATCCATATTTGATGAGATCCATTGAAAAACCATTGAGCTATTCCTATTGAAAAGAATAATCCGCAGAACAGAATTGATAATCGATAAAATAGAACTTCTTTTTTATCATTAGAAGTAACTATAAAATCTCCATAGACTCCTTTAATAGGATTTGAGGATTTAAAGTAAGAATTTTTTTCTTTCATAGTTGACAATTAATTGTTGATAGTTGTGGTAATATCCTCTCCTTTAGGAATAATACTACTTGGATTTAAGGGAAATAAAGCTCCAAAATAATCTTTTCTCCAAGCATCAACATCACATGTTTTTTTAATATTGTACATATTAAAAAATTTTTTTCTCCATTTAATTATATGTGGGAAAGATTTAATTGGTTTATTACTACATTTAAATAGTGGGTAATAAATTGCTTCCCATCTAATAAGGGTAGGGAAAAGTCTTATATCAGCAATTGAAAGATTTTCCCCACAAAGCCAAGGACCATTTGATTGAAGATGTTGTTCTATAATATTTAGAGCTGAGAACAAATCTTTAGAAGCTTTTTCATAAGCTTTTTGATTTCTAGCAAATCCACATTTATAAACTCCATTATTAATATTTTCTTGAATTAGATTCTGCCAGTTAATTATTTGTTTTTTATATTTGCTTGGGTTAAGGTTTATTTCTTGATCGTATATAGGCCAGTTATTTAATATTTCGACAAGCTCAGCGCTTTCATTGTTTATAAGTCTTAATTTTGATTCAGGCTCCTTACCTGGATCGAAAAGCATGGGTACTGTTGCTCTTCTTGATTGATGATTTCCGCATTTTTTATAAAGTTCTTGAAGGGTTTTACAACCTTTTATTGGTGGATCTAATTTCCATCTTCCTCCCTCATTGTCTACTTGAGAAATGTGAAGATTGATTGACTTATTTAATCCTTTGATTTCATAAATCATCCATGCTCTATGAGCCCAAGGACAACTTTTGCCAACAATTAAACCTGGCATTTGATTTGAAGCTCTATTTTTTAAATCTTCCTTGGTCGGGATTTGAATTTTTTTCTGAAGATTTATTGGTCTCTTGAAATTCCCATCAGAATCTGAAGGTGCAAGACCATTCATTAAAATCTGCCACTCGAAATTCCAAATGTGTCTCGCAGCTTTTACAAATATTGGTGGTATGGCCATGAATTTCTTTTAAGATTATTTTTATCTATGTTTTATTGATTAGTGATGCAGCTACAGGTGCTTCTAGTGGCTGGTACCCATGGTAATGAAATAAATGGTATTTGGCTTTTTGATGAATGGAATAAATCACCCTTTTTAATAAACACTCATGGGATTAAGACTTGTCAGGTAATTGGAAATCCTGAGGCAAAAAAGGCTGGGAAAAGATATATACACCAAGATTTAAATCGGAGTTTTCAAGAAGAATCATTTTCAAGTCTGAACTCTTCAAATTTTGAAGGAAGTAGAGCAAATGAATTAGTGAATCTTTATGGAGAAGTAGGAGAAAACCCTTGTCAAATAGCATTAGATTTTCATACAACGACAGCCTCAATGGGAAGTTGCTTAGTTGTTTATGGACGAAGAGATGCAGATTTAGCTTTGGCCTCTTTAATTCAAAATAAATTAGGTTTACCAATTTATCTTCACGAATCTGATCAAAAACAAAAAGGTTTTTTGGTTGAATGTTGGCCTTGCGGACTGGTTGTCGAGATTGGACCCATTGGTCAGGGTCTTTTGAATTCGAGGATTATTTCACAAACAAAATTGATTCTTGAGACTTTGATGGAACAAATTCATCAAATTAAGAATTTAGATTTCTATTTCCCTGACAAGTTAATAATTCATAGACATATTAAAAGTATTGACTTTCCTAGAGATGAGCAAGGCAATATTGATGGATATGTGCATCCTCTAAGGCAATCAAAGGATTGGCAGGAATTGAAGAAAAATGATGAATTATTTTTTAAGTTGAATGAAGAAACAATTAGATTTGAAGAAGATGAAGCTTACGTGCCTGTTTTTATAAATGAAGCAGCATATGTGGAAAAAAATATCGCTATGAGCTTTACAAAAAGGGAATTATGGGATTTTAAAAAAGAATGGAAACAATCACTTATTAACCTAGTCCATCAGAAGTAAGTTCTCTCGCTCCAATAAACAACTGCCCCTTGAGACTCTAATTCATATTTTCTGTGACGTGCATCACACAAAGGAACTCGCTCTTCAACCCTCCGCCCGTTAATCAGCCACTTGATTAGAACCAATTTCCGACCTCAGAGGATGAATCTTAAAAGAATCTTAAGACTTGTTGAGTCCCTGTTTAGTCCGACTTACAGATTCTCTTCATAAATTGTCCTACATATTGGCCACAGAAAGGATCATTCTCCTTTAATATCACAGCTGGCAGTCTAATTAGCTGCTCTTATTTACTCGTCCCGTTAGGGACATTCACATTCGTCCTCATGACCACCATTCAGCAGCAGCGTTCTTCGTTGCTCAAAGGTTGGCCACAATTCTGCGAGTGGGTTACTTCCACCAACAATCGTATCTATGTCGGTTGGTTCGGTGTATTAATGATCCCTTGCCTTCTTGCGGCAACAACTTGTTTCATCGTTGCATTTATCGCTGCTCCTCCAGTTGATATCGACGGTATCCGTGAGCCAGTAGCTGGTTCATTCATGTATGGAAACAACATCATTTCTGGTGCTGTTGTTCCTTCAAGTAACGCTATCGGCCTTCACTTCTACCCAATCTGGGAAGCAGCAACTCTTGATGAGTGGCTATACAATGGCGGCCCTTACCAGCTTGTAATCTTCCACTTCCTTATTGGTATCTCTGCATACATGGGACGTCAGTGGGAGCTTTCATACCGTTTAGGTATGCGCCCATGGATCTGTGTTGCTTACTCAGCTCCTGTATCAGCAGCTTTCGCTGTATTCCTTGTTTACCCATTCGGTCAGGGTTCATTCTCTGATGGTATGCCTCTAGGAATCTCTGGAACATTCAACTTCATGTTCGTTTTCCAGGCTGAGCACAACATCTTGATGCACCCATTCCATATGGCTGGTGTAGCAGGTATGTTCGGTGGTGCTTTGTTCTCTGCAATGCACGGTTCTTTGGTTACTTCATCACTTATCCGTGAGACCACAGGACTTGATTCACAGAACTACGGTTATAAGTTTGGACAAGAAGAAGAGACATACAACATCGTTGCAGCTCATGGCTACTTCGGTCGTTTGATCTTCCAATATGCAAGCTTCAATAACAGCCGTAGCCTTCACTTCTTCTTGGCTTCATGGCCAGTAATTTGTGTTTGGTTGACATCTATGGGCATCTGCACCATGGCGTTCAACTTGAACGGCTTCAACTTCAACCAGTCTGTAGTTGATACTTCAGGCAAGGTTGTACCAACCTGGGGTGACGTACTTAACCGTGCAAACCTTGGTATGGAAGTAATGCATGAGCGTAATGCTCACAACTTCCCACTTGACCTAGCAGCTGCTGAGTCTACTTCTGTAGCTCTTGTTGCTCCTGCAATCGGTTAAGTCTTTAACTTGATTTTTTTAAAGCCCTCTTTTAGAGGGCTTTTTTTTTGACTTTTTTTGTTCGATAAATTTTTTGATTGGTTTGTTTTTTAGCAAGTATTGATTAACATTTTCTATATAGGTTTATTTATGGGAAGTAGTTTCGGGAAACTTTTTAGTATCAGCACCTTTGGTGAATCTCACGGTGGTGGTGTTGGAGTAATTATTGATGGATGTCCACCAAGGTTGGAGCTTGATATCAATGAAATACAAAATGATCTCAATCGAAGGAGGCCAGGACAAAGCAAAATCACTACTCCAAGAAACGAAAGTGATGTAGTCGAAATTCTCAGTGGGCTGTTAGAGAACAAAACCTTAGGGACTCCAATTGCGATGGTTGTAAGAAATAAAGATCATCGACCTATGGATTATTCTGAAATCAAAAAAACTTTTAGACCATCTCATGCTGATGCTACCTATCAGAAAAAGTATGGAATTCAGGCTTCAAGTGGCGGAGGGCGAGCATCAGCAAGAGAGACGATAGGTAGAGTCGCCGCAGGTTCTGTTGCAAAACAACTTCTTACGAAATCTTCCAATACCGAAATACTAGCTTGGGTAAAGAGAATTCATGATATTGAAGCTGAGATTCACCCGAGTGAAGTTACGTTTGATGAGATTGAGAAAAATATTGTTCGATGTCCAAATCAATCAGCTGCAGATTTAATGGTTCAGAGAGTTGAGGCTTTTGGTAAAGAAGGAGACTCTTGTGGAGGAGTAATAGAATGTGTTGTTCGAAATTCGCCAGTAGGCCTTGGCATGCCTGTTTTTGATAAGTTAGAGGCTGACTTAGCAAAGGCATTAATGTCTTTGCCTGCCACTAAAGGTTTTGAGGTGGGATCTGGTTTCGGCGGCACTTATTTGAAAGGCAGCGAACATAATGATGCTTTTTTACCATCGGACTCTGATCAATTGAAAACTGCTACTAACAATTCAGGGGGAATTCAAGGAGGTATCAGTAATGGTGAGGATATAGTTCTAAGAATTGGCTTTAAACCAACAGCAACTATTAGGAAAAGTCAAAAGACAATTGATGAAGATGGTAATGCAACAACTCTTAAGGCAACCGGAAGACATGATCCTTGTGTTTTACCAAGGGCAGTTCCAATGGTTGAAGCAATGGTTGCTTTAGTTTTGGCTGATCATTTACTTAGGCAAAAAGGTCAATGTAGTGACTAGTGCACCAGCAAGTAATTATTGGCTTTTAGAATCAATTTTCAATAATCTTTTAACCATATCTCTAGATTTTTATCAGGTAGTTGATTGTGTAATTCTCTTCCTATTACCAATGCGTCGTATCCACTTTTTAGTAATTTGTTTAAATTTTTACTTTTAATTCCACCTGCACCAATATAAAAAATATCTTTTTTTTTAAAGTCTTGTAATTCGTGTACAAAGTTAATTCCTAATTTTGATGCAGGATAGATTTTTACAATTTTGTATCCTAGATTGATTGCTTCTTTGAAATTTTCAAAATTAGATATTCCTGGAATAACTAATTGATTGTGTTTGATAGCATTTAAATGAATTTCTTTGTTAAAGAATGGACTCATAGAATAATTTATATCTAATGAGAGAATTGAGTCTAGAGATTCTCTTGATGTAATTGATGCAACCCCAATATTAATTGACTTGAATTTATGTTTTATTTCTAATATTAAATTTCCCCATTCTGGATTTGAATCCCATCCTATTTCAATATTTCTTACACCATAATTAGAGAGTTTTTTAATTTTTAAAAAAAAATTTTCTCTTTTGTGCGATGTATTAAAAAATTGATTCTCTAGTCTAATTACAACTATAAGTGGTTGTGCTTTTAGAGAATTTATTAAATTATTTTGCTTGACTTCCAAAAAGTATAATTTTTAAATTTAAGCGTACTCAGCGACTTTAACTTCGTGGCGAATTAATAAATCTTGAAATTCTTGAGAATCAACCGTTTCGGTTTCCATAAGCATCGCTGTTAACTCTTCAAGTACTTGACGATTGTCATTTAAAGCCTTTTTAGCTCTTTCATATGCAATCTCAACAAGAATTGAAACTTCCGAATCAATAGTTGCAGCAGTATCTTCAGAGAAATCTCTTTCTGCTGAGATGTCTCTACCAAGGAACATACCTCCTTGTGATCGTCCTAAAGCTACAGGCCCTAACTTGTCACTCATGCCAAATTTGGTAATCATTTGCCTCGCAACTGAAGCTACTTGCTTTAGATCATTTGATGCTCCTGTAGTTACTTCGTCTTCTCCATAAATAATTTCCTCTGCAACTCTTCCTCCAAGAGCAACAGCCATTTGATTCTGTAGGTAAGACCTTGAATAAAGTCCAGATTCCATTCTTTCTTCACTTGGTGTGAAAAAAGTTAATCCCCCAGCTCCACCTCTTGGAATGATTGAGATCTTTTGCACTGGGTCATAATCAGGCATCACAGCACCAACTACAGCATGGCCCGCTTCATGATAAGCAACTAACTTTTTACGCTTTTCACTAATCACTGAGTCTTTCTTCTCGGGACCTACCATTATTCTCTCGATTGCATCACTAACTTCATCGTTGCTGACTTCAGTTAGTTCTTTTCTAGCGGCTAAGATAGCAGCTTCATTTAATAAATTTGCTAAATCTGCACCAGTAAAACCAGGAGTTCTTCTTGCAATTTGATCTAGGTCAACTGCCTTCGAAAGTGTTTTACTTTTTGCATGAACTTTTAGTATTTGCAATCTCCCTGAATAATCAGGTCTGTCGACAGTTACTTGCCTGTCAAATCTTCCTGGTCGCATAAGTGCTGAGTCGAGCACATCAGGTCTATTTGTAGCTGCAACAATAATTATCCCTGAATTTCCCTCAAATCCATCCATTTCAGTTAATAGTTGGTTTAGTGTTTGTTCTCTTTCATCATTACCACCTCCAAGTCCTGCACCTCGCTGACGACCTACTGCATCAATTTCGTCAATGAAAACTATGCAAGGAGCATTTTTCTTTGCTTGTTCAAAAAGGTCTCTGACTCTGCTCGCACCAACTCCAACAAACATCTCTACAAATTCAGATCCAGAGATGGAAAAGAAGGGAACTGAAGCTTCCCCTGCTACTGCCTTTGCCAGCAAAGTTTTACCTGTTCCAGGAGGTCCAACAAGTAAAACACCTTTAGGAATTTTAGCTCCTACGGCTGTGAAACGATCAGGATTTTTTAAGAAATCAACTACTTCAGTAAGTTCAAGCTTTGCACCCTCTATCCCAGCAACATCTCCAAAAGTAACTTTTGTCTCAGGTTCCATTTGAAGTCTTGCTTTACTCTTGCCAAAATTCATTGCTGGATTTCCACCACCACCAGAGCCTGCCCTTCTGAATAGAAAAAATAAACCACCTAGCAAAAGAATTGGAAAAATTAGGCTACTAGCAGCTTGCTGCAAGGGATTGGCTTGAGTAGTTGGTTGTACAGCGATATCTACGTCATTATCAGTAAGTAATTGGAGTAATTGTTGATCAGGCGCCAAATTAACTAAAGCCCTATTTCCATCACTTTCAACAATTTGAGCTGTTCCTTTATCTGGAGAAATAAGAACTCTGCTTACTTGCTTTTCTTGTACAGCTTCTATGAAGTCACTATACCTAAGAGTTCTAGTTGCTCTTGTCTGGCTTGGCTTATCGAAAAAAGCACTTCCAACAAAAATCACAACTACGACAATTAGGACATAAAGACCAATGTTTCTCCAGCGTTTGTTCAATGTTCTTCTATATCTTTCAAGAGTTTAATAGGATTAGGTCCAACTATGCGGCTCTTAGTACATCAACGACGCTTTTAAATGCAAACCATTCAGGAATTTCTTCTCCACTTCTCAGCATTTTCCTGAATTGAGTGCCGCTCAATTTTTTTATGTGTAATCCTTTTTCTTTAGCATAATCAGCGGTTACATAGCCTTCCTCCTCTGTAAATACAAGATTTAAAGATGGAACCGTTTGCATTCCTAATTCTTCGCAGCACTCGTTTGCAAAATTTTGAGCATCATATGGACCATAAAAATCTTCTCCACTGAGAGATGACTTACAGCCAGCCATATCTCTTCCGATAATGAAATGAGTGCACCCATAATTCCTTCTAATAATCATGTGCTGAAGAGCTTCTCTTGGCCCAGCCATATGCATTGAATAAGGAAGATATGACCATCTGATTTTTGGATTATTTACTTCAGAGGCAAGTTTTTCATAAGTTTGAAATCTTACTGATCCAGGAATGTCATCTTCTTGAGTTGGTCCACAAGTTGGGTGAACAAGAACAACAGCATTTTGACTGACATTGTTGGCCTCTAAGGCTCTTGTGAACAGTTCATAATGCGCTCTATGAATTGGATTCCTGCACTGGAATGCAACTACATCTTCTCCAGAAGGAAGGTTCTTTCTTACTTGAGCAGGAGTTTGGCAAGTAAACACCCTTTTGGGTAATTCCAAGCCTTTTATTGAGCCCCCTAAATAATATTTTCCCCTCTCCATAGAGATCATTCTTACTGCAGGATGCTCTAAAGAAGTTGTTCCGTAGCAGAAATTGGCTTCAATAACTTTGTCAGGTGACCATTTTTCTTGCACTTTTAAAATTGCTAGTTCTTGATCCTTGTAATTGAGTAGAACTGAATCTCCAGGATTTATATCTTCTCTATCTGTATCCATCACAATTGGTAAACCAAAAAGAAAACCTGATTCGATTCGATTTTGTTTTACAACTGAGTTGTAATTTTTCTCACTCATGAAACCATTCAAAGGAGAAAAAGCACCTATCAAAAGAAGTTCAATATCGCAAGCATTTCTGTCTGAACAATTTAAAGTCTTAAAAGAATGTTTTTTTAATTCTTTTATCTCTTGATCAGATGCCATAAGGTTTATAAGTTCTCCACCATACGGTTTGATTAAACCTTCGAGATTTTTATGAGAACTTTTCTTGCTAGTCATTTTCCCTAGAAGCAACCGGGAAATTCTCCCAGATAAAGGGCCCATATTTGAGAAATTGTTTTCATTAAATTCGGCAAAAAAAAAAAGGGGGTTTTAACCCCCTTTTTTAATTTAGTTAAGATGATTATTTTAGGCTTTGCGACCGTAGAAGATACCCTTGATTTTTATATCAACAGGATCTTTTGACCCAAGGTCATTGTCTGAAGGTTGGATAGCAACAAATTGGCCTCCAAATTCATCAGTGTCTGCATCAACAGTCTCGACAGTAAGTGTTATTTCACCTTTACCGCCTAGATCATCTTTAACATTTTCTCTTGCAAGATCCTCATCATCACCACCACGAGCAATGAGAGCTTGAGCATATTCAACACCAGTTGATTTAGCACGACTCTTGGGATCCAGAAAATCTGCAGATCTATAGCTTGGTGTTGTTGTTGGACCTGAAAATTCAGCTCCAGGTTCAATTGATTTTCCTTTTTTTGATTCAGCAACCATCTCTTTAACAGAGAAAGCAAAAGGAAATTCCTCTCCATTTGGAGCTAGAACAGTAATTAGAGAGAAGTCAATACCACCTTTTTCAGTGAATTTACCTCCAGAAAGATCTCCATAAACTTCATCAAGACTTGTATTGAAGCGAGGACTGATAATTTTTGCTATTGCAAAATCAGTTTTATTTCGCTTGTTACCAGGAAGCTTTACTGAAACTTCTGTTGGCTGAAGGCACAAGCTTTTAAATTGACCATCAGCATTAATAGAACCCGATGAACCCGCTGGTAAAACAGTGCAAGCATCAGCTTGGCCAGTATTAACAACATTGCCAAAACGAGCATTGCCTTGCTCGCGCCCTTTTAAAGCTGCAGATGCGCTTGATGGGAGAGTTGTAAAGGTGAGACAAAAAGCCAGCATCAAAGCCAGCAGAGGACGAAATCGCATGAGAGGGCTAGATGACTGCGGTCGAAACCGCCCAATTAATTCAGTTGGGATATTACAGGTCTCAAATACTTCTTATCACAAGCATTTGTCAGCTCTATACAACCCGTAGCTTTTGCTGTAATGAATTTACTACTCTGATTTCATTCAAAACCCTTTCCTAGCAGTCTTTTTTTGTGTTTAGACTCTGATTTTTGAAAAAAAACAAATTCGAAAAATATCAAAAAATTTTCGATTTTAGATTTCGAATTTCATTTAAAAGTTGATGGGATATTGAAAGTTTTGTTGAAAAAGATAATTTTTTGACCATTTTTTTTGGACCTAACAAAAAACCACTATTGAAGTTTTGATCAAATCCTTGCCCATCTCTGTCAATGGGATTGGCCATCATAAGGTCACAACCTTTTAAAACTCTCTTATTCTCTCCCTTTTCAATAATTTCATTATCACTTCCTGTTTCTGCAGCAAAACCGAGGAAAATTTGATTTTCTAATTTCTTTCTCGTTTGATTTTGGATTAGGTCTGGTGTCATTTCTAAATCATCAAAAATGGACTTTAAAAAAAATTCTTTAGAGACTTTTTGCTCACTTGGACTATTTTTTTTGAAATCTGATACTGCTGCAGCCATAACAATAACTTGAGCAGATGGCTGTAAATCATCAATTTTTGAACCCATTGCAAATGAGTTTCTAACTGGATAAGTATTAATTCCTTCAAGAAGATCTTCTTGGAGGCTTATTGGACCATGAACTAAATCGACTTCTGCACCTCTTAACTTTGCAGCTTGAGCTATCAAAACTCCCATCCTTCCACTACTTCGATTTGTTAATTGTCTTGCTGCATCAAGATTTTCGACGGTGGGACCAGCTGTTACGAGGAACCTTATGTTTTTTAGATCTTTGGTAAGAAATTTATTTTCTGCTTTGAAAATAAATGCACTTTCAGAGGCTAATTCAATAATATCTAAATTGATCATTTTCCCATCACCAATCCTGTCGCAAGCCAATAGTCCCTCACTAGGCTCGAGGCTAATAACTTGGTCAATACTTTTTACGTAGTTCCAATTCTTTTTTACTGATTGATTTTCCCACATTGAAGTGTTCATCGCAGCAGCAATCAATATTTGAGATTTACTAGCTAAGAGAATGCTTGCTAAAAGTCCATCAGCATTTCCACTAGTAAATTTGCACAAAGATGTGGCGCTCATAGGTGCAACAATGATTAGCTCTGCCCATTCAGCTAAAGCAATATGCAAAGGCTTGGTTTGAGAGTCATCCCACTGATCTTTATCTTGGTAACACTTATTTCTGCTTAGGGTAGATAGAGCTAAGGGACTAACTAACTTAGATGCGCTTTGCGTTATGACGCATTTGACCTCAACCCCAGCTTTAATTAGGCGGCTAACTAAAATAGGAGCTTTAACAGCTGCAATGCTTCCTGTGACAGCAACTAATATTTTTTTTCCAGATAAAGAGGTTAGATTATTCATGATCCTTTAATTTTATCTCAAATAGACCTTTAAAAGATTTTTTTCAAATTTTAAATAATGTGGATATTTCATATTAAAAGAAATCTAATTTTTTATATCTTGGATGAAAAGAATTTATTTTTGCTTTATTAGATCTTTGATTTATTATATTTATGTTAGAGAAATACTAATGAAAAAATTCTGAGGTAATTTTTTATCTTTTCTCTTATGGCTCAAAGAATGCAGAAAACATTTTTATATAAGTCATCTACAAAGTTTGTTGACAGGTTAGCAAATTGGGCAGTAAATCCTTGGAGAAGGTATTCATTGTTATCAATAATTTTTTTGATAGGTTTTTTGATAGGTAGTTCTCTAGGTATGATTAATGGTGTATTAGCTTTGATGGATCCTGTAGGAGCATTTATTGCATTAATATTTTTGGAGATACTAATTAAGGCTAGATTTATTTTTCTAAAGTCTAAAAAACCAATAATACTTGTTAGGGTTTTTGATATGTTTAGAATAGGATTAACTTATGGACTTTTTTCAGAGGGCTTGAAACTATTATAAATATAATTAACTATTTTTATTTAACCCTAGCAAATACAACAAAGCCATTCTTATTGGAATACCATTTTCTACTTGTTTACTTATAAGATTGATTGAATTATCTTCCACTAATTGACTGCTTATTTCTATTCCTCTATTCACTGGTCCAGGATGCAAAACAGGAACTTTCTTTTTACACCATTTTAAACTTTCATGTGTTATTCCATATTGTGAATAATAACTATCAAGATCTGTAAGCATATTTTGCTTCATTCTCTCTTTCTGTAATCGAAGTGTCATAACTGCATCACTATTTTTTAATGCATCTTTTAGTGATCTTTCTATGAAAACAGAACCTCTCTTTTTAACGGGATCAGATCTTTGTCCTGGCGGAGGATTGAGAACAAAATCAATGAATTCCTCTGGAAGCAGGCTTGGAGGCCCACATAGTGTTACCTCAGCTCCACATGCAGTTAGAGCCCAAAGGTTCGATCTTGCAACTCTAGAATGAAGAATATCTCCAACTATTGTGACCTTTTTATTGAAAAGACTATTAGTTGATGGTTCTTTTGGATTAAAGAAAGTAGCAAGGGTAAACAGATCCAAAAGACCTTGACTTGGATGGCTATGAAAGCCATCACCAGCATTAAGAATGGATGTATTGATGTTATTTATGTCTACGTAATTAGCTAACTCTGCGGGCACATTTGTTGACTCATGCCTAATTACTAAGATATCAGCCCCCATTGAGATGTATGTGAGAATAGTGTCTAAAGGTGTTTCGCCTTTGCTTAGAGAACTCGTTGATACAGAAAAATTTTGAACATCAGCAGATAGTCTTTTTGCTGCAAGTTCAAAGCTGGTTCTTGTTCTTGTACTGGGCTCGAAAAATAAGTTGCCGATTAATCTTCCTTGAAGCGCGGGAAGTTTTCTAGAACTTGATTTATGAACATCTTTAAATCTTGTTGTTAGTTCAAAAATTGTGTTGTAATCCTCTAAAGAAAACGTAGATAGATCAAGAATGTGATTATGTTTCCAATTATTCATAATTCCTCAAATGTGGGTGGTGACCAACACTTATTTTTTGGAGGAATTCGATCTCCTTTAACCCTTTTGCTAACACTTCTACTACTTTTAAGGTACCAACGCCAAGGTATATCTTTAGCTTGTGAAATGCCAATTCTTGTGGTCTGAACAATATTTCCCATTTCTTTAAAATTTCTTCCCTTTGTTAACCAGAAATCATTGGCAGGTGACAACGTTAAATTGTCAAAATGCCTATTTAACCCAAATCTTTTTGCCAATAACCCTGGCCCAGAAGCAATTCTCTCGTTCTCTCCTCTTATGGCTATCGATCGGAGAAGTACACCATTTGCCCAGTTTTTCTTCCCGGTAACAATATTTACACAACTATTGATGCCGTATGAAAGGTATATGTAAAAGTTACCAGGTTCACCAAAAAGGGTTTCGTTTCTTTGAGTTCTCCCTGAGAAGCCATGGCATGAAGCTTCTTCTTGAGAATAAGCCTCAGTTTCAACAATTACGCCAGCGAGAAAGCTGTTTTTTGAGAAACGCTTAATTAAAAAACAGCCAATTAAGTTAGGTGCGACCAAATGAGATGGCCTTGAAAAAAACTCTTTTGTAAGAAGTGAGATTTGCTTACTATTTCTTTTAAATCCATATTACTTACTAAATAAAAGATTTCTCTATCTTGCTTATTAATCTACCAACATTTAAAATTTCGTAAAAGTTAGGCAGATTGCAAGATCCTTACTAACTAATTTGTCTAAACTAAGAATAAATTTCTTTTTCTAATAAGGCGTCACTCTCATTATCTAAAGATCTTAAAAATTTTCTAAAATAACCATGACTAAAATTTCTTCATCTGATGTTCGTAAGGTTGCACAGTTAGCTCGTTTAGAACTCCCAGAAGATCAAATAGAAACCTATACAGGGCAGCTTGAAGAAATACTTTCGTATGTTGATCAACTGCAAGAGATAGATACTGAAAATATCCATCCAACTACTAGAGCTGTAGAGGTGGTTAACGCAATGAGAGAGGATTTAGTTGAAGTTAATTGCTCAAGAGAAGATCTTCTTAATCAAGCACCTCATAGGGAAGGTGATTTTTTTAGAGTTCCCAAAATACTTTAAATTTATGAATTATCTTTGACTTTCTGTTCTTATTCTTGTCTTATGAATTAATTTTATATATTTTCTCCGCCAATTATTTTTTGGTAATATTCTTGCTATTGGTCTCATTTTACTTCTTCTTTCTTTGTGACTTCTAATTCCAAGTAAAATATCATAAAGGAAATTTATACTATCTTTTTTAGATTCAAAAATTCCCATTCTTTGAGGTGAACCTTTTTGATCTAAAAGTGGTTTTGTTGCTTCATAAGCTGGTTTGTATTCAAACCATGGTATGGAGGGCCATAAATGATGAACTAAATGATAATTTTGTCCCATTATTAGCAAGTTCATTAATTTACTTGGATAAACTCTTGCATTTTTCCACCTGTTCCTAGACTGAAAAGGTCTATGTGGTAGATAATCAAAAAATATTCCTAAAGTTACTCCAACCATTAATGCTGGTCCGAACCATAAATTATAAATAACATTCATAAAATTATATTTAATTCCTGCGATTACTATGCAAATAAATATTCCTCTCTCAATTCCCCATTGCATTAGTTCAAACTTTCTCCAAAGTTTTCGCTCAAAGAAAAAATATTCATGGTAAAAAAATCTAGGAGCAATTAACCAAATCGGACCAAAGGTACTAACTATGTGATCTGGGTCGTTTTTTGGGTCATTGACGTATTTGTGATGCTCTAGATGAACTCTTGTGAAAACTGGGAAACTAAAACCTAGTAATATAGCTGACCCATGACCCATGAATTGATTGATCCATTTATTTGGATGGGCAGCATTGTGACAGGCATCATGAATAACGGTGCCTTCCATATGAAGAGCTAAAAAAGCTAATGCAACCAAAATTGGTAACGGCCAGTTTCCCTGATACCACTGCCAAACACTGACTATCGCAAGAAAATATCCACCAAAGAAAAGACCTAAAGTTACGTTTAAAGGCTTAGGAGGATCAAGATATTCTTGGATCTCATTTTGCCAGTCGCGTAATGACTTCAGTTTCTTCGTTGCCTTATTTTTGTCAGACCTCGATAGGCACTGGGTCATTGCTTGATGTGATTGAGTTTAATTGAGCTTGTACAGCTTAATTAAAAAATGCCCACCGGGAGACTTGAACTCCCACGACATAAAGTCACTGGTACCTAAAACCAGCGCGTCTACCAATTCCGCCAGGTGGGCCAAAGGTTTTGACCGATTGTGAATTAATTCTAGCAGCTCATTGATGGCTATTTAAAGACTATTTTTGATTCGCGAACGTAAAAAGATTAATGTAAATCTCATATTTTAAATGAGATATTTGAAATTCTCTTTTTAAGACGCATGATTTTTAGTTGTTCAATAAGCGCCTTCACTACAAAATAAACTCATATCGAGTAAAATATGATTGTTTCTATTTCAGGATACTTATTTCTTTTTGTTGGTTTTTTGATACTGGCTATACCCTTAATGCTTGTCGAATTAAGTAGGCCAAGAGATTGGTTAATGGGTGGACTTTTTTTATTTTTAGGATTATTTCTTTTAGTGGAGAATGATCTTTTAAGAGGCTCAATAAATTTACTTGTTATTTCTATGGCAATTTTGTATGGAAAAATGATTTTAGAAATTATTCAAACTAGATGGAATCAATTAAGTTCTGAAGAAAAAAAGCGGATTGGATCTTTAAAAAGGTGGTTTGAATCTTTTAAACAGCTCGGCCAAACTTTTGCTTTACTTGGTAATGGATTTTTAAATTTTTTTAAAGGCTTCATGGCAAAATCTGAAAAACCGTTAAATGAAAAAAAATGGGTTCATCCAAAATTGCAAGAAGAAGTCAAGAAGAAAGTAGATGATCTATCTGGTTTAATTGATTCCAATAAGATCAGAAATAAAGAATTCCCTGAAAATGAAGAAACTTCTTGATAAGGTTAAAAGGCCTTAGGCAACAATGATGACTAATGAATATTTCTCAAAGTGAATAATGTCAATAAAGATTCTCAAAAGGATCGACCCACTTACAAAGACACTCTCAACCTTTTGCAGACTAATTTTGGGATGAGGGCAAATGCAACTCTAAGAGAACCTGAGTTGCAGACTTTTTGGAGAGAAAACAATATAGATTTCGAATTAGGCTTAAGCAATTCTGGAGAGACGTTTACTTTGCATGATGGTCCCCCATACGCAAATGGGACCCTTCATATGGGGCATGCACTCAACAAAGTATTGAAGGACATAATTAATAAATTTCAAACAATGAAAGGGAAAAAAGTTTGTTTTATCCCTGGATGGGATTGTCATGGCTTGCCTATAGAATTGAAAGTTCTACAAGCTATGGATAAAACACAACGAGCTGAATTAACCCCTATTAAGTTGAGAAAAAAAGCAGCTGCTTATGCAAAAAAGCAAGTTTCCCAGCAAATGGATGGTTTTAGAAGATGGGGGGTATGGGGTAATTGGGATCAACCATATTTAAGTTTAGATAAAAAGTTTGAAGCCTCTCAGATCAAGTTGTTTGGTGAAATGGTCTTCAAAGGATACATATATCGAGGTCTAAAACCAGTGCATTGGAGTCCTAGTTCTCAAACTGCTTTGGCCGAGGCGGAATTAGAATATCCGACCGGTCATGTTAGTAAAAGTATTTATGTGGGATTTAAAGTTGATCAAATACCAAACATATTAATTCAAGAAATTTCTAAGCAAGCTTCAGATCTATTTGATTCTCAAGGACAATTAAAAGAAGTTAAACTTGTCATTTGGACTACCACACCTTGGACAATTCCTGCAAATGAGGCCATATCTGTTAATCAAAAATTAGACTATGTAATTGCACAAAACTCTGATGGATCATTAATAATTATTGCTAATGATCTTTTGGAAAAAGTATCTGAGAGTGTAGGGATTAATTATGAAAGAAGAGTATCGATCAAGGGATCAAAATTAGATGGAATTATATATAAACACCCTTTATTTGATAAAAGAAGCCCTGTTGTTTTAGGAGGAGATTATATTACAACTGACTCAGGTACTGGACTAGTACATACTGCTCCGGGTCATGGAGTTGATGACTTTAATACTGGTAAAAAATATAATTTACCAATTTCTTGCCCAGTTGATGCAAGAGGTTTTCTGACTAAGGAAGCTGGGCAATTTGAAGGTCTAAATGTTTTAAAAGATGCTAATATTGTTATAATAAATGATCTTATTAAGACTGGATGTTTGCTTAAAGAAATTCCATATCAGCATAAGTATCCTTATGATTGGAGAACTAAGAAACCAACTATTTTTAGAGCTACAGAACAATGGTTCGCTTCTGTTGAAGGATTTAGGGATAAGGCACTTTCTGCAATAGAAGATGTTATTTGGCTCCCTGGTTCTGGAAAAAATAGAATTGATTCTATGGTTAGAGAAAGAGGAGATTGGTGTATTTCTCGACAAAGAACTTGGGGAGTTCCAATACCAGTATTTTATGAAAAGAATGGAGATCAAATTTTGCTCAATAAAGAAACTATTTCTCATATAGCTGGTTTATTCTCTATCCATGGAGCAGATATCTGGTGGGAATATGAGGTGTCTCAACTCTTACCTCCTTCTTATTTAAATGAGGCAGATAGATGGCAAAAAGGTACTGATACGATGGATGTCTGGTTTGATTCTGGCTCTAGTTGGTCTTCAGTGATTTCTAAAAAAGAAAATTTAAATTATCCAGCAGATTTATATTTAGAGGGATCTGATCAACATAGGGGTTGGTTTCAATCTTCTTTATTAACCTCAGTAGCAGTAAATGAGCATGCACCTTTTAAAAAGGTACTTACACATGGATTTGCATTAGATGAGAATGGGAGGAAAATGAGCAAATCCTTAGGAAATATTATTGATCCTCTCGTTATAATTAATGGTGGTTCAAATAAGAAATTAGATCCTGCTTATGGAGCTGATGTTTTAAGGCTTTGGGTTAGTTCTGTTGATTACTCTGCAGACGTTCCTATTGGATCAAATATACTTAAGCAAATTTCTGATGTTTATCGTAAGGTTAGAAATACGTCTAGGTATCTATTAGGAAACCTTTATGACTTTGATTATAAAAATGATTCCATTGAAATCTCTAAACTTCCATTATTAGATAAATGGATGCTTAACAGAACAGCTGAAGTAATCGATGAGATAACAGATGCATACTCTAATTTTGAATTCTCAAAGTTTTTCCAAACTATTCAGAACTTTTGTGTAGTTGATTTATCTAATTTTTACTTAGATATTGCAAAAGATAGGTTATATGTAAGCTCTAAATCAGACTTTAGAAGAAAAAGTTGTCAGACGGTTTTATCCTTGGTTATTGAGAAGATCTCTGGCCTAATCGCACCTGTTTTATGTCATATGGCTGAGGATATTTGGCAGAATATTCCATATGATTTAGAGGAAGCATCAGTATTTCAAAGAGGCTGGCCTAATGCACCTGAATCATGGCGAAATAGTAATTTTAATTCCCATGTTATTGAACTCCGAAAACTCAGATCAGCAATTAATCGTATGTTGGAGAGTTGTAGAAATAATCAAGAATTAGGTTCTTCTTTGGAAGCATCAGTAAGGGTTGATATAACTGATAAAAAAGTTAAAGCTGCTATTGAATGGTTAGCTCAAGGTGAATCAAATAATGTTGATGTATTAAGAGATTGGCTCTTGGTTTCATCTTTACAAATTGGTGGTGAGCCTTGGGCTGAAGTATTAGTTAGTGAGGAAAATGATCTGGCTTCAGTTGAGATTGCCAAAGCAAGAGGATTTAAGTGTGAAAGATGTTGGCATTATGAAATTGAGATGAGCAAAAATCAGCAACATCCAAATATTTGTAAAAGGTGCGAAAAAGTAGTTTTGGCTATTTAAATAGTGATTAAAAATTTATAGTAAAGTAATTAGTTTTTAAAATTTACCTGCGAAACGACCATTCTTTGGTAATTGGATAATTAGCCATTGGATGAAACCTATTAAATATAATATAAGAGCTAAATATGCAAAAAATGTGGCAAATCCTGTACTCCAATTACCGTCTAAAACAAATTTTATTATTGTTTTTGTTGTCATGAATGAATTAAATGGAATTTCTCTCCAAGTATCACAATAGTTCTGATTAATTGAATTTAAACACCTCCAGCTAAATAAATGAAGGCCAGTATTTAGCAGACACCAAAAAGATAAAGTCCATCGCCAAATTCGTGTAGTTAAAGCAATTGGTTTATAAGAAGGCATTTCATCAATTTCTTCATTTAGATCAGACCAAAACCAAATAGAACCAACCATAAGTATCGGTGCAATGAATGAGATTGATTGACCTAATTGGTTCTCAACACTAAGAAATAAAAGGTTTATTGCATAAAGACTAGAAACTTTCCAATAAATTGATAAAAGTCGGTCAATAGAGCTTAAATTTGATCTTTTTGCCCAGATCAATAGAAATAATGGGAGACCAAATGCGAAGGTAGCCGCAATTCGATATGAGAGCCAAACTAGAATTTGAAATTGTGGTTCAGTCAAAATTAAATCTAATTCATATCTATTATCAATCTTAAGGGATTCTTTTTAGGATTATCCTTAATTATTAAAGTATTTTCTCTCTATTTCAAGATATCTAGACCATTAATCCAATCCCATCCATTCATTGATTAATGATTAGTTACCTATCAATACCAAATAATTAATAGACTCTAATCAATAATTTATATATTCCTTTGTCTTGAGACTATCTTCTGAAAAATTTAATTGACTTGCTAATATAATAATCTGATTTATTAATATCACGTTTCATTCTGTGAGACAGCATGTAAATCCTCTAAGCCAATTTTTTCAGTTACCATTATCACTTCCAAGTAAGAATGTTCTTTTTAGGAATCCTCATTACCCAATTCATTTAGATATTGGATCTGCTAAAGGTGAATTCCTTATTGAATTGGCAACAAAATGTCCTGAATGGAATTTTGTTGGGCTTGAGATAAGAGAACCTCTTGTTAGCTTATCTGAAAAGAAAAGAAAGAAATTAGAATTGAAAAATTTAAAATTTTTATTTTGTAATGTAAATGTCAGTCTAGAAGAATGGTTATCAGGTTTAGATTATGGTCAATTAAAAAGAGTTTCCATTCAGTTCCCTGATCCCTGGTTTAAAAGAAAACACTTTAAAAGAAGAGTATTAAATAAAAATCTTATAAATTCAATTGCTAAATCTATGAGTAATGATGGAGAAATATTTATTCAAAGTGATATACTTAAACTTATTGAATATATGACTGATACGATTGATAAAAACATATACTTTAATAGGAAAAATATAGGAGACTTTAGATTCATTGATAAGAATCCTTATAATGTAAATACAGATAGAGAATTATTTTCTCTTAAGAAAAACTTGCCAATATATAGATCAATGTATATTAGAAATGGTCTATCATTCATTAATTAAATTTATAATTAATGCTATGATATTTTTTAATTTAAAGTTTATGTATATAATTATTAGTATAAAGTATTCACTGTGATGATTGATAATAGCAATTCAGATAATGATCTGGGTTTCATTCAAAAGATTTTCTTAGTTTTTCTTAGTCTTTTTTTAGTTGCTTTATTATTTTTTTCCCGCAGTGGGTTTAAAGCTACTGCAATTCTTAACCAATTGGCTAAGAATTCCCTTGAGCCAGATATAGCTTTGTCAAATGGAAAACCTACAGTATTTGAATTTTACGCGGATTGGTGCGAAGCTTGTAAGGAGATGGCTCCTGATATGGTTAATGCTGAAAAACTTAATTCAAATAAAATAGATATAGTTTTGCTTAATGTTGATAATTCTAGGTGGTTTGATTTGATTGATAAATATGATATTAGTGGTATTCCCCAATTAACTTTTTTTGACGATAAGGGTAAATTTAAGGGATTTTCATTAGGAGTTAGAAAATATAGCGAACTTAATGAAATCTTTATTGCTTTAATTAATAACTCTGAATTACCCTCTTTTACTAAATTCTCAAATTCAAGTCAGTTAATTTCTAAAGAAAACTCAGAAAAATTACCTAATAATATTATTAGGTCAGAAGGACCTAGGTATCATAGCTAGTTTACCCAATTCAAAGCTGCTGAAACTACTGGATATTCTTTTGAAAAAATATTTTTACATTCTTGAGCGATATCCATATGCTCTTTCTGAGTCCCATGACCAGTTCTTAGATTTATGTAATGAATCCAAGAACGACATGAGCCAGTCATATAAATTCTGGTTGGGGTAGCAAGTGGTAGTACAAATCTTGCACATTCTTTTGCGATTCCAGCTTCTAACATCTCTTCATAGAGTTCTTTATTTTGATCAAATTGACGTTTGATTTTTTTGTTAAATGTATTCCTAATTTCTTCCGGTAAGTCTGAGATAGAATTTTGTCTATTTTTATTATCTTGCCTTCTTAATTGAGGTATTGGAATTTCTCCTAACTGTCTGCTATCCGCATAGCGTTGAGAGAACTCTTGAAAAGTGAATGATCGATGCCTGAGTATTTGTGCAGCAATTCCTCGAGTAGTTTCTATTTGCAAAGTCATATAAGCTTGCTCAAATACACTCCAATGTTCATTTTTAATGCAATATCCAATTAATTTAGTAAAGTCACTATTGTCTTGATTTTTTGGATTACTAACCCTGGCAATATATGCCATGCTTTTTTCAGCGTCTGGTGTTGAAGTTATTAATTGAACAAAACTCATATTTAAACTTTTGCGAGTGTTACTTTCTCTTGTTGATATTGATATTTACCTTTCCTATCACTGTAAGTTGTTTCACAAGGGTCTCCTTCAAAGAAAAGTAATTGACAAATTCCTTCATCAGCATAAATCCTGCAATCGGCGCCAGAGCTATTACTGAACTCAAGGGTTAGATGACCTTCCCAGCTCGCTTCAGCAGGGGTTGTATTGACAATTATCCCTAATCGAGCGTAGGTGCTTTTCCCAAGACATATAACAGTAATATTTGGAGGTACCCTCATTTTTTCCAATGCAACGCCTAGGCCATAAGAGTGTGCAGGTAAAATAAAATATTTCCCGTCCTCGTCTTCTTGTAATTCTGTAGGTTCTAAATTTGCAGGATTAAACTTTTTCGGATTCATTACTGTCCCCGGGACGTGCCTAAAAATCAAAAACTCTTTAGAAGAAAGACGCAAATCATATCCATATGATGAGCAACCAAAGCTTAAAACTGGTGATTTTTCTGATTCTGGCTCGAGATGTCTTATTAGCTTTTCTTGAAAAGGTTCAAGCATTCCCAATGAAGCCTGTTCAGAAATCCAACGATCATTTTTTAACATTTAATTGCAGCGTAACTCAGTAATTTGATCAGCCATTTCAATTACTTTAGGAGGGATTGATGTTCCTGTAAGAATAATATCTGTGGATGGTGGTCGATTATTTATCATGAAAATTAAATCATTTTCTTCAATAAAACCAAGCTTGATAGCCATTCCTATTTCATCCAGAACGATTTTATCTATTTTTTTTTCGATTAAACGTGCTTTAGAAAATTCCCACAGTTCTTTTATAGCTTTTTCTTCATACTTCCTTTTTAAAGATAAATGTTCTTTGCATATTTGTTCGGGTAAGCAAGTTTCAATATCTGGTCTTAGCCATTCAAGTCGCCCACAAAGATTTATAGCTCCATTTGGTCCTTGATTTACGCCACCTCTCAAAAATTGAACGATTAAAACCTGGCTCCCCAAACCTGCAGATCTCAGTGCCTCACTTAGAACAACAGAAAAACTTCCTCTAAAAGTTGAAGTGTGGATTTGAACTTGCCCTTGTGTCGCAACTAGTTGTAATGGCTTTCTAATGGGGGTAGGCCTAAGAGAAGTCGCTGTTGATTGCGATGAACCCCTCTGTTGAGCATTAATGCTAACTCGCGCATTCATCTTTATTTTTTCAGAGTATCTTTCAATTAATCTAGCGGTATAAAATTTCTAATCAACCAATTCAACACTATCTGTGGTGTATGTTATGAAAATATTTGACTTCCAAGCCTGATAAGACAAAAAAGTGATCCAAGAAAAGGAGGAAAATTTAGTTTTTCATACTTTTTTTACATCAACTTAGGTTTTCGAGTCAAAAAAGATAGAATTTTGATCATATGCAACATTGAATTGGAGACTTAGCTTCAAAAAAGTCGCCATGGCTACATATCGTTTTTTCTCGACTTATTAATCTTCTTTGAACAATTAATTAAATATGGTCACTTCATATCGTGGCTTTACTCGTTTCAACCAACAAAAAAATAGCCAGATGGTTGGTAATTCATCATCTCCTTTACCGCCAAACAAAACTCTTTTGGATGTAATTAAGTCTTTGGAGGGAGTTTCTACTGAAACTGTAGATAGATCAAAAACTATTTTCTTCCCTGGCGACCCTGCAGAAAGGGTTTATTTAATACGGCGTGGTGCAGTGCGATTGAGCAGGGTCTATGAAACAGGTGAGGAGATAACAGTTGCTTTGTTGAGAGAAAATAGTCTTTTTGGAGTTTTATCCTTATTGACAGGACATAGATCAGACCGTTTTTATCACGCCGTTGCCTTTACTCGTGTGGAACTCGTTGCGGCCCCAGCCACATCAGTTAGAAATGCAATTGAGCGAGATGCATCTGTTGGGTTGCTGCTTTTACAAGGTTTATCAAGTCGAGTACTTCAAACTGAAACAATGATTGAAACTTTGACCCATAGAGATATGTCCTCTCGTCTTGCAAGCTTTTTACTTGTTTTATGTAGGGACTTTGGTGTTCCTGGGGAAAAAGGAGTAACAATTGACTTAAGACTTTCTCATCAAGCCATTGCTGAAGCGATAGGTTCAACCAGAGTTACTATTACACGATTACTTGGTGAGTTGAAAACTTCCTCATTATTGGCAATAGATAGAAAAAAAATAACCATATACGATCCAATAGCGTTAGCAAAAAGATTTAATTGAAGGCCATTGCATACTAAGGTTTAGGAGGTCTGATTAATTCCACTTCTTTATCTCTGTGACTGTCTGGCTGAAAATTCTTTTATTGTTAATCCTAGGTGGAATACTTTCTACTCTGGGAGATCGCTTAGGTACGAGAGTTGGCAAAGCGCGTTTAAGTATTTTTAAATTAAGACCAAAAAGTACAGCTGTTTTAATAACTGTTTTTACTGGAAGTATTATTAGTGCTATTTCATTTGCAACTATGGTTGCTTTTGATAGGGATTTAAGGGTTGGATTATTTCAGTTAGAGGATATTCGAGAGAAGATTATAGAGAGTGAAAAAGAATTAAAAAAATTAGAAAAAAATTTGTATGCTTTTAGAAGTGGAAATGTAGTAATAAGTAGTGGGCAAACCTTAGTAACTAAGACTATCAAACTTGATAATACTAATGATATAAAAAAATTTATAGAAAGTATATTACAGCAAGCAAACTTCTATGCTTTTAACTTAGTACAAACAAATCAATCTAAATATCGAAGAATATTATTAGTTCGTAAAGATGATATTCAAAAGCTTGAAAATAAAATAGCTGATAATAGAAGTTGGGTCGTGAGGATTAAATCAGCGGGAAATATACTTAGAGGAGAAAATTATGTTTATGCATTTCCAGAAGTCACACTAAATAAACTTATTACAAAAAAAGGTGAAGTTATTGCCATAGAAAAGATATCTTTATCAAATTCTGATTCAGAATCTATCAGTAAAAAGATTAATCTTTTAATGGCTTCAACATTGGCTGAGGTTAGACGACGAGGATCTTTAAGCTCTGAGTTGAAAATTAATGCTAATCAAATTAATAACTTAGGAAAATCTCTTGTAAGTAAAAAAAAGGGAGATTTCCAAATTATTGCTAGGGCTCTTGATGATAGTCAAAGTGCTGAAAAAGTCTCAATATCTTTGGAATTACAATCTTTAAAAAACCCATACTAAAAAATAATTAAATGAGTATTTTTATATCTATAGATCCAGGAAGCAAAAAATGCGGCTTATTATTGGCTGATATACAATCAGGAAAAGTTATCGAGGCAGGGATAGTTTCATTGGATAAATTTTCTGAGTTAGTTTCTTTGTGGAGTAAAGATTGTAAGATTAGTAAGATAATAATTGGCGATGGAACTAATTGTAAGTATGTAGCTAATCAATTAAAACGAAAAAATTTTTTAAATATAAATTATGTTAATGAAAGAGGCTCAACTTTATTAGCAAGATTTAGATATTGGGAAATTTGGCCTCCCAATTATTTTATTCGTTGGCTTCCCAGGGAACTTCTTTTTCCTCCTGAAAATCTTGATGCGGTTGTTGCGTTAATTTTATTGGAAAATTTTATAAATCATAAATTGATTTGGCCAGATAAAGTAGATCTTAAAATTTGGCCCTAACTGTAAACATGTAATTTCCACCAGACTCAAGTTTATAATCAGCTTTGACTAAATATCGCTCTAATGCATCTTTGATGAGAGCTCTACCTAGTGGAGGTTCGACAAAAAGTTCTCCCTGTTTAAAAGCCCAAGTAAAATTCCATTCAAAATTTCCTGCACGGACAACACCCTCAACTTTTTTTTGATTAAAGCATTGCTTATGAATTTGAAGATATGCAGTAGTTGATGGCTTGTTATACATTTTTCTCAAGTTATTTATTTTCAGGCTTGTAGGAATTGAGTCGAGTAGTTACTTTTTCCCAATTATTAGATGTGATTGATTCAATACAAATAATTATTTCCTCAATGATGAAATTTAATATTTTAAATTCTTCTTTTGAAAATCTTCCTAAAACGTGAGAAACGGTTTTAGATTTTCTCTCTTTTTGATCGACACTTGGCGGGCCTATCCCAATCTTTAATCGCTTAAACTCAGCTGTACCAAGATGCTTAATAATGCTTTTTAATCCATTATGACCTCCTGAGCTCCCTTTAGAGCGTACTCTTATTTTCCCCAGAGGTAGATCCATGTCATCAACAAGGACAATTAATTGATGATTTTCAAAATTAAACCAATCCTTAGCTGATCGAACTGATTTTCCACTGTCATTCATGAATGTATTAGGCATTAAAAGCCTTGTTTTTTCTATACCTATGCCATATTCACAAGTCCTACCAAAAAGTTTTTTGCTTTCACGAAAATTACAATTATTTTTTCTTGCAATTTCCTCTAAAACCATAAATCCAACATTATGACGAGTTTTATTGTACTCAGAACCAGGATTGCCTAAGCCAACTAATAATTTCAATTCATTGGACAACATACCAATTGTACAGAATCGTTGTTGATTCTAATGTTTAGATATCTAATTAGTTTTGGGCAAATTAATTTTCTTTGTCCACTATGTTTCCATTTGAAGATTCTTCTTCTTCATTCATAGCATTTTTTATTTCTCGCTCAAACTCTGTAGAGGCGCTTTGAAGCCCCTTGAGTGTTTTCCCAATAGTTCGCCCAAGTTCCGGAAGACGTTTTGGACCAAAAATAACTAGTGCCAATCCAGCAATAACAGCTATTTCGGGTAAACCAACCCCAAAAATATTCATGGGCTAAGCTCAACTTCTCAGAATTTAATCAATTCAGCCATTCCAGTCGACGGAAAAACCTTGTAGAAGAAGTGATTGGTTATAAATTTGAAGCATGATCACTAGAAAAACCAGTAGTAAAACTCCTATAAAGGCCATTACTGGTACTGCTCCCCAACCTGGAACAACTTTTCCTTGTCCAGAATTGCCAATGGATTTCAGCAAAGATCCAAGTGCTGTTTTTTGTCCCATGTCGTTTCTCTTAGCTCAGATTTGTATGAGTCAAGATATTGTATGAGAACTTGTCCAAAAGAAGAAGAGACTGTTGAAAGTTGTGATGGAATGAACCAAAAAAATACGAAAATTTGATAGATCTGGCCCTAAATAAGCAGGAAAACGAGAAAAATTACAAAAAAACAAAAAAAAATAAGGATTTTAGGAATTCGTATTAGTAAAAAAATTGAGCTTTTTATTTATTTTCCTTGCTTTTATGGGCTTTTTGGGCTTTTCCAAGCGAAAAAAATTCTTTCCATTTCCAAAAGTCTGTAACACCTTTGGTTTTTTCATTGGAGTTATTGACTTCATAGGATAGGTTTAGTCTCTATTTAGTTGATTAAGATTCATGCTTGCCCTCAAGATTTCCGTCTATACGGTCGTCTTTTTCTTTGTCGGGATCTTTTTATTTGGTTTCTTGGCCAGTGATCCAACAAGGACACCTAATAGAAAGGATTTGGAAAGTCCTCAGGACTAAAAATGACACGCTAATTACTGGACTAAAAAAGCTCCTGTAATTGCTTTATTAGGTATTATCTTTTCGTCGGCTTAACTCATTTGGCGGCGAAGAAAAAATATCTATTGGCTTTAAACCTTGGACTCCTAGGGTTTGGTTTTTTCCTGTCTTTATTTGAAACTTCTGCAGGAAAAGAGAATATTATTAAAAAAACATTAAAAAATAAACACTACAATTTTTCTGTCGGAAATTTATCTGAAAATCATAAAAGGGCACCTTTACAAAAATCTAAACAAGAGGAAGAAATATTTTTAACTCTTAAAATATTTGCTGATAAGCAATATGATTACGATCAAAATATTTATATAGCTGAGGGGAATGTTAAGGCACTAATAAATGACGGAGTCTTAAGATCCGACTTGTTAAGTTATGATAAATCAACTGGTATTTTATCTGCTGAGGGTAATATTAGATTCAGAAAGGGAGGGCAATATTTTAGAGCTAAAGAATTTAAATTTAATGTATTAAAGAAAGAAGGATTTATTAAAGATGCATATGGTATTTTAGGTGTTGAAAATGTATTTAATGATTTAAAAATTGATACTAATTCAAATAAGACTGAAGATCAAAAAAGAACTAATAATCAGGAAATAAATACTTATGATGATGGAATAGAATTTGCTTTTGGAAATATTAATTTAAAAGACAATAAAATCACGAGATCTAATAAATCGAGAGGTTCAATTAATAACTGGAGATTTAAATCTAACTCAATAATAATTGAGGAGAATGGATGGAAATCTAATAGAATTATTTTTACTAATGATCCTTTTGATCCTCATCAAATATCTTTTGAGGGAATAGATGTTTTCGCAGAAGAAGATGATGATGGTAAATTACTTATTACTAGTTCTAAAACCAATTTAATTCTTGAGAATAGAACTAAGATTTTTTTAGGTAAAAGAGTATTTGGAGGAAAGAAGAAAAAGAAAAGTAAACTTGAGTTCATATTAGATGGTAAAGATCGTGATGGATTAGTCTTGATAAGAAGAAGTAATACAGCAACTATTAATGAAAATATAAAGCTTGACTTTCAACCCCAATTTTTGATTAATAGAGCTATTATAGGTAAAACTAATAGTTATAAAAATAGTAAAGATAAAAATACTAATTTATCTGATCTATTTGGATTAAATTTAAAACTTAATGCAGGTAATGATAACTGGAGATTCGATAGCGTAAATGATTTAAGTACATTAAATACATCTAGATTTTTTAGTGGACTGAGGCAATCAAATACTTTTAAAAAGTATTTTAGAATGCCTATTCTAGAAGACTCAAGTTTAAACATTTTTACTACATATAGATCTAGAGCTTGGAATGGAACAATTGGTGAGACTGAGATTAAATCTGCATTTGGTGGCTTTATTGAAAAGACGAATTTTTTTACAACTGGAAAAGTGAAAAATAATTTAAATATTCGAATAGGAACAGCAAAATATGAAGCAGAAAAGTTTGAAAATACTGATATTATTAGTCTTTGGCGGTCTAGTATATTTGCTTCTTTAGATAGTGAATACCCAATATGGGAGAGTAATTCAAAAAATATTCATCAATCTAAATTGACTTCTTTATCTCCTGTTTTAATTAATCCTGAGCTAGTCTTCAGGACTAATATTGATTCAGCCTACTTTAATTATCTAAATTCTAGTGATCAAGGTTTTCTAAAGCTGAGCCTTGGTCCTGAAATTAGGTTAGGAAATTTAAGAAGAAATTTCTTTGATTATACAAAATTTTCGGTTATGCCAGGCATTAAAATTAAGTTTGGAAATAGTCCATTTAAGTTTGATAATGCAATTGATTTGAAAACACTAAATATAAGTTTAATGCAACAAATATATGGACCTTTAATGTTTGATGTTGTGTCTAATTTAAATATTGATAATAGCTCAAAAAATTATGGAGAATATTATGATACAAAGCTAGGTCTTTTATGGCATAAGAGAGCATACGAATGTGGGGTTTACTATCATCCTAATAATGAAGCAGGAGGATTATATTTTCGTATAAATGGATTTAAATTTGGTAATAAAATAAAAGCAGTATTTTAGATTTCTTATGTGAAATTATTTAGATAAGGTAAATTTTTAACTGTATTATTGATTCTTTCCTCTGCATCTAATAGTTGAGAAGTCGCATCCCATTTTCCTGAATAAAGCATTTCATAGGCTCCTTTTTCAATATTTAGTTTAAAACTTTCTTTTTGATTATAAATTGAAAGATCCTGAAGATTAAAATCCCAAATCTGATTGGGGTTCTGATTCACTAGATTTTGTAATTTAGATACTTCTTGCTTAGTAGCAGTCATACAAGGAATGCCAAGAGCAAGGCAATTCCCAAAGAAAATTTCAGCAAAGCTTTCTCCTATAATTAATCTTATCCCCCATCTCATAAGAGCTTGTGGTGCATGCTCACGACTTGAACCACAGCCAAAATTATCATTAACAACAAGAATATTTGCTCCTTTATTCTGCTCGAGATCAAAAGGATGACTCCCTGCTAGCTCTTTCCTGTCATCTGCAAAGACTTGCTCTCCTAAAGCTGAAAAACTTACACATTTGAGAAATCTTGCAGGAATAATTCTGTCAGTATCAATATCATCACCTTTTATTACCAAGCTGCGCCCCCTTATTACGTTGATTTCACCTTTTGGGAATTCCTTTTTCATCGATAAACAAATTGTTGTAGTTTTACTCTTGGAGTAATTTTCTTACATCCGTAACCTTCCCATTTATTGCAGCTGCAGCCACCATGGCTGGACTCATCAATAAGGTTCTTCCATTAGCAGACCCTTGCCTGCCTTTAAAATTTCTATTACTTGAGCTAGCGCTGATTTGTCTTCCTTCTAATTTGTCTGGATTCATTGCTAGGCACATTGAGCAACCTGGCTCTCGCCATTCAAATCCTGCAGTAAGGAATATCTTATCAATCCCTTTTCGCTTGGCTTCCTTAGCGACCTTTTGAGAGCCAGGTACAACAAATGCTCGAATTCCAGTAGCAACTCTATGACCCTTAACAACTTTAGATGCCTCCTGGAGATCACTTAATCTTCCATTTGTACAGCTACCTATAAAACAAACATCAATGGGTGTTCCTTCTATGGGTTGGTCAGGTTCTAAATTCATATATTTGCATGCATCTTTAGCTATTTGTTGCTCATTTTTTGGCAGTATCTCAGGATTTGGAATTTTTTCTTTGATTGATATACCTTGACCAGGAGTAATACCCCAAGTAACTGTGGGCTCTATGGATGATCCATCTAATTGAATCTCATCATCAAATTTAGCTTCTGAATCGCTCACTAAACTTTTCCACCAATTAAGAGCTTTATCCCATTCTTGACCTTTAGGAGAAAATTCCCTCCCTTTAAGATATTCAAAAGTGGTTTCATCTGGATTGATATATCCACATCTGGCACCTCCTTCAATAGCCATATTGCATATTGTCATTCTGCCTTCCATTGAAAGTCTTTCTATTGCAGGCCCAGCAAATTCATAGGCAAATCCGACCCCTCCTTTTACTCCAAGTAACCGAATGATATGAAGAATAAGGTCTTTGGTATAAACTCCCTTTTGCAATGAACCATCTATCCATATTCTTCTGACTTTTAGTTTTTTCATCGCCAGGCTTTGACTGGCTAAAACATCTCTAACTTGACTTGTTCCAATGCCGAATGCAATTGCTCCAAATGCTCCATGGGTTGAGGTATGTGAATCTCCGCAAGCCACCGTCATCCCAGGTTGGGTCAATCCTAATTCTGGAGCCATGACATGAACTACGCCTTGAGAATTGCTTCCAATTCCGTGAAATTTTATTCCATGAGATTTGCAGTTTCTTTCTAATGTAGAAAGCATTTCCTCTGCAAGAGGATCATTGAAAGGACGTTGCTGATTTAACGTTGGGACAATATGATCAACTGTTGCAACTGTTAGATTAGGGAATTTGACTTCAAGATTTTTTTCATTAAGAGCTGAAAAAGCTTGTGGACTGGTAACTTCATGAATCAAATGAAGACCAACAAAAAGTTGCGTTGATCCCCCAGGTAGTTCTTTTACCTGATGGAAGTTCCAAACTTTGTCGTAGAGGGTTCCAGAACTCAAATTTAAAATCCAATAATTAGGACTTAGCTTTCCATAATTATAGATAAACGTAATCTATCAAGAGCATTAAAAACGCTTAATTTTTGAATATCTTCTCTTGTCTTATTAGATCCAAATCTTTCCTCCCATGAAATAAGGCTTTTGGGACCCTTAATACAAAAATTGACTAGACCAACTGGTTTTAACTTGCTTCCTCCAGTCGGTCCTGCAATTCCACTGACAGATATAGCCCAGTCAACTTTGAACTTTTTTTGGACACCTTTCGCCATTGCT
Organism: Prochlorococcus sp. AG-402-A08; assembly: GCA_003279585.1. Lineage (GTDB taxonomy): Bacteria > Cyanobacteriota > Cyanobacteriia > PCC-6307 > Cyanobiaceae > Prochlorococcus_B. Next base: position 2,216 of record QCHH01000009.1, on the reverse strand, counting down.
TCAACTACTGGCTTGGAGACGGCACCATAGGTATTAATTATTTTCTCAGGCACACCTAATATTCTTTGCTTGATTGAATTGTTGTAAGCGATGATCCCTCCATGGAAAATTTTTGAAGACCCCGATATTTTGGTAAGTTTAGAGCCTATTCCACCTCCAGTGCATGATTCTGCAACAGCAATTGTTTCTTTTCTTTTCAGTAATAATTTAAATACTATTTCTTCAAGAGTTTCATTATCTTTACCAAAGCATTTTAATCCAGTGATTTGAATTAATTCTTTTTCAATAGGTTTTATTAATCTATTAGTTTCTTCTAAATTATCTCCTTTGGCAGTTATTCTTAACTTGACTTCTCCAGCGCTTGCATAAGTTGCAACAGTAGGGTTTTTTAATTGAAGTAAATTTGGGATTTTATCTGCTAGTAATGATTCATTTATACCCGCAAAATGTAAAACTTTACTAGAGATAACTTTGTCTGAGAAATTATTATTAATGAACCATTTCGCAGCTTCTTTAGTCCACATTTCTTTTAATTCACTTGGAACTCCTGGGAAAGTAAGTATTGTAAAATTATCCTTTGGAGTCCATATAATACCTGGCGCTGTCCCCGAATGATTATTTATAATTTTAGCCCCCTTCGGGACTAAAGATTGCTTCTTTTGACTTTCAGATAATTTACTATCATTATTTTTTAATTTATTTCTAAGGTCAATCAAAATATCATTTCTTTGTTCCATTGGTGTGTTGAAAGTATCAGCAATTATCTTCGTTGTTATATCGTCTGGTGTTGGCCCTAGACCACCAGTAGTTATTAGAACTTTAGATCGTTTAGCCGCCTCAAGTATTGCTTCTTTTAATCTTTCAGGGTTGTCTCCAACCACTGTTTGTCTAAAATGCGGAATACCTAAAATTGCTAATTGCTCTGCTATCCATTGAGAATTAGTATTAACAATATTTCCTAGAAGTATTTCACTTCCAATGCATAAAATCTCTGCTCCTATTTGATTGTTATTATTAATATTAATTTCTTTAAATGTTTTCACTATATAAAGGAAACTTATTGCAAAGTTCAGAAACTTTTTTGATTGATTTTTCTTTTATATCTTCATCGTTAGGGTTAAGCAGTCTATCTGCAATGATATTTCCAACATCCTCAAAGGCTTGTTCATCAAATCCCCTAGTTGTAAGAGCTGCTGAACCGAGCCTTAGCCCACTTGTAACAAATGGGGATTCGGGATCAAAAGGTACAGTATTTTTGTTTGCGGTTATTTTGATATCACTAACTAACTGATCAGCAACTTTACCTGTCATGCCAATACTTCTAAGGTCAAGAAGAACAATATGATTATCAGTCCCTTTGCTTACAACCGAAATACCTCTTTTTTGAAGTTGATTGGAAAGAACTTGTGCATTTGAAATTACTCTTTGGCTATAGAGCCTGAATTCGGATCCAGAAGCTTCTTTGAAAGCCACAGCCTTGGCTGCTATTACATGTTCTAAAGGACCTCCTTGGGTGCCAGGGAATACTGCCTTGTCGATCTTTTTGCCAAGCTCTTCATTATTTGAGAGAATTAGTCCTCCCCTTGGACCTCTGAGAGTTTTGTGAGTGGTGGTTGTGACTACATCACAATATGGGATTGGACTTGGGTGAAGACCACTGGCCACTAAACCAGCAATGTGAGCAATATCAGCTAATAAATAAGCCTTTACTTCATCAGCTATTGATCTAAAAGCCTGGAAGTCAATTTTTCTTGGATACGCAGAGAATCCACAAATAATTAGTTTTGGTTGATTTTCAATTGCTTTTTTTCTTATTGCATCCATATCGAGTATTTCGGTCGTTTTATCAACTTCGTAGTGGCATGTCTTAAACCATTTGCCACTGACATTTACAGGTGAACCATGTGTGAGGTGACCTCCATGCGATAGGTCCATTCCCATGATTGTTTCACCAGGCTGGAGAAGGCTTAGGAAAACCGCAAAGTTAGCTTGTGCTCCGCTGTGTGGTTGGACATTTGCCCAGTTGGCACCAAACAGGTTTTTTGCTCTCTCTATTGCTAATTGCTCAATTCCATCGATATATTCACATCCCCCGTAATATCGTTTATTGGGGAGACCTTCGGCATATTTATTTGTTAGGACTGATCCCTGTGCTTCCATTACTGCCTTTGAGGCGAAATTTTCACTTGCAATAAGTTCTAAATGAGTTTCTTGTC
>QCHH01000008.1 GCA_003279585.1 Prochlorococcus sp. AG-402-A08 | reverse complement strand
GTCTTTTACGTAATCAATTGTAAGTTTTGCATCTCCAAGGGGAACATTTAATGAACCTAAATCAGCAAATTTGATATCTTCTAAATCTAAATTTAATTGCGGACAATATGTTTCAATTCCATAGCTATCTTCCCTAACAGCAGAAGGACCGAATCTTGCGCCAGGTCTAAAGCAACAAGTTCCATCATAAGGAACTCCTAACAGCGACACTTTGCATTGATTGATGCTTCTTTGTCCTCCCATGAATATTGCACCATCGTTATTAAATAGTGATAGATCCTTGAGGTTGGGTTTGCTCATCTTTTTGCTAGCTCTCTTTCTATGAATGCAGGAATAATATTAAATGCACCTTGTTGCCATCTCTCACTCCAAATCTGACAATTTTCAGAGATTTCATTCACGCGACTTTTTTTTGGATTCATATATTTGGGCTTCTCCATAGATGCAAATGTCCAGCTCCATAAACCGCTTGGGTAAATTGATACAGATCCATACATTGGATCTGCGTAGTCAAAAATTTCACGCAGAACTTTGACAATGTTTATATGAATTTGCCGAAAAGATTCTGGTGATTCACTTTGAGTTGCTAAAACTCCTCCTCGTTTCAATATTCGTTTGCAGTCTGTCAGAAACGAATTGCTGAATAATTCTTTGGAGGGTCCAATAGGATCTGCGCCATCAATAATAATCACATCATATGAATTTTCTTTTGCATGTTTTACCCAATCAATTCCATTCTTGATTTGTAAATGCAATCTTGAGTCAGACCATGCATTCCCTCCGATAGTAGGTAAATACTTTTTACTTAATTCAATAACTCTTAGATCGATTTCAACTAAATCGATAGACTTAACCTCTTTATATTTTAAACATTCTCTTGCACTACCCCCATCACCTCCTCCAATAATTAAAATATTATCTATTTGCGTAGAACAAGATAAGGCAGGATGAATAAGACATTCGTGATAACATTTTTCAGACTTTTCTGCTGTCATCCAACAATCATCAAGTAATAGTGCTTTGCCATATCTCTTGCTTTCAAAGATGGTAATTTTTTGAAAAGGACTAGACTCTTCTAGTATTAAGTTTCCAAGTAGTCCATATCTAACTCCTTGATGATACTCGTCAAGCCAGTCTGACCTAGTCTTTAGTCTGTTATTCATAAGTATAATATTAATGCTTGAGATTAATCTTCGCTAATTCCCAGAATTTCTCTAAATTCTTTTTTGATTGGGAATGTAATTCGCCCTCTATATTTTCTTCTATATAATTTAATCGTTCTAGGAATCTTTGATTAGTTTTCGCTAATCCTTCTTCTATAGATATTTTATGCCATCTTGCAATATTGATCAATGTAAATAATACGTCTCCTATTTCAGCCTCTGCCTTGGCGGGCTGATCAGCTTTTAATGCATCTTCCAATTCTTCTAATTCTTCGTACAATTTATCCCAAATCTGATCACTTTTTTCCCATTCGAATCCGTTTTTTGAAGCTTTGTTAGAGATTATGAGTGCTGCTTTCGTTGAAGGTTGAGGTCGTATCTTTAATTTTAATCGGTCACTAATTGGAGTTTTTGAGTTATTTAATGGTTTCTCTTTGTTCTTGATTTTTTCCCATGAGTATTCCACTTCTTTTATACTTTTTGTTGCTTTTTTTTGAAATACATGTGGATGCCTGCGAATGAGCTTTTCAGTAATTATGTCAATGATATCTCCCATATCAAATAAGTTTTTTTCTTTTGCTATTTGAGCATGCAAAATTATTTGCAATAAGAGATCTCCAAGCTCTTCTTTTAATTCGTTAGGATTTTCTTCTCGTATTGCGTGAGCAACTTCATAGGCTTCCTCTAAAACATATGGGATCAACGAAAGATGAGTTTGCTTGAGATCCCAAGGACAACCATTGATTGGATCTCTTAGGTCTGAAACTACTTCAAGCAGCTTATTGATTTTTTGGTCTAAATTTATTTGGTTTGTGTTTGTCATTTTTAGTTGTCCTAAGAGAGCTTTAACGAAGCTCATAAAACGATTTTTTTTGAATCGTTGATTTAATTATGATTAATTCTCAACAACAGAGCAGCTTGAGGTATAAAGTACATGAATTAGTCTAAGGACTAAAAGTTGTATGGGCGATTAGCTCAGCGGTAGAGCGCCTGCCTTACAAGCAGGATGTCCCTGGTTCGAACCCTGGATCGCCCATCTAGATTACTTTTTAATTTATGCAAAATGGTCCTGGATTAAAAATTTCAGCAACAGCAGTAGCAGAATTAAATAGGCAAGCTGCTTTTACTGGAACACCAGGAGTTATGCATATTGATCTACTGGATGACAAGAGTGGAGAGGGATGGAAATTTATAAGAATTAGGCCAGGGAAAAATGATGGTGTTCCCCTCGCTAGAGCTGATGGGATTACTTTGTATGCTCGCCAAGATCAAGTCCTATTTTTTCAAGGTCTAAAGCTGAATTATTTTGGTGATTTAAGTGGAGGTGGATTTCTAATTAGCACGCCAAAAGGGGCAGAAGCTTCTCCATGTGGATCAGGCTTTAGAAAACTTTCAAAAGTTCAATAATTGCTTAAAACAATTAGAAAATTGACTCTATTCTTCTGGAAACAAGATTGAAGAGAGTTCCTCAGAATCCACTTCATAGACGCGAGCTAAACTTGTTTCAATTGCATTAGTTACTTCGCCCGGTAAGAATCTCATAGCATTTAAAGCATCATCCGATATTTCTTCTGTAAGCAACTTTTCCTTACTATTTAATTTTTCATCGTTGATTACAGCAATTACCCAGCTTTGATATGCGTAGACAAGATCGGAGAACTCAAGTTCAGGGTCGTTCAGATCCATGACAAATAAACAGATAATGAACAATAAACACTAGTTTGGCTGTAGTTGGAGAAAATGTCTTCTATGGAACAAATATCTCGCACTTCTATTCAAGCAAAAGCATTTGAATTTGCATTGATGGAATTAATTTATAGTAAGCGAGATAGCTTTCAGCCACTTTGGAGCGTAGATAGTTGGGTTAAATTTTTAATCTGGTTAACTTTAAATTGTGGGCTGTCTGGAGACAAAGAAAGCTTGGAATTGTTTGCGCAAGCTATGGGTTCTCCTTTAACAAGTCGAATGAGAAAAATATTTTTTGAAAGAGCTTTAGAAGATTTGTCAGTACATGTGATGGCTGACCCTGCAGAAGCGCAAGTTTTGATAATGCCCATAACTATAGATAAGGAAATTGATGATAACGATATAGTTCAAGCCTTACAAACGATTGGTTTAAGTGAAAAGGTTTCTTTATCTTCTGCTGCATGGGAAAGGCATGACTCAATAGTTTCGATTCCTTGGAACGTGAAAAGATGTTTAGAAATACTACCTAGCAAAAAGATCTTTCAAATAGGAATAAGAAGTGGAACAAAATCGGAATTCCTTGAAATGAATAATACTAAAAGATTAATTAAACATACTTATGGAGAGAATGCTAAATATTTAGAAGAAGCTCTAAAAAATTTCAAAGGGAAACCAATCTATTTAACTTTTGATTTAGATTGGTTTGATCCATCTGTAATGCCAGGCACAGGCACTCCAGAACCCGGAGGTTATTTTTGGGGAGATTTTGCAGCAATAATAGATGTGATCAAGTCTCATAACTTAATTGGCGCAGATGTAGTCGAATTATCTCCCAAATTAGATAACTCTGGTATTAGTAGTATCCTGGCTGCAAAAGTTATACGTTCATTAATTATGTTATTGGACAAATAATCCTAAAAAATTTGACTTTAATTCTTATTTGTAACTAATACCTTTCCAAAATCGAGTTGTTGATCAACAGATCTTTCAGAAATCTTTGGGAAATAAGGTTCTTTTTTTATCCAATGACCACAATAAACAAATGAAGATATCTCAGAATGTATTTTTATCTTTCTAAGTTTGCACCATGAGAATGAATCAAAATGACTTGAAACACACTGATTGCAGCTCATACAAGATCTTTTTAGAGTCATCAAGTCTTAACCCAAGACTCATAGAGTAGTAAAACTTTCCGGATCGAGCCACAAAGCATTAAATTTAGTTCTAGAAATTCTTATGGGTTCACGTTTTTACTAGTGAATTTCTTTTAACTTTCAGCAAAAAATGAAATTACTGCAAACTCCTCTTTACGAAGAATGCCAAAAATTAGGGGGTAAAATGGTCCCTTTTGCAAATTGGGAAATGCCTGTTAGTTTTTCTGGATTAATAGAAGAACACAATGCAGTAAGAAAAAATGTTGGAATGTTCGACATATCTCATATGGGTGTTGTGCAAGTACAAGGTAAAAATATCAAGAGCGCATTACAAAATTTAGTTCCTTCAGACGTGTTTCGAATAGGACCTGGTGAAGCGTGTTATACAGTTTTTTTAAAAGAAAATGGAGGAATTCAAGACGATCTAATCATTTATGATCAAGGAATTTTAGACACACATAAAGAAAGCATCCTTCTAGTTATAAATGCCGCAAGAAAACAATCAGACATTGAATGGTTAAATTTAAATCTTTCAAAAAAAGAAATCACAATATCCGAATACATGCCAGAGGGTGCCTTAATTGCCATCCAAGGTCCAGAATCAATTCATACATTCGAGAAAATTCTTCAAGAGTCTTTATCCGATTTGCCACGCTTTGGTCACAGAACTATTACTTCTAATCCCAATCTAATCAACTCAGAAGAATCAATTTTTGTTGCACGAACTGGGTATACAGGGGAGGAAGGTTTCGAATTTTTGTCATCGCCAGAAACAGCAAAGTCCATCTGGAAGAATCTAATTGCATCGGGAGTTACTCCATGCGGGCTTGGAGCAAGAGATACACTCCGATTAGAGGCTTCTATGCATTTATATGGCAACGATATCAACTTAGATACAACTCCCTTTGAAGCTGGTTTGGGTTGGTTAGTTCATTTAGAAATGCCTCATGATTTTATAGGTAGGAAAGCTCTAGAAAAACAAGCCGAAGATGGAACGAAAAAAAAACTTGTTGGTATTAAAGTGCTTGATAAAGGAATCGCAAGAAAAGGGTATCCGGTTGTTTACAACTGCAAAACCGTTGGGAAAGTAACTAGCGGAACTTGGTCTCCAACATTGAAAGAACCAATAGCTCTTGCGTATGTGCCAAGCGAAATTGCAAAAGTAAATGCTCAAGTAGAAGTAGAAATTAGAGGAAAAAAACATCCTGCAATAATCGTAAAAAGACCTTTTTATCGAAAAGGTTTTTGAGCAAGTAGAAACTGTGTTGTGCATAAAAGCCGGTCTTTGTGGGAAACTCATTATTCATGATGATTGAGAATTTCATGCGCAATAAGACTTGTGGAGAACTACGAGCTTCCGCAATTGGCGCAAATGTTCAACTATGTGGTTGGGTTGATCGCAGAAGGGATCATGGCGGAGTAATTTTTATAGATCTAAGAGACCGCTCTGGAACAATTCAAATCACAGTTGATCCAGATCAAGGTAAGGATCTTTTTAGCATCGCTGAAAGTCTTAGAAATGAGACTGTTCTTCAAATAAATGGATTAGTAAGAACAAGACCTGAAGAAGCTATTAATACAAAAATCCCAACAGGTGAAGTTGAAGTCCTAGCTAAAAATATAAAAATTCTCAATGCTGTTACTAGTACACTCCCCTTTTCAGTTTCCATTCATGATGAGGAGAGTGTTAAAGAAGAAATCAGGCTAAAGCATAGATATTTAGATCTCAGAAGAGAGAGAATGAATAGTAATCTTCGATTGAGGCATAACACAGTCAAAGCCGCTAGAAGCTTTCTTGAACAGGAAGGATTTATAGAAGTTGAAACACCTGTTTTGACTAGATCAACCCCTGAAGGAGCAAGAGATTACTTAGTCCCCTCACGTGTATGTGGTGGCGAGTTTTTTGCTTTACCGCAATCCCCACAATTATTCAAACAATTGTTGATGGTTGGTGGAGTTGAACGTTATTACCAAGTCGCACGTTGTTTTCGTGATGAAGATTTACGTGCAGACAGGCAACCAGAATTTACTCAATTAGATATTGAAATGAGTTTTATGGAGGAAAAAGAGATCATTGAATTAAATGAAAAATTAATTATAAATATATGGAAAAAAATTAAAGGGATTGATCTCCAAACTCCATTTCCAAGAATGACTTGGCAAGAAGCTATGGATCGGTTTGGAACTGACAGACCTGATACTCGATATGGAATGGAACTTGTCAACACAAGTGATTTATTTTCTAAAAGTGGATTTAAAGTTTTTTCAAATGCTATTTCCTCAGGTGGATGCGTTAAGTGCATCAACATCGAGGATGGAAATAATTTAATTAGTAATGTCAGAATAAAACCAGGTGGAGATATTTTTAGCGAAGCCCAAAAGGCTGGAGCTGGTGGACTAGCATTTATCAGAGTTCGAGATAATGAAGAAGTCGATACTATTGGAGCCATAAAAGATAATTTAACTACCACGCAAATAAAAGAACTCTTATTAAAAACCCAAGCTAAACCTGGTGATCTAATCCTTTTTGGTGCAGGCCCCACAAACATTGTTAATAGAACCTTAGATAGAGTTCGTCAGTTTATTGCGAAAGATCTAAAAATAATCTCAGACAACGAATTAAAACCTCAATGGAATTTTCTTTGGGTCACTGATTTTCCTATGTTTGAATTAAATTCTGATGAAAATCGTCTAGAAGCAATTCATCATCCTTTTTGCGCTCCTAAGCCTGAAGATATTGGTGAATCAGAAAGCTTATGGAAAGAAAAATTACCCAATTCAAATGCTCAAGCGTATGATCTAGTTCTTAATGGATTAGAAATTGGTGGAGGATCTTTAAGAATTCACAACGCAGAACTTCAAAAAACCGTTCTAGAAGTAATTGGTCTATCGAAAAATGAAGCAGAAGAGCAATTTGGTTTTTTAATTGATGCCCTTTCAATGGGTGCTCCTCCACATGGTGGGATTGCATTTGGACTAGACAGAATAGTTATGCTTTTATCCAATGAAGATTCAATTAGAGATACTATTGCTTTTCCAAAAACACAACAAGCTCGTTGTTCCATGGCTAAAGCCCCTGCAAACGTGGAAAACAAACAATTAGAAGATCTCTACATAGCTTCTACTTGGATAGATCCTGATTGAATTGATAGAAATTAGCGGTAAACACATTATCGTAAAGAGAAAATATGTAAATTTCTTGGCGTTTACCTGGATCAAGGTAGCTTAAAGAATGATTGAAAAGTAAATGGCAAAATTTGTTTTCGTCACTGGTGGTGTAGTTTCAAGCATTGGCAAAGGAATTGTTGCCGCAAGTCTTGGCAGGCTACTTAAATCAAAAGGGTACAGTGTTTCGATTTTGAAGCTTGACCCATATTTAAATGTTGATCCTGGGACGATGAGCCCTTTTCAACATGGAGAGGTTTTTGTAACTGAAGACGGGGCTGAAACTGATTTAGACCTTGGACATTATGAGCGTTTTACCGATACGGCAATGTCAAGACTAAACAGTGTCACGACAGGTTCCATTTATCAAGCTGTTATTAATAAAGAAAGAAGAGGTGACTATGACGGAAGAACAGTTCAAGTCATCCCACACATCACTCGTGAAATTCGCGAAAGAATTAAGCGTGTAGCAGATAATAGTGGTGCAGATGTAGTGATATCAGAAATTGGAGGAACAGTTGGAGATATTGAATCACTACCTTTTCTTGAAGCAATAAGAGAATTTAAAGGGGATGTAAAAAGAAACGATGTTGTTTATGTTCATGTCACATTATTGCCTTACATAGGCACCTCTGGAGAAATCAAAACCAAGCCAACACAGCACTCAGTAAAAGAATTACGTTCTATAGGTATTCAGCCAGATATTTTGGTTTGTCGCAGTGATAGACCCATTAATGATGATTTAAAAAATAAAATAGGGGGTTTCTGTGGAGTTAACTCTGATGCGGTCATAGCATCCCTTGATGCTGACAGTATTTACTCAGTGCCATTAGCACTCAAAGATGAAGGACTTTGCAAGGAAGTATTAGATTGCTTGGATCTGAATGATCATGAAAGTGATTTAAAAGACTGGGAACAATTAGTCCATAAATTGCGAAATCCAGGCCCTTCTGTCAAAGTTGCGTTAGTTGGCAAATATGTACAATTAAATGATGCCTACTTATCAGTAGTCGAAGCATTACGTCACGCATGTATCTCGAAAGATGCATCTTTAGATCTTCACTGGATCAACGCGGAAAATATAGAATCACAGGGAGCTGAAAAACTACTTCAGGGAATGGACGCAATTGTCGTTCCAGGAGGTTTTGGTAACCGTGGCGTAAATGGAAAAATTGCTGCTATTAGATGGGCAAGGGAGCAAAGGGTACCTTTTCTTGGGCTTTGCTTAGGTATGCAATGTGCTGTCATTGAATGGGCTCGCAATATAGCTGGTTTAGAAGATGCATCTAGTGCAGAACTAAATCCGAATTCAAAACACCCTGTAATTCACTTACTTCCAGAACAACAAGACGTAGTTGATCTAGGAGGAACAATGAGATTAGGAGTATATCCTTGTAGACTTCAAACGAACACAACCGGACAAAGTTTATACAACGAAGAAGTTGTTTACGAAAGGCATAGACATCGTTATGAGTTCAATAATTCATATAGAACTCTCCTAATGGAATCTGGGTATGTAATTAGTGGGACTTCACCTGATGGTCGATTAGTAGAGCTAATCGAATTAAAAAATCACCCATTTTTTATTGCATGTCAATATCATCCAGAATTCCTCTCTAGACCAGGGAAACCACACCCTTTATTTGGTGGTTTAATTCAAGCTGCACAAATGCGTGTTCCATCCTCACCAAACGAAGCGTTCAATCCACAATCAAAAATCATTGAAAAAAAATCACTAGAAAAGCAATAAATGGACTCATCTCTACCAGTAGTGGAATGTTTTCATTCTCTACAAGGAGAAGGAGAACATGCAGGTAGAAGCGCTTACTTCATCAGATTAGCTAGTTGTAAAGTTGGATGCCCTTGGTGTGATACAAAAGATTCGTGGAATTCAGAAAATCATCCACAACAAAGTTTGATAGATTTATCAATTAGAACAGCCAAAGCCCAAAAAGAGGGTGCAGCTTTTGTTGTAATCACTGGCGGTGAACCGTTGCATCATAATTTAGATCCTCTCTGCAAAGAAATTAGAAAATCTACATTCAATGAAAAGAAAAAATCTATTCCAATACATCTCGAAACTAGTGGAGTAGATATGCTAAGTGGCAACCCTGATTGGATAACATTATCGCCTAAAAGGCATTCTCCGCCTCGCCTTGATAACCTTTTAGCTTGCCAAGAGTTAAAAATTGTTATCCAGAGCGCTGAAGATTTGGATTTTGCAAAAAAGATGGCTGATTTAATAAAAAACAATGGAAAAACGAAGCCTCAATTATTTTTACAAGCAGGATGGGACAATGAAGAAGGAAAAGCACTAGCAATCAAGTATGTAAAAAACAATCCCGATTGGAGATTAAGTATGCAAACTCACAAATGGCTAGGTGTACTCTAACCATCTAGATGAATGAGATTTTGCTTTATTAGATTAAAAAAAAATAATGATTGAACACAAAACAATTGCATTACTTTCCGGAGGAATTGATTCAGCCACAGCTGCTTGTATCGCTATGGAAGCCGGGCAAAAAGTAATTGGTTTATCCTTTGATTATGGCCAACGACATCTTAAGGAGTTACAAGCAGCAGCAGATTTAGCAAAAGATTTAAATCTTGAGGATCACATAACAATCAAGATTGATTTATCCTGTTGGGGTGGGTCCTCCTTGACCGACACGTCACAAATAATACCCACTACAGGCATACAAAAAAATACTATTCCTAACACTTACGTTCCAGGTAGAAACACTATCTTTGTTGCTATTGGGTTGAGTCTTGCAGAAGCTCGTGGAGCCAGTCGAATAGCATTAGGCATCAATGCAATGGATTATTCTGGATATCCAGACTGTAGACCTGATTATTTAGAGGCATATCAAGTATTAGCTAACTTATCCAGCCGAGTAGGACGCGAAGGGAAAGGTATAAAACTCTGGGCTCCACTACTAGATTGGGAAAAAACAAAAATCTTTAAAGAAGCATTACGCTTAAAAATTCCTATAGAAAAAACATGGAGTTGCTATCAAGGTGAAAGTAAACCATGTGGTAGATGTGATAGTTGTCGTATTAGAGATAAGGCATTAAAAGAAATAGGTCGCGAAGATCTATGTAGTCACGATATCTAGTGAATAACATTAAACGCCTACTATGTAAATGGGAATCACCTGATCAAGTAGCTCACAAATTGATTCAAGAATGGGGAGAGGCAGGATTTATATGGCTTGATGGCGATGGGAGTGATTTAGGTCGATGGGTCACCTTAGGAATTAACCCTTCAGAGCAGTTTTGCTCTAGAGAATTAGAAAATTCAAAAAAGTACTCTAATCCTTTTAAAATTTTACGCGAATTACCCCAAGGGCATTGGACTGGTTGGTTGAGTTATGAAGCTGCATCTTGGACAGAACCACAAAACCCATGGCAAAAAAGTTCTATGGCAACTTTATGGATAGCCTCTCATGACCCTATATTAAAATTTGATCTTCAGAAGAGAGAGCTATGGCTAGAAGGCAAAGATCCAAAACGCATCTCAATTATGGAAAATTTTCTAAAAAGTACTTTTCACCAAAAGCTTTCCAAAACCAACACTAACGAGACAAAACAAATAGAACGCAGGAATAGTATCCCCCTAGAATCTTGGGACTGGAACTTAACAAGTCAAGAATATTCTGAAAGAGTTGATGAGATCAAAGAATGGATTGCGAACGGTGATATTTTTCAGGCTAATCTAACTACCTCATGCCAAGCCCCATTGCCAGAATCCATGCGTCCAATAGACGTATATTCAAAACTTAAAAAATGCTCCCCTGCTCCATTTGCTGGAGTAATTATCGGCGATCAGATGGCAAAAGGAGAAGCTATTATATCAACTTCACCAGAAAGATTTTTAAAAGCGTTACCCAGTGGTGAGGTGGAAACGAGACCAATCAAAGGTACTAGACCCAGAGATAGAGATCCAGAAAAAGATGCTGATTGGGCAGCAGAGCTTATTTGTAGTCCAAAAGATCATGCTGAGAATGTAATGATTGTAGATCTACTAAGAAATGATCTTGGAAGAGTATGCCAACCTGGTTCAATCAAAGTCCCTCATCTACTAGTTTTAGAAAGCTATTCACAAGTTCATCATCTCACTTCAGTAGTTAAAGGTAGACTCAATACAAATAAAACTTGGGTTGACTTGCTTGAAGCATGCTGGCCAGGAGGTTCAGTAACAGGTGCACCGAAGCTTAGAGCATGTAAAAGATTGTATGAACTTGAACCAACAGCGAGAGGTCCATATTGTGGATCAATATTAAATATAAATTGGGATGGGGTCCTTGATAGTAATATTCTCATTCGATCTTTAATGATAAAAGAATCTTCTATCAGTGCTCATGCTGGATGCGGAATTGTTGCAGATTCAGATAGTCAAAAGGAAGCTGAGGAAATGAATTGGAAATTGATGCCACTTTTAAACGCATTAACATGACTGAAAATAAGAACGAAAAATTAGGCTGGATTAATGGTCACTGGGGAGTCTTCAAAGATTTAACAGTCCCAATTAACGATCGAGGACTGAAATTTGCGGATGGCATCTTTGAAACGATTTTCATTTTGAATGGAGTTCCGCAACTTCTAAATGAGCATTTAAATAGATGGGAAGAAAGTGCAAGTATTTTAGAAATGAATCCTCCACCATCAAAAGAATGGCTGATTTCACTCATTGAAGATGGTATTAACCGATCGCAATTAAATAATGTCAATGGAGTAATTCGTATTAATTGGACTCGAGGAGCATCAAAACAACGTGGAATTGATATCAGCAAGACAAGTCATCATAGTTTTTGGTTGGAGATAGATTCTTATCAACCAAATTTTGAATTTATATCTACAATAATTAGTCAAACTGAAAGAAGAAATTCTTTTAGCCGATTGAGTTATTGTAAAACATTTTCCTATAACCAAGGGATTCAAGCGCGCTTAGAAGCAAAGAATGCAGGCTTTAATGATGCAATATTATTAAATTGTCAAGGTGAAATATGTTGCGCCACTACAGCGAATATATTAGTAAAAAGAGAAAATAATTGGTTGACTCCACCATCTAAAAGTGGTTGTCTACCTGGCATAATGCGTCAACGAGGAATTGATTTGAATATAATAAAAGAAGCTCTCATTGAAGCGACACCACAAGATAATGATGAATGGTTTTTAATAAATAGTTTAAGTTGTCGTCCAATTCAAAAAATAAACAAAAAAGAATTAAAAATATCAACTAATCCCAAAGAATTTTGGCTGAGTTTGTTAAAAATCTAAAAAATAATATCGGACAGACAATCTATATAGGAATTGGAAATGTCACTTCAGCTGGCTTTGGAGAGCAAGCTTCTACTTGAAAATCCACAACTGAACCTATTACAACAATCGCAGGAGACCTTAAATTTTCTTCTTGAACTCGGTCAAAAAGTTTTACCAAAGGGCTCTTAATATAACGTTGACCAATAACAGTACCCTGCTCAATAACTGCCGCAGACGTCTCAGGATTCATACCACCAGCAATCAACTCTGCTGAGATAAATTTTAAATTATGAACACCCATATATATAACGATTCCATCACTGGATTTCGCTAAAGACCGCCAATTTACAGCTGGGCGTTTTTTATCAATCCCCTCATGTCCAGTCACAAAAGTGACTGAAGATCCAGCACGTCTATGAGTAATAGGTATTCCAACATAGGCAGGAGCAGCTATACCTGATGTAACCCCAGGTACGACTTGTACTGGAACCCCTTTTTCATGAAGATAAGAAGCTTCTTCCGCACCTCTACCAAACAAAAATGGATCGCCACCTTTTAATCTAACAATACAAGAATAACTCTTTGCTAAATCAAACAAAATATCATTCGTTGTCCTCTGAGGAACCGAATGATGACCACGCCTCTTACCTACTGAATGAAGTTGACAATTTGAAGAAACTAATTCAAGTAGCTCTATAGGAACTAAAGAGTCGTATACAAGCGCATCACATTTACTAATTAGTTTTTGCGCTTTAACTGTTAATAAATCGGGATCACCAGGACCTGCTCCGACAAGATGCACAGTACCAAACTGATTTGTATTCATGGCAAGTTACCCAAAATATTAACAAGACCACGATGAATAATATCAATCTCAAGCAAAGATTTAAGCTGCTCTCCTTTACTATCAATTTCTACATTTTTGTTTGGAGTCAAAAGATAGGGAATAGGAAGATAATTCTTCTCCTTTTTAACAGTATCTTGATTCCATCTAGACCATGAATAAAGAGGAATATTTAGGAATTTTTCTAAGGACTTAAGAAAAACATCTGAAGTATCTGAAGAGACAGGGTGATGAATCAACGCAGGTTTAAGAAAAGGACTCTGACTAGTTATCAGATCATCTATTAATGATAGCCATGGTATAAAAGAACCTAGGAAAGGAAACAATTTTATATTTTGTCCCTCTTCTTGCAAACGTTTAAATATTTTTGGTACGTCAATACAAACATGACTTCCAGGTAACAAAAAAAGAGGAACTAAAAACACTGATCTATTACCGATGTCAATTTGCTCTGGATTGTCATCAGTTAAAGCCTCTATTGAAACAGAGCGATTTTTATGCCTTTTTAATTGGTCAACCAAAGAGATAAGAGATGGATGTATCTCACCACCTCGAGAACCATGAACTAGTAAATGTAAATGGTGAGGAGGCTCACAATTAATTCTATTTGGTAACAAAGACAACTTTTGATGGACATCTGAAGATGTATTAGTACTTTCAACTAATTTATTAAAATTGAGATGATGAGAAATTCTAGATACTCCGGAACAAATAATTTCAGACGAGGAGAGGGGGTTGATCGAAGAAACACTCAATACAGAGGAAGAAGAAGAAGATTCAAAAGTACTTTTCATAGAGACCTCTTTGCTATGAAAGAGGTTTGGGAAATGCTCAAAAGTGGAGCGATTAGAAGCCTCGGAGAAATTGGACGCCAATACTAAATGAGAAACTTTGAGACCAATTAATCAATTAAATGGATAGATATGATGTATTGAATGATACCAAAATAAATAAAAAATTTGGTAAAAACTGATACACCTGAAGTTTAGATTTTGAAGGTTAATTATAAATGTCAACTCTCAATACTAATGGTTCAATACTATCTCGAAGGCAAAAAACTAAATAAAGTTGAAAAAAATAAAGCTGCTAAGGATGGACTCGAAATCGGGAAGGATATAGACAAATTTGCTGAAATGGGATGGGAGCAAATGGATAAAACTGATTTAGAATTAAGATTGAAATGGTATGGGATGTTTTGGAGACCCAAAACCCCTGGAAAGTTTATGTTAAGGCTAAGAATACCTAATGGAATAATCAATGCAGAACAATTAAAAGTAATTGCATCAATTGTTGCGAGATATGGAGAGAATGGAAGTTGTGATATAACAACTAGGCAAAATATACAACTTAGAGGTGTTTTGATTAGTGATTTGCCTGAGATATTAAATAGATTAAAAAAAGTAAACATATCAACAACTCAATCTGGATTTGATAATCCAAGAAATGTTACTGGAAATCCCATCGCTGGAGTTGATCCAGAAGAGATTATAGACACAAGGATATATACATCAAAAATGCAAGATCATTTAACTAATGAAGGTAAAGGAAACTCAGAATTTTCAAATCTTCCAAGGAAATGGAATACAGCTATAGCAGGCTCTAAAGATAATTTTCTTTTACATAATGATTTAATTTTTCATCCAGTTAAAATTAATGGGGTTTTAGGTTTTAGTGTTTGGATTGGAGGTGTACTTTCATCAGTAATGAATGAATATGCAGTTCCATTGAATGCCTGGGTTGAAGAAGAAAAAATTTATGAATTAACATCAATTATTTTATCCCTCTGGAGAGATAATGGGGAACGTAATATAAGACCTAAAGGTAGGTTTAGATTTTATTTAGATAAAATTGGTATTGAACAATTTAGAGATCTTATCGAAAAGCAATATGGAGCATTAAAAGAAGATCCAGGTTCAATATTTTCAGATAAACCAAGGTCATTTTTTGGAATTCATTCTCAAAAACAAGAAGGTAAATATTTTGCAGGAATTCATGTGCCAGTAGGTCGTCTTTTGGCTGAAGATTTACAAGATCTAGCAAATATATGCGAGAATTTTGGTGATAAAGAAATAAGACTTACCGAAGACCAAAATATTATTATTACTGGTATAGATACAAATCTAATTGAAGAATTTAAGGAGCAATCTATCTTACAAAAGTTTCCATTAGAACCAGAAAATATTGCCGCAGGTACTGTTTCTTGTACTGGAAATACCTATTGTGGTTTCGCTCTGACAAATACAAAAGATCAAGCTTTAAAAATCTCGCATGAACTAGACAAAGAATTAGATTTGAAAGACGAATTAAAGATTCATTGGACCGGATGTCCTAATAGTTGTGGGCAAGCCTACATGGGAGGAATTGGTTTAACAGGTAAAAAAGCTAAAGACAAAGAAGGAAAAACTGTTGAAGCTTATGATATAAGCATTGGTGGATCACAAGGGCCTAATTATAAATTAGGAGAATTAATAAAAAAATCTGTCCCTCAAGATGAATTAAAAGATGTACTAAAAGATTTACTTATTTCAAATTTTGACGCAAAAGAAAAAATATTTTTAAGTAAAAAATCTGGTTCATTATCTCGATTTATGAATTGGTTTAGTCCTCTTGGCAAAGATAAACCGCTGATTAATCGAGCTGATGGCAGCCCCGACATCTTTTCCAAATTTATGAATCGAATTAGTAATTAATTCGATTTTATAAAAAATTATTTTTCTTACTTTTTAAATTTATGACTGCAAGTGCCTCTCAAATGGATTACGTCTTACCAAATGAATTGGTAGATGGAATGATTGCTGCAGGTGGAAAGAAATCATCTGTAAGCGTAAAAAACTTGCTAATACGAGGCTTCTATTCAGGAGCAATTTTAGGTTTAGCTACATGTCTTGCCATTACGATAGGTATTCAATCTGGGATGCCTTGGTTAGGTTCTTTCATATTTCCTTTTGGTTTTGCAAGTATTGTTCTTTTTGGAATGGAGCTTGTTACTGGTAATTTTGCTTTACTGCCTATGGCTGTATGGGCAGGTAAAAGTTCTTGGACTGCAACTGTAAGAAATTGGCTATGGGTTTGGATCGGTAATTTTCTAGGTACAGCATTTGTTGCCGTACTACTTTCAATTAGTTTATCTAGTGCAGGAAATGTAGATCCTTTAGCTGCTGCTGAAGGTGGAAAAGGATGGGCAGTTGTAGCAGCAAAAATAATAGCTATACATAAAGCAAACACAGTTGTGAAATATGAAGCACTTGGAAGTACTGGTTTTTTCCTTGCATTTTTACGTGGGGTAATTGCAAACTGGCTTGTTTGTTTAGGTGTAACAATGGCACTTGTAAGTAAAAGTGTTCCAGGAAAGATACTTGCTTGCTGGCTACCTATAACTGCATTCCAAACAATGGGAATGGAGCACATAGTAGTTAATATGTTTTTGCATACAACTGGCCCTCTACTTGGTTCGGGTATTCCTTTTACAAAAGTAATTTTTTGGAATTTCTTACCAGTGACGATTGGAAATATTGTTGGAGGAATGGTATTTATTGGAATGCTTTTCTATAGCACCCACAAAACTCCTATCTCTAATGTGTTACCAGAAGTAAAAGATGAAAAATTAGAACGAGAGCTCGAAGCACAACTTGGTGCAAGGTAAAATTAAAAGATTAAAACTCTCAAACAAAATCAAGAAAGCCTAGAATACATTTTTCTAGGCTTTCTTAATATATCTACTATTTAATAGCTATAAATAGAATTTGAAAAGACTTTCAATTAATCTCTAGACAAATCATATACTTGACTTGATTAATAGACAAAGAGTAACTTATAAAACTACTTTGATTAATTATTTTCAAATCTCATTCAATTTAAATTTTATGATTATTGAAGAAAGCAATATATGGGATACCATTAATAACGCAAAAAAAACCAAGCCTAGCGCTGAGTGGCTTAAAAATGCATACAATCCAAATATTAACTTTGAACTCAGGCAAGAAATCGCAATTCGCTTAGGACAATTATCAAAAGTAGGATGGATCAAAATCAAAGATCTAATTCATAAATATGGCAATCAAGATGAACTAATCCTAGCTGCAGGACTTACTTATCAAGATGAAGCCAAAGCATGGCTGTTAAAACATCTTTATAGTGATGACACTATGAATATCAAAGTCGTAGAAGCTTTGGCTTGTTGGGGAGGAACATTACCGATTGAGCTTATCAAAAAAATATTAGAAGAGAAAAGTGAAAAAATGAAAATAGCTGGTCTAGAATTACTAAAATTTAAAGCTCATTTACTTTCTGATTTTGATTTACTTGACATAGCAAAATCACCTTTAAATGATTTCAGAGAAGAAATAGTAATCAAAACACTGACAATCATTCAAAGACGTGAAAGCTTAGAAATCTGTATGGCTATAAGCGATGTAATACAAAAAGGCTCGGATAAATCTGCATACTATGGACTAATGGCTCTGGGTTCAATCGGAACTGACATTAGTAAAAATATCCTATTAGATTTAGTTAAAAATTTGAAGAATTCTCAGCATAAAGAACTTGCAAAAAAACAACTGAACTTAGAAATATAAACTCCAATGTAAAATAAATATGAATAATATTTTTTATGAATTAATAGTATATATTTAAATATAAGTAAATTTATCAAAATAAAGATTTACTGAAATTAACTAAATTTTAAGCAAAAGCTAATTTAAAGCTTGCTAAAAATAAGATAAAAGAAATAATTTTTTTAATAAAATTATCATCAAATCTTCTACTACCAAGAGAACTACCACAAAAAGCAAAAAACAATACAACAATTAAATGAAGAAAAATATTAGATGTGAAATCAATTTTTGAAAAATTATTTATTGTTTGCCATGTAATTATTCCAACTAAAGAATTAAAAAAAATAAAAACTGATGAAGCTGCAGCTGTAGTTTTAAGTGGCATCCACTTAAGTAAAATAGATAGAGGAGTTAAAAATATACCACCTCCTGTCCCAGTAATTCCAGATAGTAAGCCAAGTATTGAACCAGTAAAAAAAATAACAATTTTTGAGGGCAGCTTATAATCAGTTATAGTATTATTTTTTATGATTAACGATGTAATTAAAAATCTAATTCCGGAAAGAAACAGTATAAGAGATAAAAAATATCTAAGCAAGGTATCAGTAATATTCAAGTTACCTCCAACAATTGTAGAGGGAATTGAAACTAATAGAATTGGTATTAAAAAATTAAATAATGTATATTTTTTCAAATGGCCATCACCACAAAATCTTATTGAATTTAATGTTGATGCTGCCAGATTCAAAATTAAAGCTGTTGGCTTGATAAGTGAAACTGGCTTATCAAATATGACCATACACGCTATATAACCTGATGCACCAGCATGACCAACAATCGAATAAAGAAAAGCAATTAATGCTATCCCAATAAAATAAAGCACTCTTTTAATCCATATCTTTATTCCATCTATTTTTTTAATCTATTAATTAAATTTATCAAATTACATGGTTTAGTATCACTATTTAGTTGATATTTTATTATTTGATTCCATGCAGTATTTACTGCATCTAAAGATCCTGGCAAACTAAAGATAAAAGTTCCATTTGCCACACCTGCAATACATCTACTTTGCAAGGTGCTCGTACCAATTTTCTTAAATGATGTATATCTAAAGATTTCCGCAAAACCTTCTATTTCTTTATCTAATAAGGGTTTTATTGCCTCCGGCGTAACATCAGTAAAAGTAAGCCCTGTACCTCCAGTAGTGATAATAACATCAATCTCATCATCAGCTATCCAATCACTTATATACTTTCTAATAATATAAACATTATCCTTGCATATTATTCTATTACTTATATTATGTTTATCTATTTTTACTGAATCAACTAAAAATTGACCACTATCATCATTTTTTATGTCTCGAGTATCAGATACAGTTAACAATGCAATAGAAACCACTTAGTATAAAACAATTAAAATATATGAATTAACTATACATGAAAAATAATGCTAGCCAAATCAAAGTATTATTGTTTGCTGAATTAAGTGAAAAATATGGATGGGATGAAAAATATCTTTCTTTAGACCTAATAGAAGATAAAAAAGCAAAATCTATACTAAAATATATTAATATCAATGTAGCTCACCAATCAATAATTGTGGCTATTAATAAAGAAATTTCTAGTCTAGAAGCAACTGTTAAAGATAATGATGAGGTAGCATTCATGCCGATTTTTACAGGTGGATAAAATTAAGTACAAATTCAAAATAGCAACTGATCCTTTTGATCCATATCGAGAAATTGAAAAATGGGAAATTAATAATCAAATGGCTGCAATGTCAATTTTTATTGGACGAGTTAGAGAGATAGATCAATTTGGAAGTCAATTAAAACAATTAGAAATCCATCACTACAGTGGTTTAACTGAAAAGTTAATCGAAAAGCACTTATCAGAAATTACTAAAAAAATCGAATCTTTTTCTGCGTTAGTTATCCATCGAGTAGGCTTCATTGATCCACTAGAGCCAATAGTGCTCATAGCAGTTCGTGCTGATAAAAGAGGAATAGCTAATCAATACTGCTCTGAAATTTTAGAGGTAACAAAATTCAAAGTACCTTTCTGGAAAAAGGAGTGGACTGACACAGGTTCTTCCTGGGTCAAAAATAATACTGTACTTTCAACGTGAACTATAAAATTGTTTTTCTGAAAAGCTGTGCCCAAAGATATGTTCCTTTCTTAAGTAAATCCTGCTCAGGTGGTATCTCTATTAACAGATCAGAATCAATTAAAGAAGAAATTTGTGAGGATGATTGCGCAGGTGGAATATCCGCGTATAACTCACCTTGCTGATCTACTTTAAGTTTAGATCTAATCAATTCAGGTCTACCTTTTCTTCTTTTAAGATCAGAGTTAATTCTGATCTTAAATCTAAGGGGTGTTTCTATGTTCTTCACTCCACTAAAAACTTGAAATACGGGCCACAAAATTTGCAAACAAATTACTACTGCAGAAACAGGATTACCAGGTAAGCCAAAAAATGGAATATCTTGACCAATAAAACCAAAGGCAAAGGGTCTACCAGGCTTTAAAAAAAGCTTCCAGAACTTTATTTCTCCAATTTCATTAATAATATTTTTAATATAGTCTTTTTTCCCAACGGAAATTCCACCTATGGAAATTACAATTTGATTATTTTTTGCAAGTTCAATAAGAGAATTCTTTAATTTGAATTTATCGTCTGCTTGAATTGATAGTTCATTGATATCATATCCAAGATTTTTTATAATACTTTTAATTAAAAAACTATTACTTTCCCAGATTAATCCAGTTGATTTATCTATACCAGGTTTGATTAATTCATCGCCTGAAATAAGTAATCCTATTTTGAAAGATTTAAACACACTAATATAACTTATTCCACAACTAGCAAGTAATCCGATAATACTAGGAGTAATTTTTTGACCCTTCGCTAATACGATATCTCCTTCCGATAATTGATCATTAACAGGTCTAATCCAAGTACTATTCGTTAAGTCGTCTATGAGATGTATTTTCTCAAAAGAGCTATCTTTTATCATTTCTATCTTTATCTGTTCTAAAGGAATAACCCAAGAGCATTCATCAGGAACTAATGATCCAGTGCTTATAGCAATGGCTTCACCTTCAGAAAGATTTTTAGTGTAAGGTTTACCAGCAGATGAATCTCCAACAACTTTCCAATATTGTCCTTTCTGAGGTTTGGCAGAATGACTAACCGCGTAACCATCCATGATGGAGGCTCTAAAGCCAGGAATATTCTGTTTTACAAAAATATCTGTTGAAGAAATTTTTTCTAAGGAATCTTCTAAAGGAATACTTACGAAAGGAATAGTAAAATTATCTAAAACGTTCTTGATTTCCTTTAAAATTTCTTTCCTAGCTTCTTCTACTTTTAATCCCTCCCTTAAAAAAGGCTCTTGAGTCATCAAAAAATTAATTAGTTTCTCTCCTCAGGATACCTTTTTTGCCTCCTTTTTTTTCTAAAAGTCGAATTGAATTTATTGTTAAAAAAGGATCGATGGCTTTAAGCATATCGTAAATAGTTAGTAATCCTATAGACACCGCCGTAAGTGCTTCCATCTCTACACCAGTTTGAGCATTAGTTTTACATAATGCAGTGATTTTTATCGCTCTTTTTTTATTACATAGATCTATATCAATCCTGATATTACTTAAACTTAATAAGTGACAAAGTGGGATTAATTCCGAAGTTTTTTTAGATGCATTAATTGCAGCAAATCTTGCAGCAGCAAATAAATCTCCTTTTTTTATATTGCCGTCTTTAACGTTATCAAATGCTTCAACACTTAAATCAATATATCCTTCAGCGAGAGCTTCTCTAGGAGTGCTTATTTTCTCAGAAATATCAACTATAAACATATCGCCCTTCTCATTTAAATGAGTTAGGTTTGAATCCATTTTCTTATTTATGGTTAATTATAATGATAAATAAAAAATAATGATTAATTATGATATGTTAGAGAATAGCAAAATTCACAAATAAGTTATTATGGTTAAATTAAATCCGTAGGTTTTGACTTGGAACAATCAAGCCACTGTTTTGAATTTGAAGATGAATTTATTAGTGATCTAAGATGTATACCTTTATGCGTTCGTAGGAAACTTGATCTTATCGGTTTAAAACTAAAACTTCAACATTGGCAAGAGTTAAATCACGATGATAAAAGAAAAATAGTTTATTGGTCAGATTCGATTGACGACTTAGATGGATTGAAATCCTATTTGATTAGTAAAACAAGTCAGAGTCGTATAGGTCAAGCAAAAGAAATGTTAATTTCAAAAGATGAGCCCTGGTTGTTATCGGGTACAGTCCCAGACTTTATTGATGTTGAAGCAAGCAAATATACATTTCAGATCTCTCAGAAAATATGGTCTAATTTGAGCGAACTTGAAAGGTTCGCTCTATGTAAACTTGCAAGACCTGGACATGAACACCGAAATCTTATTAAAGCTTTTAAAGAAATATTAATCAATAATGATTCTTAGAAATTATAGAGATTTCGAAAAATGAAGATTAGATCAATTAAATTAATATATAGTTTATGTTTTCATGATAACAAAATAAATATTTATTCATGTTTTATGCTAGTTTTTAAATTAGAGAAAAATAAATTATCATTTTAGATAGTTCTACTAAGAAAGAACTCAAAGCTTGTATTCTCTCTGGGGGGCAAAGTACCAGAATGGGTAAAGATAAGGCACTATTAAAACATCATGAAGGCGATAGCTGGTTATCACATAAATTAAATATTCTGAAAAAACTGGACTTAGAAACTATCCTCTTAACTAATCATCAATCCCATATAAATGAAATTAGTGAATTTCATAAAGTAAATATATTATTTGATAAAAAACCTTTCCATGGACCACTAAATTGTATGGAGTTTTTATATTCACAATTTTTAGGAAAATATGACTATATACTCTTAATGCCAGTAGATATGCCTTTCATTAATAGCAAGCATATTGAAGATTTTATAAAGTATTGGCAAAAAAATAGAGATATAGCTCTTATCGCACATAGTAATAAAATGGCTCAACCTCTACTTGGTATTTATCCTCTAAATCAAACTAACTTAAATAAATTAAATGAAAGACTTCAATTAGGTAAAATAAACTTTCAGGGATGGACAAAATCAATTCCTTTTCATTATTATTTTGCCAAAGACAAAGAATTCATAAATGTCAACTCATTAAAAGAACTAAAATCACTAAATTATTATTAAAGTATGATGAAAGATATTCATGATAGAGAGTTAAAAGTTTTAAGACTTTCATTAACTAATAAATGTAATTTTTCATGTCCATATTGTTTGCCAGAAAATAATAGCTGTTTGACTACATTAACTAATAAGCAATTCCTATCAATAATTAAGGTTGCTTGCAAATTAGGAGTAAACTCACTCAGATTAACTGGGGGAGAGCCATTAATAAGCAGTCAGTTGAATAAGCTGATGGAAGCAATTAATACATTAAAGAAAACAAGAAATCATCCTATTAATAATTTAAAAGACATTGCTATAACTACAAATGGATCATTATTAACAAAAGATAGATGTCAAGATTTATTTGCTTATGGACTCAACAGGATCACAGTTAGCCTAGATGCTCTAGATCCAAAAATATTTTCAATAATGACAGGAGATAATAATATGATTTCAGCTAAGAATAAGCTGAATCATGTTCTTCAAGGCATTGATAATGCCATCCAAGCAGGCTTTGATCCATTAAAGGGTCAGCTGAAAATAAACTGTGTCATCAAAAAGAACATAAATGATAATCAGATCATAAATCTTGTTCGCTTTGCTAAAGCTAAATCTATTGAAATTAGATTCATAGAATATATGGATGTAGGAAATAAGAATAATTGGCAAGCTAATGAAGTTCTAAAATCTCACGAATTGATAAATATAATAAAACAACATTTTAAAATTAATGAGGCTGGAAGATTAAAAGGTAATACAGCCCATAAATGGTATATGAAAGATAGTAATAGCTTCATAAGTACTATATCTTCGATATCTAATCCTTTTTGTTCTGACTGCAATAGATTAAGGATTACTAGTGATGGTTTCGCACATACTTGCCTTTTTTCAAACAATGGTTCTGATTTAAAAAAATGGCTCAATCCATCAATTAATGAAAAAGGCTTAGAAGAATTTCTTGAGACAATATGGCTAATAAGAGATGATAAATATAGTGAAAATAGATTTAATAAATCTGAGAACTCGAAACCACAAAAACCTCATCCTTCAATGTCGTATTTAGGAGGTTAAAATCCATATGAACAAAGAAAATGGTATTAACTAGTACATAAATTAAAAAATATTCTTTTGAAAATTTATTTTCGTATAAATAAAGACAACTGAAGTACTAAAAATCTATGAAATTCGCAATAGTCGTTTCAGAAAAGTGCGCTTTGCTATTAGTTTAGGAATGTTAATGGGTATGACTCATGGGTGGTATGTAAGTAAAGGTTATGCATCTACAAACCAATATATTGATACTTATTTTCAGTCTGAGATTAACCAACTTCCCACCTACTCTTTTTTGAAATCTAAAAATACAGGATTGAGTTTTAATTGATTTAATTTAGAATTATAATAAGTAAAATTTATAAAAGTAACTACAGTCAATACAATTTACTTTTCTGTTCATTGATTTTTTTTGTATCAAACTGAACCACTTTTAAGAGCTTAAAGCATTATTATGTATTAACTAATACAAAATTCTTCTTGTTAGATCAACTCGGGTCTTCTTTAGAACTTTTGCATAGTTCATCACTCTATTCTCATGGATCTCCTTACATACAGAGGTCAAAAATATCTACCTGAAGACATTAAAAATCTTCACTACTCAAATACGAGTTATCTAGATAGGCAAATCAAAGCCAAAATGACCATCAATGAGACTCTATTTTCTTATAGAGGCATAAATTATAAAAAATCAAAACATACAGAAAGGTAAAAGATGAAGCAGTCAAATATTTTGGAAGAATTTTTAAATACTTTTGTATTACGCTGAACAACACTGCTCTTAAAAGATAATCATAATAAATATGTAGTCATTACTACAAAAACGTTCAACTCGCTTCAGCGAGCCGCAAACCGCCTTAAGCCAAGGAACGGGGGACTTAAGCTAAAACGATCCAAATTAAACATGCCTACAAGTTCCATACGAAGCACTGAAAAAAGTGCCATTACTGTTTCAGCAGGATTTTTAGGAGCATTCATTATTAGTTCTTTAGCTGTTCAGCTTTTTAGAAGCTATTCCCCTGCTGTTCAAAATAAATTAACTACTGTTGACCCAGTAATTGCTAGTCCTGCCACTCTTTGGTCTGAACTGGGGGCACGAGATAACATTATTATTGAACAATCAAATACAAAATTAAATACAAATAGTTCAAGTTCTATCAATATTGAACCTGTAATAACCTCTGAGGCAACTTTATGGTCTCCTCTTTTTGTTGATTGATTTTACTCATCTTCAATTGATTGATTGATGCAAGTATGATGAATGAGAATTTAGATTATCAGCAAAAATTTTAAACTGAATTAAAGAAAATCAATACATTCGATATCTAATATTTTGTATTTTTTGCCACATAGTATTCAAGATCTTGAAATCCTCAGACAAATAATTCGTTTTAGTAGCAATAACTACTTAATTAAACAAATAGGTATAAAACTCTCATTTTTTGTATCGACTACTACTTAGTCGGAGTATGCCGGCTGATTTAATTTTTCAAAACGGTTAGATTTTTTACCGTTTTTAATAGTCAAACTTTTTAAGCCTTCTTTCTTACTTTTTAATTTCAATGCTTGGCAATCTTTGGACATTTCAAGGGAGATATCGAACACTTCATCTCACTTGGTTTGCGTTCTTTCTAACTTTTGTTGTTTGGTTTAATTTGGCTCCCCTTGCTACGACTGTTAAGGCAGACTTGGGGCTCACTTTGGGTCAAATTCGAACTGTAGCTATCTGTAATGTTGCATTAACAATTCCAGCGAGAGTCCTCATCGGAATGCTTCTAGATAAATTTGGACCACGTAAAACATACTCAAGCCTTCTCATTTTTTCGGTAGTTCCATGCTTACTTTTCGCCTCAGCAGAAACTTTTAATCAATTAGTTATCGCTCGCTTATTACTTTCAATTGTAGGTGCAGGATTTGTAATTGGTATTCGGATGGTGGCTGAATGGTTCCCACCTAAAGAAATCGGTCTAGCAGAAGGAATATATGGAGGTTGGGGTAATTTTGGCTCAGCTTTCTCGGCTCTGACAATGGTTGCCATTGCTGGGTTACTTTCTTTTTCAGGTGGATTTGAATTACCAACAGGTGCCGTTCTTAACTGGCGAGGTGCTATCGCTGGCAGTGGTGTGATTTCAGCATTGTATGGCATCTTTTATTTCTTTAATGTCAGAGATACTCCTCCTGGAAAAATTTATCAGCGTCCAACTAAAACAGCTGGTCTAGAAGTCACTTCTATGCGAGATTTTTGGGGACTTTTGGGTATGAATGTGCCGTTTGCAGCCATACTTTCTGTTTTATGTTGGAGGTTAAAGAAAGTTGGTTTCCTTGATGAGGGAACATATCCATTAGCTCTTTTCGCTGTTTTAATTTGGTTCGCTTTTCAGACCTGGGGGATTATTCGTACAAACTCAGAGTTAATTGCAGGAACTAAAATTTATCCAAAAGAAGACCGTTATGAATTTAAACAAGTAGCCATTCTTGAACTCACATATATTGTTAATTTTGGTTCTGAGCTTGCAGTTGTTTCAATGTTACCTACTTTTTTTGAGACAACATTTGATTTACCAAAAGCAACAGCAGGTATTCTCGCCTCCTCCTTTGCTTTCGTTAACCTTGTTGCACGTCCAGCTGGAGGTCTGATTTCTGACAAGCTCGGAAGTAGAAAAAATACTATGAGTTTTCTAACCGGAGGACTTGGAATTGGATACCTTGTCATGAGTTGGATCAAACCTGGTACTTTTTCAGGTATAAGTGGAATTATTGTCGCATTGTTCATAACAATGCTTGCTTCCTTCTTTGTTCAAGCAGGTGAAGGCGCTACTTTTGCTCTAGTACCACTTGTTAAACGAAGAGTTACTGGACAGGTCGCTGGTCTTGTTGGTGCCTATGGCAACGTAGGAGCAGTAACTTATCTAACTATTTTTAGTCTTCTACCTATGTGGATGAGTGGAGGTGGAGAAGCAACAGCAGAGATAATTGCTAATTCCAATAGTGCCTTTTTCCAAATCTTAGGAATAGCAGGGCTGATAGTTGCATTCATGTGCTTTTTCTTTCTTAAAGAACCAAAAGGATCCTTCGATGAATTACATGAAGGGGAAATTGCTTAAAACATTAATGAATTTACAATCAAAACCTTGGGTAGTTACCCAAGGTTTTATTTTCTTATCTCATTAAATTGAGATGACAGAGAAAATTGAAAATTTAACTACTCAATGTCCATATTGCGGCGTTGGATGTGGTCTAGAAATGCAACCACCAGCTGAAGTCGGAAAAGCAGTCCGTAGAGATGCAGGTGGTTATCCGATGTGGAGGTCTAGAGGCGATCGCAATCATCCATCCAACCTTGGACAAATATGTATTAAAGGTGCAACCGTAGGAGAAACCTTGTCTCCGGGGAGATTAAAGCAACCTCTGTATCGAGATAATTTCAATGATAAAT
The DNA here is from genome assembly GCA_003279585.1 of Prochlorococcus sp. AG-402-A08. Lineage (GTDB taxonomy): Bacteria > Cyanobacteriota > Cyanobacteriia > PCC-6307 > Cyanobiaceae > Prochlorococcus_B. Next base: position 35,724 of record QCHH01000008.1, on the reverse strand, counting down.
ATCAACCGATTAGCTGGAATGAAGCTACAGATAAGATAGTTTCACAAATCAAAAAAAGTTTAATCAAAAAAGGTCCAAACTCTATAGCGATGTATGGTTCTGGACAATTTCATACTGAAGACTACTATATTGCTCAAAAATTACTCAAAGGAGCTTTAGGTACAAATAATTTTGATGCAAATTCAAGACTATGTATGAGCTCAGCTGTCGCTGGATATAATTTAAGTCTTGGATCAGATGGTCCTCCCTGTTGTTATGAAGATCTTGATCACTACACCGTTGCATTCCTCATTGGCACTAATACAGCGGAATGTCATCCAGTACTTTTTCAACGTCTACTCAAAAGGAAAAAACAACATCAAGATAAAGTAAAAATTATTGTTATAGATCCCAGATTAACAGACACTGCAAAAGCTGCTGACATTTATCTACCTATTGCTCCAGGCAGTGACTTAGCCCTGTTGTATGGTATTGCCAATTTAGTTCTGAAAAAGAATGGACAAAATGCAGAATTTATTAAAAATCATACAGATAAATATTCAGAATTCTTAGCGATTATAAAAAATTGGACTCCTAGAAAAGTTGCTCGCTTTTGTGGTATCCCAGAAAAAAAATTAGAAGAAGTAGCTAATTTGTTTAATCATCGCGAAAGGATATTAAGTCTTTGGTCAATGGGTGTAAATCAACGCAGAGAAGGTACTGCAGTTGTAGGCGGACTTATCAATCTACATCTTCTCACGGGACAAATCGGGAAAGAGGGAGCTGGACCTTTTTCGCTTACTGGCCAACCAAATGCTATGGGAGGACGTGAAGCAGGAGGCCTATCTCATCTGCTTCCTGGTTATCGAAATGTTGCCAATAAAAAAGATAGACAAGTAGTCGAAAATCACTGGGATTTTCCGGCTGGAAGTATCTCTGAAGAACCAGGTCTAAACGCCTGGCAACAAATTGAAGCAATGGAAAAAGGAGAAATAGATCTTTGGTGGGTTGCTGCAACTAACCCACTTGTAAGCATGCCTGATCTAAATCGAGTAAAAGCCGCAATAAAAAACTGTTCACTAGTTGTTTTATCCGAAGCATATGAAGATACTGAAACCTCTCATTATGCCCATCTATTATTGCCCGCTGCCCAATGGAGTGAGAAAGCCGGTGTGATGACTAATTCAGAAAGGCGAATCACTTATTGCCCAGCTTTTCGTCCATGCTTTGGTCAAAGTCGTCCCGATTGGGAGATATTTGCTGAAGTAGGCCAAAAACTTGGATTTATTGATCAGTTTACTTATGATTCTTCTTCTGAGGTATATTCAGAGTTTACAGCTCTGACAAGTGGTCGTCTCTGTGATAGTTCGGGTCTTAATCATGAATTACTAACAAGTGTTGGTCCCCAACAATGGCCATTTTCAAAAGGAAGTAATCCTACGAAAAAAGCCAAGCGACTTTATGAAAATAAAAGGTTTGAGACAGCTAATGGTCGAGCCCAGTTTTACACTAAACAACCTCTGGGAATCGCTGAGCCTCCATGCGATATGTACCCGTTAGTCTTAACTGTTGGGCGTTACCTCGGACAATGGCATACCATGACTCGTACTGGAAAAGTAAATCGACTTAATAAAATGCACCCTGAACCATTACTTGAAATTCATCCTATGGATGCAAAAAATATGAATATTAAAGATGGTGAGTTATCTGCTCTTAATTCTCGTCGAGGACATCTTACAGTACGTGTCAAAGAAACTGATCGTATACGTCGAGGCACAGTTTTTCTCCCAATGCACTGGGGCTTCACTCAAACAAATCAATGTGAAACAAATAACTTGATGCATGAACAATCATGTCCCGTATCTAAACAGCCTGAACTAAAAGCAAGTGCTGTAATTGTGGCTCCAGTGAATCCTGTCAATCAACCAATTGAAAACGATGAAAAAGGATTTGTTAAATACGTAAAAGAAATCGTCAATATTCAATAAAAAATTGGGGACAATACTTCCTTTTGAGAAAAAATTCCTATGTCGAACAACTACGAAGAATTTAAAACCTATTTAAAAAAAATAGGTAGTGGTGAGTTTACAGGCAAAAGTCTTACTCGCGAAGAAACTAAATCAGCTCTCATGCTGATGCTAAAAGAAGAAGCAAGTGCAGCACAAATTGGTGGCTTCATGATTGCACATAGAATTAGACGTCCTATCCCTGAAGAACTAGCTGGGATGATTGATGCCTATATCGAACTAGGACCCAAACTTCAATCGCCCAGTAATCAACGTCAACCTATATTTTTTGGGATGCCTTTTGATGGTAGGAAAAAAACAGCTCCTATTTATCCTCTGACAACTTTACTATTACTAACTCAGAAACAGCCTGTTATTTTGCATGGTGGTTCTCGTATGCCAGTAAAATACGGCGTTACCCATAACGAACTCTTTCAAGCCTTAGGAATAAATTTAACCGGTCTATCCATAGAACAACTGCAAAGTTATTTCAACCATAACGACCTAGCTTTAATACATCAGCCAGATCATTTTCCGCTAGCTGAAAATTTAATTCCTTATAGAGATCAAATAGGTAAGCGCCCACCTCTAGCAAGTATGGAATTAATCTGGACATGTCATCAAGGAAATCATCTACATATAAGTGGCTATGTTCATTCTCCTACTGAAGAAAGACATTGGAAGACCTTAGAACTTATGGGAGAACAAAATGTGATGACTATCAAAGGACTGGAAGGTGGAATAGATCTTTCAATAAGTCGTTCATCAACAATTGGACAGTACAAAAATCAACATGGAACTAGAACTGTTTTTCATCCAAAAGACTACGAATGTTCTGGAAAAGATGTTGAATGGAGCGACATCACAGAATGGAAGAAATTTGCTTTACAAGCTCTTAATGGCGAGGGTCCTTTAATAAAAGCACTTGAATGGAATACTGGTATTTACTTTTTTTATGCAGGTATAAGCTCTGATATTAAAGAAGGAATTAATAAAGCAAAAGAAATAATCAATTCAGGATTTGCTTTCAAGCAATTAGAAAAATTAATTGATTGGAGTGAGGAAAATATTGATTCCTAAAAATTTTTAAAAAATAAATTTAATACAAAGTTTTTTCCATTAAATAACGAGAAAAATGCACACCACCTATTTGGATTTCCTCGGGAGAAATAATTGTCCATCCATGCCGTAAAAGCAATTGATAACTACATAAACTTGCCTCTGTCTTTAAAGTAATAGGTCTATCTTTGAGAGTATCTTCTTCAATTTGCTCTAATAGAGCCGTAGCATGCCCCTGCCTTGACGAACGTCCTCGGCAATAAAGCAATGCCAAACGATTATGGGGATATTGCAATGCAAATGCTTCAATTGATTGATTAACACAACTCACCCAGCCCACACCTTGCTTCAGAGGTTTATCTAAAATCCCAGGAAGATAAGCTAAAGCTGACCACGCTTCGATCTGTTCTTGGCTATACGAGGATTTACCGCAAGTTCGAATAGCATCATCATAAACTTCTCTTAGAGCCATTTCATCAGAACTCTCACAAGGACGCAAATATCGATTTAGACTGTTTCTATGAAATGAAGTCAAGTTCTCTGACAGTATGAGAGGGTGAATAAATTATGAGCCATTTGCTTTGAGAAGGCTAAAAATTCCTACACTTTTAGGAGCTTTCATAACACTTCTAGATGACCGATTAGGTGAAACTATTGTTTTGCCTCTATTACCTTTTTTATTAGAGCAATTCACCACAAGCGCGACGACTCTTGGTTTTCTAACTGGAACTTATGCAATATCCCAGTTTGCTGCAGCCCCATTAATTGGAGCTATGAGTGATCGTTTCGGTCGTAAGCCGATCATGATCACATGTGTATCAGGTTCAGTAATAGGAATATGTCTATTTGCACTAACTGTAAGCCTAAATTGGGATAATTATTTACCTTTGTGGGCCTCAACTGTACCTTTATCTTTATTATTTTTAGCCAGAATAATTGATGGAATAAGTGGCGGTACAGCAGCTACTGCTACTACAGTACTTGCAGATATATCAACACCCGAAAATCGAGCAAAAACCTTTGGATTAATTGGAGTAGCGTTTGGTTTAGGTTTTATTCTTGGGCCAGGATTAGGAACAGCCCTAGCTAAGTTTAGTGTTACTTTACCTGTATGGGTCGCAAGCGGATTTGCAATATTTAATCTTATTTTTGTCATTTGGTTTTTACCTGAAACACTGCCCAAAAACAAAAGAAATTTATTACCAAGAAAAAGAGATTTAAATCCAATTAGTCAATTACTGATTGTATTCAAAAACCCATTAGCCAGAAGACTTTGCTTATCATTTTTTATTTTCTTTATGGCATTTAATGGCTTTACAGCTGTTTTAGTCCTTTATTTGAAAGAAAAATTTGAATGGAGTCCTGAATTATGTAGTGCTGCTTTTATTGTCGTTGGAGTTATCGCGATGATTGTCCAAGGAGGACTAATTGGACCTCTGGTGAAAAGATTTGGAGAATCAAGATTAACTTTTACTGGTATTGGGTTTGTAATGACAGGATGTATTCTTTTGACTCTCGCAAATATCGACACTTCAATTCCTCTTGTATTTAGTGGCGTAGCAATCCTTGCAATGGGTACTGGATTAGTAACGCCTAGTTTAAGAGCACTAATCTCGAGAAGACTAAGTTCTATAGGTCAAGGAGCAGTATTGGGAAATCTGCAGGGTTTACAAAGTCTGGGAACTTTTCTTGGGGCAATAGCCGCAGGCCGCTCATATGATCTTTTTGGCCCTAGAAGTCCATTCTTTGGAACTATATTACTTCTACTACTTGTTATGTTTTTAATTTCAGGCAACAGTCATAAAAAGCAAAAAGTAATTTCCTAGACTGATAGTTGATCAAGATATTAAAATAATAATTAGTAATTTAATAAATTGATTATAGATATGACTAGTCCAAAAATCAATAATGAAACTTATATAAATCGTGAACTAAGTTGGATAGATTTTAATAAACGTGTATTAGAACTTGCAATAGAAGAGGAAACGCCATTACTAGAAAAAATTAAATTCAGTTCAATCTTTAGCAATAATTTAGACGAATTTTTTATGGTTAGAGTTGCTTCATTAAAATCACAAGTAGAAGGTGGAATCTCAAAAAAAAGCCAAGATGGAAAATCTCCAGAAGAACAACTTATCGATATTCGAAATTATTTAGATCCTATTTTAAAAACGCAGCAACATAAAACAAGACAATATATTGAAGAGGACTTCAAAAAAAATAATATATTCATACTTAAATATAAAGAATTAAATGAAAGACAAAAGGTTTGGATAGATAATTATTTTACAAATGCAATTTTTCCGATACTAACGCCCTTAGCAGTTGACCCCTCTCATCCATTCCCTTTTATAAGTAATCTTAGTTTAAATTTAGCTGCAATTATCGTCGATAATGAATCAGATAAAGAACAATTTACCCGCATAAAAATTCCTGGGGAGAGTATTTCCAGATTTATAAGTATTCCAGTTGAACTTCATGATAATGAATCTATAAAATACACAGGAATTGCAATTGAGCAAATCATTGCAAATAATCTATCCATGCTTTTCCCTGGAATGGATGTTAAAGAATATTCGTTCTTTCGTGTTACAAGAGATGCTGATCTAGAGCTTCGAGACATTGAAGCTGATGATTTAATGAGTGCCCTCGAAGAGGGTTTACGCAAGCGACGCAAAGGAGGTGAAGTGGTGAGGCTAGAAGTCTCTACAAATACGCCAAAAGTAATTCTTGATCTGCTAGAAGAAGGGATGAATATTGATAAAGAAAATTTATATCAAATTGAGGGGTTACTAGCATTAGATGAATTAATAGAATTAACAACTCTCAATCTTCCGAAGTTAAAGTTTAAAGAGCACCAAGGCATTACTCATAATTCACTCAAAAATAGTCAGTTGCGAGAACAAGAAGAATTAGATAGTAGAAATAAAAGTAATTTTAAAAGTATATTCTCCATTCTTCGCCGTAATGATTTACTAGTCCATCACCCATACAATCTTTTCTCGACATCAGTAGAGGAGTTTATTAATCAAGCGGCTGAAGATAAGCAAGTCATGGGAATCAAAATGACCTTGTATAGAATTTCCAAAGACTCTTTAATTATTGATGCACTAATAAGAGCTGTTGAAAAAGGAAAGCAAGTAATGGCTCTAGTTGAACTAAAAGCAAGATTTGATGAAGATAATAATATCCAATGGGCAAAACGATTAGAGCAAGCTGGAGTTCATGTTGTCTATGGAGTCATTGGACTAAAAACTCATACAAAAATCGCTTTAATCATAAGAAAAGAAAAAAACAGATTAAGAACATACTTTCATATTGGGACTGGTAATTATAATTCAAAAACGTCTAAAACATATACAGATTTTGGCTTGCTCTCTTGTCAACCCGAGCTTGGACAAGATCTTATTGAACTATTTAATTATCTGACTGGATTTGCTAAACAACAATCCTACAGAAAATTATTAGTTGCACCGGTAACTCTAAGAAATGGAATAGAAAGACTAATAAAAAGAGAAATCAATTATGCAAAAAATGGTCTACCAGCAAGGATCATAGCCAAAATGAATTCCCTAGTAGATCCAGAAATTATAAAACTTCTTTATGTAGCATCACAGGAAGGAGTAATAATTGAACTTATAATTAGAGGAATGTGCTGCCTATATCCTCAGAAAAAAGGCTTAAGCGAAAATATAAAAGTAACAAGCATTATTGGTAGGTTTTTGGAGCATTCAAGAATCTTTTGGTTTAATAACGATGGAGAGACAGAAGTTTTTATTGGCAGTGCAGATTGGATGAGGCGTAATTTAGATAGAAGAGTTGAAGCAGTTACACCTATTAAAGACAAAAAAATTAAAAAAGAAATTAAATATTTATTAGATTCTTATTTAGAAGAAAATAATGACTCTTGGAATATGCAAAGCGATGGTAGCTACAGAAAAAATCAAATGATGAATGACAAAAAAAAGTATATTCAAGAAAAAATTATTAAGCTATATAAAAAAGAAGAAAGCTAAAAATCTCAAACTTTTTTTCAAAACATTTAATCTATTTTTTTGATGCGCTTTATACCTAATTAGGCAAAAAGTCATGAATTTTTCGTTTCAATTAGTCAACTTCTCCTTATAAGTGCTAACTTCTTAATAAATCTAATTTCAAGAGGCCAGGGTGATGGGGATCCCGCTGGAATCTGCCAAGGAAATTTCTGATGTTTCATCAGATAAGTCCAATTCGGCAAGCACAAATCAAAAACTATCTACATCAAATGTAAGTAGTCAAAAATCTCGAAGTTCTAAAAGACAAAGTAATCGCTTAGCAACTGATGCGATAGGTTTCTATCTCACAAGTATTGGAAGAGTCCCACTTCTTACTCCTGCAGAAGAAATCGAACTTGCTCATCACGTGCAACAAATGAAAGATTTGTTGAGTCTTCCTCTTGAACAACGCTCTACCCGTCAGAAACACAAAATAAAAATGGGTAAGCGCGCAAGAGATCGCATGATGGCTGCGAATCTGAGACTTGTCGTAAGCGTTGCAAAAAAATATCAAAATCAAGGTCTCGAATTACTGGATTTAGTTCAAGAAGGTGCAATTGGGTTAGAAAGAGCTGTTGATAAATTTGATCCTGCAATGGGTTATAAATTCTCAACCTACGCATACTGGTGGATAAGACAAGGCATGACTCGTGCCATTGATAACAGTGCTCGAACTATTCGACTGCCGATACATATCAGCGAAAAACTTTCAAAAATGCGCCGTATATCGCGTGAATTATCTCATCGATTTGGTAGGCAGCCAAATAGACTAGAGCTAGCAAACGCAATGGGAATCGAGCCTCAAGATCTAGAAGATCTAGTGTCGCAAAGTGCGCCATGCGCGTCTCTTGATGCTCACGCAAGAGGCGAAGAAGATCGTAGTACTCTTGGAGAACTCATCCCAGACCCAAATTCTGATGAGCCCATGGAAGGGATGGATAGAAGTATTCAAAAAGAACACCTTGGAGGATGGTTATCTCAATTAAATGAGAGAGAGCAAAAAATCATGAGACTACGCTTTGGCCTCGATGGAGAAGAACCACTTACTCTTGCTGAAATTGGAAGACAAATAAATGTTTCGAGAGAGCGTGTAAGACAACTTGAGGCAAAAGCAATTTTAAAATTGAGGGTAATGACTACTCGCCAAAATGCTGCTTAAACGTTGCCTATTCAAATAGCTATTTTTGTTATTGCATTATGGATAATTATAATTTTATCAATCGCTTTTTTATGTAAAAGATATTTTCCTAAAAAAGAAGAGTTAAGTAGAAAAATCATTCATATTGGAACAGGACCTGTAATTCTTTTTGCATGGTTATTTGATATTCCAAAAAATATAGCTTTCTTAACTGCATTATTGATCACCATAGCCTTAGGTGTTAATTATCAATATCGTTTATTACCAGCCATTGAGGATATCGAAAGAAAAAGTTTTGGAACAATTGCATATGGTATGAGTATCACACTTTTACTTTTACTTTTTTGGCCTCTCTATGCATCATCTATTTCCATAGGAGTGCTATCAATGGCTTTTGGTGATGGATTAGCAGGTTTAATCGGCAGGTCTATTAACTCTCCTAAATGGTCAATCCTGGGTCAAACAAAATCGCTTGTTGGAACATTAACGATGGGATCAGTAGTAGCTATAACGACTTCTATTATCTCTGCAACTAATACTTTAGGTATACAGCCGCTAGAAATTTTAGTCATTTCATTAATAGCAACTTTTTTAGAACAGATAAGTCCTTGGGGTATTGACAATTTAACTGTTCCTATTGGAGTAACTTGTATAGGGATATGGTTGGTAGGAATATAAAAAACTAACTAAATTTATTTTACTGATTGAGCTAGTTCCTCTAATAAAACTTCAGTTGTAGAAAAGTTTATGCATGCATCCGTAACGCTTTGCCCATACGTCAGTTTTGACAGATCTGAATTTAATTTCTGATTACCCTCAACAAGATGACTTTCAATCATTACGCCCATTACATTTGTGGATCCACCTTTTAACTGTGACGCAACATCCCGTAAAACTTCTGATTGTCTACGAAAATCTTTATTTGAGTTGCCATGACTACAATCAACCATGACTCTTCCAGGCATATTAAATTGTGCTAATTCATCTGCAATTAAATTAATTGCATCAAGATGATAATTAGTTCCATTCTTACCACCTCGTAGAACAAGATGACCATCTGGATTGCCAGTAGTACTCACTATCGAAGCGTGACCATCTTTATTAATTCCTAAAAAATGATGAGGTTTTGAAGCCGCTTGCATTGCATTAATCGCAATCGTTGCTGTCCCGTCAGTACCATTCTTATAACCAACCGGCATTGATAATCCAGAAGCCATTTCTCGATGAGTCTGGCTCTCTGTTGTTCTTGCTCCAATAGCAGTCCAACTAATCAAATCAGCAATATATTGAGGAACAACTGGATCAAGTAATTCAGTTGCTGCAGGCATTCCTTTTTGGGCTAAATCAAGCAATAAACCTCTTGCTTTTCTTAAACCAGTATTTATATCGTAAGAATCATCAAGATGAGGGTCATTAATAAGTCCTTTCCAACCAACAGTTGTGCGAGGTTTCTCAAAATAAACACGCATAACAATTTCTAGATGCTGACTATATTTCTTCCTCAATGGAGCTAAACGATTTGCATATTCAATAGCAGCATCAACATCATGAACCGAACATGGTCCGACAATCACCAAAATTCTTTGATCAATACCATGAAGAATTGATTGAATCTTTTTACGAGTAGTAGCAACAACTTCTGAGGCCGCCTTATCTAAAGGCAAATCTCTATGAAGTAACGCTGGTGACATTAATGGACGAGTCTCGACCACATGAAGGTCAGAGGTGCTATCCACCATTGAAAAATATGATGAGGTGGACATTTAAAACGTGATCATAGATATAAGATTAGAGAAGTATCAGTCATAGGGGGGTAATAAGTTGCATTATCTGAATGTTTGTTCAAGAAACATGCAGTTGTAAACAATGAAAACAAAAGGCTCTCACTCAAAAACATTCTCCATTGAGATTTAAAAATGCTAAAAAATTATTTATCACATGTTGCAGAAAGAGAAGCGTTAGGGATCCCTCCGCTTCCTTTAGATGCAAAACAGACTCAAGCTTTAACAGAGTTGTTAGAAAAGCCAGATAAAGAAATCGATCAAAACTTCTTACTTGATCTTCTTATCAATCGAATTCCTCCTGGAGTTGATCAAGCCTCTTATATCAAAGCCAGTTGGCTTAGCTCAATTGCTCAAGAAGAATCAAAGAGTCCATTAGTAAGTCCTTTAAAAGCAACTGAACTTTTGGGTACAATGATTGGCGGATATAATGTTGCAGCATTAATTGAAATACTAAAATCTAATAATAAAGATTTAGCAGCCTCAGCATCTAATGCACTTTGTAATACTCTTTTAGTTTATGATGCTTTAAACGACATTTTTGAATTAGCTAAAAATAATATTTATGCAGAAAAAGTTATAAATAGCTGGTCCAATGGAGAATGGTTCACCAATAAACAACCTTTAGCTGAAGAAATAACAGTAACAGTATTTAAAGTTGAGGGAGAAACAAATACAGACGACCTCTCTCCAGCAACTCATGCCACAACAAGACCAGATATTCCTTTGCATGCTCTAGCAATGCTAGAAACTCGAGATCCAAATGGTTTAAGCACTATTGAAAAATTAAAAAAGAAAGGACATGCTATTGCATATGTTGGCGATGTAGTTGGAACAGGAAGCTCACGAAAATCAGCAATAAACTCTGTCCTTTGGCATACAGGACAAGACATACCCTTCGTACCAAATAAACGAGGGGGTGGAGTTGTAATAGGAGGAAAAATTGCTCCTATTTTCTTTAATACTGCTGAAGATTCAGGCGCACTTCCAATTGAATGCGATGTAAGCAATCTAAAAACAGGAGATGTAATTACTATTTTCCCTTACAAAGGAGAAATAAAAAGAAGTAAAAATGAGATAAACAGTGGAGAACTTCTATCAAAATTTGAATTAAAACCACAAACTATTACTGATGAAGTAAGAGCAGGTGGGCGAATTCCTTTAATGATTGGACGCGCTTTGACAGACAAAGTTAGAACCAAATTAAAACTTACTCCCTCTACTCTTTTTATTCGTCCGGGTCAGCCTCCTGCATCAAAACATGGGTTTACACAAGCTCAAAAAATAGTTGGAAAAGCTTGCGGTTTAGAAGGCGTTCTCCCTGGTGCAAGTTGTGAGCCAATAATGACAACAGTTGGTAGTCAAGATACTACTGGTCCGATGACTAGAGATGAAATGAAAGAATTAGCCTGTTTAGGATTTTCTGCTGATTTAGTTATGCAGAGTTTCTGTCATACAGCAGCATATCCCAAGCCCGTTGATATCAAAACTCAAAAAGAACTCCCTGATTTTTTTGCTGAGAGAGGAGGAATAGCATTAAAACCTGGTGATGGAATTATTCACAGTTGGCTAAATAGGATGCTTTTGCCGGACACAGTCGGGACAGGTGGCGATAGTCATACTCGGTTCCCATTGGGCATCTCATTTCCAGGAGGTTCGGGAGTTGTGGCATTTGCTGCAGCCATAGGTTCCATGCCTTTAGATATGCCGGAGTCAGTTCTTGTAAGTTTTAAAGGATCTTTACAAACTGGCGTCACTTTAAGAGATGTAGTTAATGCCATTCCATGGATGGCTATAAAACAAGGTCTTCTAACCGTCGCGAAAGAGAACAAAATGAATGTGTTTAATGGAAAAATATTAGAAATTGAAGGTTTACCAAACCTAAAATTAGAGCAAGCCTTTGAGTTGACTGATGCAAGTGCAGAAAGATCTTGTGCTGGATGTACTATTCAACTCTCTGAATCAACAATCAGTGAATATTTAAAAAGCAATATTGTTTTACTTAAAAATATGATTGCTAGGGGATATAAAGACGCAAGAACAATAAGTAGAAGAATTAAAGAAATGGAAGATTGGTTAAAAAAGCCAAATTTACTATCAGCGGACTCAAATGCTCAATACTCAGAAATCATCGAAATAGACTTGAATGAACTCAAAGAACCTGTTTTAGCTTGTCCAAATGATCCTGATAACGTCAAACTTTTAAGCGAAGTCGCAGGGACACCCATTGAAGAAGTTTTTATTGGTTCATGTATGACTAATATTGGTCATTATCGAGCCGCTGCAAAAATTCTCGAAGAAGAAGGGCAGATAGCAGCACGATTATGGGTATGTCCACCAACACGCATGGACGAGGAAATTTTGAAAAAAGAAGGATATTACGAGATCTTTGAAAAGGCTGGTAGCCGAATGGAAATGCCTGGTTGTTCTCTATGTATGGGCAATCAAGCACGTGTAAAAGATAATTCAACTGTTTTCTCAACCAGTACAAGAAATTTCAACAACAGATTAGGGAAAGGAGCTCAGGTTTTCTTAGGAAGTGCAGAGCTAGCCGCTGTTTGCGCTTTGTTGGGTCATATACCTACAACTGATGAATATCTTGCAATAGCTTCCAAAAAAGTTTCCCCTTTAACTGACGAAATATACAGATACTTAAACTTTGATGAAATACCGAACTTTATCGAAGATGGCCGTGTAATAACAAAAGAAGAAGAGGCCTCTATTTTTCAAACCTAAATTGAGTTAGATGATCAAAAGTCAAAATCCCATTCAAAAGAAATCAAGTCAAAGCATAAAAAAACTTCTTCAAAGGAAATGGCTAAATGTAATTCTTGCTCTCATACTTACAGGTTTAGGAGCAGCACTAACGGGAATATTATTTAAAACTGGAATTCATGCATTAGAAGATTATCGGTCAAAACTTCTTGCATATATGCCTAGGTGGATAGTTTTACCAATTTTAGGAGCATTAGGAGGCTTGATTTCAGGATCACTCATTAAAAATTTTGCCCCTGCAGCAAAAGGGGCAGGAGTAAGTCACATCATTGCATTTCTTCGCCACAAGCCAGTCCCTATGGGATTAAGAGTTGGAATAGTAAAACTATTTGCTGGAATAATTTCTATTGGCAGTGGATTTCCACTAGGTCCAGAAGGGCCAGCAGTACAAATGGGAGGATCTGTTGCCTGGAAAATGGCAAAATGGCTAAAAGCTCCTATTTCATTTCGCAGAGTCATAGTTGCAGCAGGAGGAGGAGCGGGAATTGCAGCGATTTTTAGTGCCCCTATTGGAGGCTTTGTCTATGCAATTGAAGAACTTCTAAATTCAGCCAGACCAGTAGTACTTCTGCTAGTAGTAGTAACAACATTCTGGGCCGATAGTTGCGCTGATATTTTGCAGGCGATTGGACTAGATGAAAAAGCTGGTGGATTTGTTAATAATTTAGGTTTTCAATTAGAGAGAGCATATACACCAGTAATCGAATTCTTCCCGATAGATCTTTTATACCTAATATTTTTAGGAATCTTACTTGGATTCTTAGCAGAAATATATTGTCAATATATTTTAAAGATGCAAGTTCTAGGGAACAAATGGTTTAGAAACAAAACTGTTCAAAGAATGAGTTTATCCGGATTATTGCTTGGCTCAATGTATTCAATCATTCCTGAAACTTTTCACAACATTGAAGGACTGCAAAAAATTATTGTTAATGAAAGTAGTAGTTTTACGCTCGCAATAAGTATATTTTTAGTTTTATTTTTTGCTTCTGGTTTAGCAGCAGCCTCTGGAGCTCCAGGTGGTTTATTTTATCCAATGCTCACCCTGGGAGGGGCGATAGGTTTGGCAAGTGGTATAGGGTTAGAGGCATTTACGGGACATGTACCAACTACATATATTTTTGCAGGGATGGGCGGATTTGTAGCTGGATGCTCAAGGACACCCTTAACAGCAATGTTTTTAGCTTTCGCATTAACTAAAAATCTTTTGATACTCAAACCACTATTGATTACATGTATAGCTAGTTTTTTAACTGCCAGAATATTTAATGAGCATTCAATTTATGAAAGACAAATTACAATTGAACAAGAAGAATTAATATAAAACTTTTTTAAATTTTTTTAATGAAATATTATAGCTTGTAGAATTATAGATCATGCATCTAAGACCTATCAATAATATCCAACCTAAAATATTTATTCTGCTATCAAATAGTGGAATATCTGTGGCATGAAAACAAATAAGAATTAAAGTAGAGGTCCACCAAGCTCGATCAACTATTATATTTTTTTGAGAATTTAAATTATTAAATATTCTATAAAAGGAAGCAATTAATAACAAGCTAAACACAAAAATATTTATTAACAATGAAACTACTATGCCATGGCTAATTGCTAATTCTAAAGGCAAATTGTGTGAGTGACCATGAGATAAACCTGTCCTTAAAGGATAAAGAATTGAAAAAGCTGCTGCCCCCCAACCCAACCATGGTTTATCAAAAATCAAATCAAGTGCTATCTTCCATTGACCAATACGTGTTGCTTCAAAAGGTCTTGTATCAACAAATTGCATATCATTTAGTCTCATCCAAATAGATTCAGGAACAATACTCCTTGCAAATTGTTGAATTCCAAAATCAAAAGGTGGTAAAACCGCAATTATCACTGGAAGAAAACAAATAAGCATTAAAGGTATTAACCAAATCCATGATGCTGAACCAAAAACTAATGGTAAACCTAAAAAAATTGCACCCCATGCATTTCGAGAATCAGTCAAAATCATTGCTGAAACAAAAGCAATTAAAAGAGCACAGGGAATAGCTCGATTTCTTCCAACAATAAAAGGATGAAGAACGGACGCCAAACAGAATGGCCATACTCCAGATAACCATGCAGCAGTGATATTCGCGTAATCGAATAACCCAGACAATCTGCCTAGAGGCTCTCCTCCTGCAGAAATAAACCAAATTATTAAACCATCAAAAATCTCCCAAGGCCCCTCCCATCCAAGCCATAACTGACCAAAGCCAGTTATTAAAACAGGGAGACTTCCTAATACAAGACAAGAAGCACATTTTTTTCTTCTTTCAGGGGTTAACAAATATGGTTGCAAGCCCCAAAAACACCAGAAAAATGGCAACCAATTAAAAAGACCAAGCCAAGCTAGCCAACCAGTATGAGAACGAATACAACCAATTATCATCAATACAGTTACAAGCACTAACGGATAATTCCAATATTCATTCAAATAGAGATCCCTTCTTTTAAAACTTCCGTCAAAAAGAGCTACAAGCAAAAATATATAAGAAATTAACGCACTTGACGGCAGACAAAAGACGCCTAATTGAAAACAACTCCAGCCAATATTGTCTGAAAAATTATTTTTTAAATTTAGTAAATAAGCATTATTAATCATGTAAATACAGCTGTTCTACCTCTATAAACAATAACTTGTCTTCTTAAATGCAACCGTAAAGATCTTGCTAAAGCGACTCGCTCCAAATCTCTACCCTTTCTTATTAAATCTGATACTTCATCACGATGACTCACATTAGATATAGTCTGTTCAATTATAGGACCAGCATCAAGATCCTTAGTAACATAATGCGCTGTTGCACCAATTAATTTTACCCCTCTTTCCCAAGCTTGATGATATGGTTGAGCACCTTTAAAAGCAGGAAGAAATGAATGATGAATATTAATTAGATGAGGAAACTTCTCTAAAAATGAACTACTTAAAATTTGCATATATTTAGCCAGAACACCTAAATCAATTTTGTACTCATTTAATAAATCTAAAATTTTACTTTCGGAATCTGCTTTATTATTTTTATCTACTACTACAAGCTTAAAAGGAATCGAAAAACTTGAGCAAATTTCCTCTAAGTCTGAATGATTTGAGATAACTAAAGGGACATTCATACATAATTCGCCTGCCTTAACTCTCCATAAAAGATCAACCAAACAATGACTCTGCTTGCTAACAAATATGGCAACATTAGGAAAATCATCAGAGAAGCTCAAGACTGCTTTTCCATTCAATCGCTGCTCGAGTAAAATTACTTCAGATTTGATTTGATTTTTATCAAGCAGAAATCCATCTAAATCCCACTCAATGCGACTGAGAAACAATTTTGCATCTGCATCTGTATGGTGATCAGCATGTCTAATATTACCATTTTTACTTGCTATCCAAGTTGCCAAATCACTTACAAGTCCAGGCTTGTCAGGACAAATGAACTGCAAGATAACTGTTTTGATGGTCACTACACCTATATCCTTAAACTATTCTCTTTTTTAAACCACTCATTGAAAATTAACAAGCAAATTTCATAACATCTATGCAAATGAATAGACAAAAAGCAGAAAAAAAGGAAACCGAAATCTCAGTCATTGGGAGTGGGATCGCAGGAATAACAACTGCCTTTCACCTAGGGAAAAAAGGCTATAAAGTAAATTTAATCGACCCAATAGTAAACTCAGAAATTAATAATTTAAGTCCAAAGAATGGAACACAAGCTAGTTTGGGTGTTCTCATGGGAAATATCTATAAAAGATCAAAAGGAAGAGCTTTTTTACTAAGAAATAAAAGTATGAAGTTATGGAAAGAATGGCTTACTCAAATAAGCTATTCTGAATCAAATTTTATATTTGAAAAACCATTAATTAAACTAGCAAATTCTGAACAAGAATTTCAATCTATGGTCGAATTAAGTAATGATAAAAAAAATTATGGAATTGAACTTTTAGATAAAAATTGTTTAGATTTTTGGAATTCTATATTTGAGATAAAATTAATAGGTGGATTAATATCTCATGAAGATGGTCGATTAAATCCAATCAAATTAATAAAATCCCTAATGAAAAGTCTTGACCAAATCAAGATAAATAAAATCGACAAAAATGTTATTAGAATAAGTAAAAATAATAATTTATATAATAAAAGTTGGAATATAAATTTGGAAAATAATCAATCTATTAATCAAGATTATATCATCATTTGTTCTGCTTTAAATACTCAAAAATTATTGAAACCATTAGGTCATGAAATACTTTTAGAGCCAATCTTAGGACAAGTTATTGAGTTAGAATTAAACAAAAAAATTGCGAATGAGAAAGAATGGCCTGCAATATTAAATTTTCAATCTATAAACTTTATACACCATCATCCATATCGAATGCTGATAGGAGCAACTGTGGAAAGAGGCTCTAAAGCAAGCCTAATATATAAACAAGAAATGTTAAATTTAAAAAATAATGCTCCACAATGGATGAAAAATGCAATAGTCAGACATGAGTGGAGCGGAATTAGAGCTAGACCAATCAATGAACCTTCTCCTTTATTAAAACAATTAGAACCTGGTTTATTAATTAATACAGGTCACTATCGCAATGGGATTTTGTTAGCCCCAGCATGTGCTGAATGGATTGGACATAAAATAGAGGGTCATTAAATATTAATTAATAAGATCTATTTATTTTGTTTCGGTAAAGTCAGCATCAATAACATCATCTCCATTCTCTTTACTGTCAGAATTGGAATCATCTGCAGCTTGAGAAGCAGCATTAGCTTGTTGATATACAGAAGCTCCTAAGGAATACAATTCTTGTTGAAGCTCCTCAACTAAAGACTTCATGCTTTCAAAATCATCTTTTTCAGTGGCTTCTTTCAACTTGACGCGTTTCTCTTCAACTTTTGCTTTGGCTGCTTCATCAACTTTGTCGCCTAGCTCACCTATTTGTTTTTCTGCCTGATAAACAAGTGTTTCAGCTTGATTTTTAATATCAATTTTTTCACGCTTTTCTTTATCAGCAGAAGCATTCATTTCTGCATCTTTAACCATCTTATCGACTTCGTTATCCGACAAAGTGGATGCTCCAGTAATAGAGATACTTTGCTCTTTACCACTCCCTTTATCTTTTGCATTGACGCTTAGAATTCCATTAGCATCGATATCAAAAGTCACTTCAATTTGAGGCACACCTCGAGGAGCAGGAGGAATTCCATCTAAGCGGAATGTTCCTAGACTTTTATTGTCAGAGGCCATCTCGCGTTCACCTTGTAAAACGTGAATTTCTACATTCGTTTGGCCATCAACTGCAGTTGAATAAGTTTCAGCTTTTTTAGTGGGAACAGTAGTGTTCCTTGAAATCATTTTTGTCATCACCCCACCCAAGGTTTCAACACCAAGAGATAAAGGAGTTACATCTAATAGCAGAATATCCTTAACTTCTCCAGCAAGAACACCACCTTGAATAGCTGCTCCAACTGCTACCACCTCATCTGGATTAACTGTTTGATTTGGATCCTTAGTAGTGACTCTTTTAACTAGCTCTTTAACTGCTGGCATTCGAGTAGAGCCACCAACCATAACAATCTCATCTATTTCTCCAGTAGATAGCTTTGCATCTTTTAACGCTTGTTCTACCGGGACTCTACAACGATCAATAAGGGTAGAGGCTAATTCCTCAAACTTTCCTCTTGTAAGGGTTAAATCAAGATGCTTAGGGCCTTCGGGAGTAGCTGTGATAAATGGAAGATTTATTTCACTTTGAGTAGCATTTGATAATTCAATCTTTGCTTTTTCAGCTGCTTCAGTTAAACGTTGCAGTGCTTGCTTGTCTTGGCGTAAATCAATACCTTCATTACCCTTAAATGTTGAAGCCAAGTGATCAACAATCACACGATCAAAATCATCTCCACCTAAATGAGTATCTCCCGATGTAGATAACACTTCGAATACACCATCACCTACTTCTAGAACAGATACATCAAAAGTACCTCCACCTAAATCAAACACTAATATCCTTTCATTACTTTTTTTATCCAATCCATAGGCTAAAGCCGCCGCAGTAGGCTCATTAATAATTCTGAGAACTTCTAACCCTGCGATCTTTCCTGCATCTTTAGTTGCTTGTCTCTGTGAATCATTGAAGTACGCAGGAACTGTAATTACTGCTTGAGTAACTGTTTCGCCTAAATATTTGCCCGCATCATCAGAAAGTTTTCTTAAGACTTGAGCGCTTACTTCTTCAGGAGAAAACTGCTTATCAAGTATTGGGCATTTTAATTTGACATTGGAGCCAGCTTTCTCAACTCCATAACTAACTTCTTTTGATTCATCATTTACTTCATCAACCCTACGACCAACAAATCTTTTAGAGGAATAAAAAGTATTTTCTGGATTCATCACCGCTTGGCGCTTGGCAATTTGCCCAACCAATTGGTCTTGATTTTTTGTATAAGCAACAACAGATGGAGTTGTTCTAAATCCTTCAGCATTTGCTATTACTGTAGGCTTACCGCCTTCCATAACAGCAACACAACTATTAGTAGTTCCAAGATCGATTCCAACAACCTTCCCCATGGGTGAGTAGCTCCTTTAATTTCTTTCTTTAGGTAACATCCTCGTCAGTGAAACCTATTTGAGGCGAGGCGTGGTTCCCGAACAGTCACTTAGAACTTTTGCATCAACATCATCAAAAATGAGTACTATCACTGGAAAAACTAATCTGGTAGGACTTCTTGGACAACCAGTAAATCATTCACTTTCACCGATTATGCACAATGCCGCATATGAAGAAATGGGACTTGACTGGTGTTATGTGGCAATGGCTTGCGACAGTGAAAATCTTGAGAAAGTCACAAAAGCATTAAGAATCTTAGATTGCAAAGGATTAAATATAACTATTCCTCATAAACAGGAAGTATTAAAGGCTTGTAATAAATTAACTGAAATTGCAAATGATATCCAAGCTGTCAATACACTTATACCTGAAAAAAACAATCAATGGATAGGCGCTAACACTGATGTAGAAGGCTTCTTGATGCCATTAAAAAACCATAACTTAAAAGATAAAAGTATAGTTGTTATGGGTAGTGGAGGCAGCGCTAGAGCAGCAGTAATGGGATTGAGTACTCTAAGTATTAAAAAAGTAACAATAATTGGCAGGAATGAAAGTTCTTTAAATATTTTTTTAAAGAGTTTCAATAGTTTATTTTCAAAGAAAAATATACCCATTGAAAGTATAAATAATACAAAATTAAATGTTTCACCATATATAGAAGAAGCAGATTTAATTATTAATACAACTCCAGTAGGAATGAATAGCATAAACACTAAACAAGAAAATGTTCCTCTTGGTAATTCAATATGGGATTGTCTCTCTAGTAAAACTATTTTATACGATTTGATTTATACACCAAGACCAACAAGCTGGTTAAAAATTGGACAACAAAAAAATTGTTTGACAATTGATGGACTGGATATGCTTGTCGAGCAAGGAGCTTTTTCAATAAGACTTTGGAGTGGTTTTAATGATGTGCCTGTTCAGACAATGAAATCATCTGCAGAAAAACATTTGATGGTTTAATCTAAAAGAAATAGAATTTATTATGCCTTCACTAGGAGAAAGAATATTAGGAGCTTTTCTATATATGATTCCATGGTCTGATTCTCTAAAGTTTGGAAACCATTTATATCTAAAATATCCTTTTACTCAAATCATCCAAATACCTGCAATTCCAATAATCGTAATAGAAAGATTAATGCCTTTTGGAAGTTTATTATTATTTTTAGCTATCTTTCTTGGACTAGTAAGAAATAATAAAATATCTTATTTTTTACGCTATAATGCCCTTCAATCATTGTTAATCAATATTGGTATAATCATAGTTGGTTTTATTTTCGAAATTATTTTTAGTCCTTTTTTAAACACATTAATTATCAGAACCTTCTCAAGTACTTTATTAATCAGTCTTTTTTCAGTAATTATTTATTGTGTTTGGTCTTGCACACAAGGAAATGAACCTAATCTGTCCGGAATAAGCCAAGCAACAAAAATGCAATTGTGAAAATTACCACTTCGGTATAAAATTAGAATTCCGTCGCTCCTAATGAGCCATAAAGTCCCAGTCGGAAATTTCATCCATGTCTGAACAACCTTATTACGAAACTATGTACATTCTTCGTCCGGACATACCGGAAGAGGAAGTTGATAGCCATCTAAAAAAATATAGTGAAATTCTTGAGAAGTCTGGAACTGAGGTATTAGATAGTCAAATGAGAGGCAAAAGAAGGCTTGCTTATCCCATCGCAAAGCATAAAGAGGGAATATACGTCCAATTAAGCCACAAAGGTAACGGACAACAAGTTGCAATCTTAGAGAGAACTATGAGGTTAAGTGAGGACGTTATTCGATACCTCACCGTTAAACAATTTGGTCCTTTACCAACTCCAAAATCCACTGCAAAAGAGGATGAACCTGAAAAATCTGAAAAAGAAAAAGAAGAGATAAAACCTATGGAAGACAAAACTGAATCACCGGCCAAAGAGGAGAATAAAGAAGGTGAAAAGGAATAAAGGTAATAGATAAAAAAAATTCAAAAATTCCATATCTTATTTATTTATCCAAGACCAAATTCGACTAGGCAATCCCCATACATAAATAAATCCTTCAGCGGATTTGTGGTTAAACTTGTCCTCACTTCCATAAGTAGACATATCAGAGATGTACAAACTATTTTCTTTTGACTTTCGACCAATAACATCTGCATTCCCCTTAAAAAGCCTAACCCTGACTGTTCCATTGACTTGCTTCTGAGAGTAATTAATAAATCCATCCAACGCTTCTTTTAAAGGACTAAACCAGAAACCTTTATAAACCAAGTCAGCCCATTGTCGTTCCAATCTGGATTTAGTATCTAGTAAGTCGGCTGGTAGCGTTAAACTCTCTATTTCCTGATGAGCTTTAATTAATAAAAGCAATCCTGGTGTTTCATAAATTTCTCGACTTTTAATTCCTACTACTCTGTCTTCAATAATATCTAGGCGTCCAAAACCATGCTTTCCAGCAAGGCTATTAGCCTTTTTAATCAATGATACTGGCTCCATTAATTCTCCATCAATTGCAACTGGATAACCATTTTCAAACAAAATATCTACAATTTCAGGTTCGTTAGGTGAATCAGCAATAGAAGAAGTGATGCCAAAAACTTCATCTAATGGCATCTCAAATGGATCTTCAAGAGGACCGGCTTCAATACTTCTGCCTAAAAGATTCAAATCAATAGAGTAAGGATTTTTTTTACTTACCGGAGGAACTATTCCATACTTTTCTCCATAGGCAATCGTTTCTTCACGACTCATACCCCATTCCCTTGCTGGTGTAAGCAATTGCAAATCAGGAGCTAAAGCTCCAATTGTCACATCAAAACGAACTTGATCATTACCTTTACCCGTGCACCCGTGAGCGACTCCATCAGCATTTAATTCCTTTGCGATTTCAACAAGTTTTTTTGCAATTAATGGTCTAGCTAATGCCGTCGAGAGAGGGTATCTGCCTTGATACAACGCATTAGACCTAATTGCCGGAAAAGCAAAATCTTCAATAAATGGCTTTACTAAATTGCCAATTATTGATTGTGAAGCTCCTGCTGAAATAGCCTTTTTTTTAATTTCATCAAGTTCATCTCCTTGACCAAGATCTGCTGCAAAAGCAATTACATGCTCTACTCCATACTCCTTCTTCAAGTAAGGAATACAAACACTTGTATCGACCCCTCCTGAATAAGCCAACACAACCTTCTTAGCCTTTCCCATATGCTTCTCTCCTTTAAGGAAATTCAATTCTGTTTATTAAATATAGAGAACTATTGGACAATATTTATGATTTAGATAATCAATGCTGATTCAAATATTTTCAAGGTCTAAAAACTGACCAACTGATTCAAAATCACTCCCATGGCTGTTTAATAGATTTACCGGATTGACTTTCAGCTAAGAATCCCATAAACCATACCAACACAAAAGCCAAAGAGGTTAAGCCGAAAAAAATAAGAACATAAATCAACCAAGCATCAATGTTATGACCAAAAATCAATAAGTCTTGAACATCATTATTACTCGTGAAAATAAAATAAAAATGTGAAAACATAAAAGTCATTGAAGATCAAAATTAAATTGAGGATTTTAAGGAAAAAGCTCTCTTAACCAAAAAATAAAGAAAAAGACAAAGAGAAGGACCAAAAACCAAAGACCATACTAAAAAATGATTTATATCAAAGGGGTACGGATGAAAAATACCTACTACACGAAAAAAAATACTTACTAATAGAGCTAAGAGCCAAGTAAAAATAATCAATATCAGCTTTGAAGTCAGCATAAATATTAGAAAATTAATCCATAATGCATTATGTTAATTCATCGATCATAATCTTGATATGAGCGGTCTAGAAAAAATCAATTTATCTGATTTAGACGGTATTAACCCCGCATTAACTCGCTATGGAAGACAAGAGCCTGCTCCTGTTCTCCCACTTAGAGAAGAACCCGATTTATTATCTTGGTTAGAAACAAGCGGAAGATTAGTTTCTGATGAAGACACAAATGATCAAGAAATAAGTACAGTTGAAGAAGAAGAGCTATCAGCTTTAATGGGAGAAAAAGAAGACTATAAAGCTGAAGAGGAATCAACAGATGACGAATGGGAAGAATAACTTACTAGCTTAGGTTTTGGAAAAATCTAAAAAGATTGTAGATACAAAAGAATTATCATTTTTATATGATATTAATAAACATATATTGATTTTATTTGGGTTAATATCAATTTCTTGTATTTTTTTTGATTTATATTTTCCAAATAGCAATTTAACTGTTCCTTTTTTATTTACAACGCTAGTATCATCGATTATCACTTATATAGGTATACCTAAATTAAAAAAATTTAAGATTAAGCAAATAATTAGAAAAGAAGGGCCAAAAAATCATTTTATTAAGCAAGGAACTCCAACAATGGGTGGAATTTTCTTTATACCTATAGGAATAATAATAAGCAATATTATATATTTTAATAAAGACGATTATCAAATTATTTTGACATTAAGCTTTATTATTATTTTTTTTATGTTTATTGGCTTTGTAGATGATTTTCTTAGTTTGAAAAAACAGTTAAATACTGGTCTAAGGTCTAACCAAAAAATAATTTTACAATTTTTTATTAGTCTTATTTTTATTATTATTTGTGCATCAAATAATTTAATACCTCAAAATATTCAAATAGCAAATAGTTTTGTTCCTATCGGAAATCTAATTTATCCTTTAGGAATATTTATCTTATTAGCTGAAAGTAATTCAACCAATTTAACTGATGGTTTAGATGGTTTATTGAGTGGATGTAGCGTATTAATTTTTACAGGACTAGCTATTGCTATTTTAATAGAAAATCCAAATAATAATTCCACACTGGCGCCTCTATGCATAGTAATGGCAGGAGCTTGTATGGGATTTCTTTTTCTAAACAAATATCCTGCAAAATTATTTATGGGAGATTCAGGTTCCTTAGCCATAGGAGCATCTCTGGGTGGAATAGCTTTAATAACTAATAATCTTTGGTCTCTTTTAATTATGGGAGGAATAATTGCTGCAGAGTCCATATCAGTCATCATTCAAGTAAGTGTTTTTAAAATCTCAAAACAAATAAAAGGCAAAGGTCATAAATTATTTTTGATGACTCCGTTACATCACCATTTCGAACTTAAAGGTAACAAAGAAGTTCAAATTGTAGTTAATTTTTGGATAGCTACCTTATTATTAGTATTAATAAATCTAATTTTTTTCATTAAGTCTTAACTCTTTAAATTAAAAAAAGATGACCTATTTCACCTGGAAAGAAGAAGGGCTAACTAATGACTGTGAAACTTTAGATTCTATGGCCGCTAGATTTGAAGAATCTGCAAGACTGATGAGAAAAATGTCAGCCGAAGGTTTTAAAGTAGAAAAAAAAAATAAGCGACAAATAATCACTCATATAGATTCAAAAATTTTTAATGATTGGGGCTTTGTTAGTGAAGAGCCACCATATCAACAACTTACATTAATACTTGAAGAAGAAATAAAGTAAAATTTATTTATTAATTTTCTAAAAGATAAAAACTATTAAAGAATATTAAAAATTAATGACTTTTAAGAAATCGAAAATGTTGTAAACCATCAAGAACGCCATCTTGAGCATCAGAAAAGAAAACTCTTTGTTGAGATCTCAAACTATCTAATGATGAATCATGATCAAACGGAATAACACTAGTCGTCAATCCCTTTACTAACTCAGCATCACCTTGTTGACTTGCTATAACTAGAACTTTTTCTAAAGACAACCCCCAACGTAAAGTCAAAAATCTAATAGCTTCTGCTCGTGATGCTCGCAAAGGAACAACATCTAAATACCAATGACATTTAAGAAGCGGAGAAGCAGGAAGTCCAGACTTTCTAAGTCTTTTTCGTACTAAAGGTAAAATTGCATCACTAGGTTCTTTTAATAAATAACTAATCTTATAAGGACCTTGGTTTTCAGTTGATTGAAGCTCTAAATAATCTTTTAAATCGAACAAAACCTTTTCGACCCCTTTACGATTCCAATCAACAGATATTGAATCTTGCCAAAAAATATCTGATTTATTCTCATCAGCATAATAAATTTCAGTACCAGCTTGACAAATCCAAACGACAGGTTCAGATAATTGTGTTTCTGCATATCGATAACGAGCAGCATTAATTGATCTTCCAGTTAAAACTCCAAATTTTATATCGTAATCCGAGTAATGATCTTTTAATTTTTTTCTTAAGTTTAATAAGCCTTGTGATTGCTCAATGTAATTATCTAAATCAAACAATATTAGTTTTTGACCGATAAAACTGTTTTCTTGAATCGTTCCCAATGTCCAGTGCCGAGGTGCAAGGAATTTGAGGCGCTTCTTCATCAAGGCAATGTAATTACAAACATGAGCATCCCAACTGAAATGCCGACTAACTCCCTCAATTCCATTGTGACTCCAAGTTTTCCATAAAGAAGGATTTGATCCAGCAGTCTCTAAACCATCTCTCAAGGCTTCTAAATCAGTTACATCTACAAGTTGACCATTTTCACAACGAGACAAAATGTCCCTTGGACCACCATCATCAGTGGTCACCATAGGTAACCCACACGCAGCAGCTTCCAATAATGTCAAGCCAAATGGCTCAGTTAAGGCAGGATTAACAAATAGTCCTTTTTTATTTGCAGCCCAACGATAAATTGATGGTATTTGCTCTCTTTTATGTTGTTTTGGATAAGCAACTTTTCCGTATAGATTATATTTATCAACCAATTCAAAAACCTGTTGAAATACTTCTCTTTGCTGTTTCTCGAGCTGACGTGAATCTTCTCTACAACCTAAAATTAAAATAAGATTATGTCTTTGCTGCAAAATTGACGAACGTCCAAAAGTCTCTATCAACGCAGGAATATTTTTTCTCCTTACTGCTCTAGATATAGCTAATAGAGGAGGAAGATTTAAATCTCTCAAAAAAGGTTTAAAAAGTTTGTTTAATTCTTTTTCTTCTTCCTTTAAAGAATAATCTATTGAATGAAAACGATTTAAATCAACACCTGGTGGAATTATTTCTACATTTTTTGAACTAAATCGTCCATAACGAGCGTACTGTTCTTCAGATTCCTGCTTAGTGCTTGTTATGAGTAAGTTTGAATGTGCTAAAGCTAATTCTTCTGCGTCAATTCTTTTGCTAATGGAATAAGTTTGCTCTATTTGGTCATGATCAATTCCAGCAGCCAATAATCTTCTTAGTTTTTCCCGACCTAATGAATGCCCAGTAAAAACCAATGGCAAGCCTAATCTTCTGCTGACGAGTGCACCAACATACCCAGCATCGGCATAATGAGCATGAATCCAATCAGGCAACTTTTTTTCTTTCTGTAATCTTTGAACTATTTGATCAGCTAAGTCATCTAAATAAGGCCACAACAATTCTTTCCTTATATAACGCTTAGGACCAAAAGGTAATCGTATAATTTCCGCACTACTTGATATCTTTTCAACAGGTTTTGAGTAATCAGAAGATACTTTCCTATCAATAATTAATCTGGTAATAAGTTCAACTTTTTCAACCTCTGGTCGTGCTGCAAGTCCTTTTACTAATTCTAAAACATATAAAGTTTGTCCTCCAGTATCTGAATCTCTCCCTAACTCAAGATCATGTGAGCGGATTAGACCATGCAAATTTAAATGTATAAGTCGTAATCCCAAGCAGAAACCGAATGAATTACTAGCGATTAATAATTGATTTTTTGTCCTTTAAATCTAAAGAAACCATAATTTTTTTATTATTGTTTAAATCATATTTTAAAAAGTCAGTAAAGGCCTAATCTTTTAGAGTACATAAATTTAAAAAACAGCTAAATCTATGTTTAATATTAAGGAATATATACAAAATATTCAGTTTTATCTAGGAGGATGTAAATCCAAAACTTTCTTTAAATATTTACCTGTATAACTATTTGAATCTGCAGCGACTTCTTCAGGCGTTCCCATAGCAATAATCTCACCTCCTCTATTACCTCCTTCAGGACCCATGTCAATAATCCAATCGGAACATCTAATCACATCCAAATTATGCTCAATAACAATAATTGAATTTCCTTTATCTACTAATCTCTGTATAACGTCCATTAATTTATGAACATCATAAAAACTTAAACCAGTTGTAGGTTCATCAATTAAATAAAGAGTTTTTCCAGTAGCTCTTCTAGATAACTCAGTAGCTAGTTTGACTCTTTGAGCCTCTCCACCAGATAATGTTGGAGCAGGTTGGCCAAGCTTAATGTATCCAAGACCAACATCTAAAAGTGTCCTTAATCGATCCGCAGCTTGAGGTATAGCGGAAAAAACATCAACTGCTTGCTCCACAGTCATTTCTAATACATCTGAGATAGAGTAATTTTTATATTTAACTTGTAATGTTTCTCGATTAAATCGAGCACCTTTGCATACATCACATTGAACATAGACATCAGGAAGAAAATTCATCTCAATTACATTTACTCCCTGGCCGCGACAAGCTTCGCATCTTCCGCCTTTAACATTAAAACTGAATTGCCCTGCTTGATATCCTCTTGCTTTAGCTTCAACAGAAGTCGCAAAAAGTTGGCGTATAGGATCAAATGCACCTGTATAAGTAGCCGTATTAGATCGTGGAGTTCTACCAATTGGAGATTGATCAATAACAATAACTTTATCAATGGATTTAATACCTTTCAATTCTTTTAATCCTTTAGGAAAAGGAACTTTCAACCCTAAAGAATGATTTAAAGCAGGATGAAGTAATTCATTTATTAAAGTGCTTTTACCACTTCCACTAACTCCAGTAACGGCAACTAATCTACCTAATGGAAAATCAACTGAAACATTTTTTAAATTATTTTTTTCACAATCAATCAAGCGTAATTTTCTTTGTACTGAGTCTCTCCTGGTAGCAGGAGTGGGAATAGATGAGCGCCCGCTAAGATAAGCACCAGTCAATGATTCTTTTGCAGTCAATAAACTATCTAAAGATCCTTCTGCGATAATTTCTCCTCCATGAACACCAGCACCAGGACCTATATCCACTAAATGATCAGCTGCTCTTATAGTGTCTTCATCGTGTTCAACAACAACCAACGTATTGCCTAGATCACGAAGTTTTTTTAATGTAGATAATAAGCGATCATTATCTCTTTGATGTAATCCAATACTAGGTTCATCTAATACATAAAGAACTCCTGTTAAGCCTGCACCTATTTGCGTAGCAAGTCGTATTCTTTGAGCTTCCCCACCAGATAGGGTCATTGCTGGTCTATCAAGAGTTAAATAATCAAGACCAACATCCAACAAAAATTGAAGCCGTAATCGAATTTCTTTTAAGACTAATTCCCCAATTTTTTTTTGTTTTTTGGAAAGTAATTGCTTTGAGTTTTTAGTTCTCTCAAGACCCATTAATTCCTCAACATTCTGAAGTGTGGTAGAAACACTTGATGATGTGAGGTCAGTTATCGCAAAAGGTCCAAGTTTTACAGCAAGAGCTTCAGGACGTAATCTCTTGCCATGACAGCTGGCACAAGGGACTAGTTCAAGATACTTTTCTAACTTTTGTCGAACAGCCTCACCGTTTGCGTCCTGTAACTGTCTTTCTAAAATAGGTAAAATACCTTCAAAAGGTCTTTTAAAGCCAGAATTTTGTTTATATCTACTATCTACCTTTATTAAAATAGGCTCTTTACTACCATTTAACAAAATATTTTTTTGATCTTCTTTTAAGTCTTTCCAAGGAGTTTTTATCTCAAAACCAAAGGCCTCACCAACTGAAAATAATAATGAAAAATAATATGAATTATCTTTATCACTCCAAGGTGCAACAGCAGCGTAAACAGGTAATGATGGATCAGGGACAACTCGCTCGCAAGTGAATTTTTTCAAGTGACCTAACCCATGACAATCAGGACATGCTCCATATGGACTATTAAATGAAAATAATCTTGGAGATAATTCTTCAATTACAGCGCCGTGAACTGGGCAAGCGAAATTTTCAGAAAATAATCTTTCTGCCTCAATACCCTTAGGAAGTTCTTCATTCTTTTTTGGTACTGCTTCAACTATTGCTAAGCCATCCCCCCTTTTCAAAGTAGTACTTAATGAATCAGTTAATCTCTCTTCGATACCCTCTCTCGCAATCAATCTATCAACTACTACCTCAATAGAATGAACTTGATTTTTATCTAATTCAATATTATCTGCCAATTCTCGAACTTCTTTGTTAATTCTTACTCGAACAAAACCTTCTGCAGCAAGTCCAGACAAAAGTTTTGAGTGTGTTCCTTTTTTACCTCTAACAACTGGTGCAAGTAATTGATATCGAGTACCTTCTGGAAGAGTCTTAATTTGATCAACCATCTCATCAATGCTTTGAGGTTTTATTGGCCTAGAGCACTCAGGACAATGAGGTTCGCCCGCTCTTCCAAAAAGCAAACGAAAATAGTCTTGTATTTCCGTAACCGTTCCAACTGTTGAGCGAGGATTATGACTGGTTGATTTTTGATCAATAGAAATTGCTGGAGATAAACCTTCAATTGAATCAACATCTGGTTTATCAACCTGACCTAAAAATTGTCTTGCATAAGCAGATAAACTCTCAACATATCTTCTTTGTCCTTCAGCAAAAATCGTATCAAAAGCCAAAGAACTTTTACCACTTCCACTAACACCTGTAAAAACCACCAATTTATTTCTTGGAATAGATAAATCAACGTTTTTTAAATTATGTTGCCTTGCACCACGAATAGTTATGACTTCTTCGCTGGAAGAACCAATATTTAATATCTCTTTTTTTGAATTAGATTTTGAACTTCCCATAAGGGAAAATTGTTAATTATTAATTGTATAAAAAAACATGGCCATCATGCAGCTTTGTGTTCCAGCAAGCTCGCCGCATAAGCATTTGCTTCTACAATTTCACCACCAGCTAATAGAGCCAATTCCCTTTGCCTGTCTGGGATTTCCCTTAAATTAATAACAATAGACTTTGTATGACCACCTATAACGTTCTTTTTTAAAACAAAATGATTATCAGCAAATGCTGCAATTAAAGGTTGATGAGTGACGCAAAATACTTGCTGATACTTTGACAAGTCACAGAGCAAATTAGCTACATAACTACTAACTGATCCACTTACCCCTGAATCAATTTCATCAAAAATTAATAGCTTAGCTTTATCAAATGCAGAAAAAATTGCCTTTATTGCAAGAAGAACCCTAGATTTCTCTCCACCAGAGGCTGTTTCTGCAAGAGGTGCAAGGGCAACACCTGGATTTGCTGAAAACATGAAATTAACTTTATCAATCCCATTAATTGTTGGTTCACATTCTTCAAAAACTACTTTGAAATGAACATTAGGAATACCTAAATTTTTTAAAATCATAATTAATTTATCTTCAAGTTGTAACGCAATAGTTTTTCTTATAGAGGATAAATCTTTATTAGAATTATCTCTTATAACTCTTTTTTCATATTCAACGGTAGAAAGTGTCTTGATATCATTAGAACTTTCCTGAAAAGATAAACAATTAGTTAATTCATTTTTATAACTGATAAGATCTGGAATATTTCTTTGATATTTTTTTTGATAAAATTTCAAAGTAGATAGTCTAACTTGTAGATCATTTAAAAAAGATGGATCCATATCTAATGTTTTCTCATAATCATTAATCTGATAAATTAGGTCATTAAGATTATTAGTTATTCTATAAAAATTATCAAAAATTGGTTCTAAAGAAGAATCAATTTGAGATAAGTGTTTTAATTCATTAATACAAAAATTAGTATGATCTAAAATTGATGGATACTCATCTAAGCTTTCATTTAGACGAATCAATAAAGATTGAACTCCTTCTTTTAATCTCAAAATATTTGATAAACGATTCTGATCAGTTTCTAACTTGATTTGCTCATCTGGATCTTCTAATCCTAATTTATCTAAATCTTGGTAAATGTACTGCATTTCCTCAAGCTTTTTTTTTGAATCAAAGATTTTATCCCGTGCTTGCTCAAGCCTGGAATTAGAGTCATGCCATATTTTCCAATCTTGCTTTACTTTATTAATAGATTTTTGAATTTTTTTTAAACCTAGAGAATCTAATAAACTTAATTGATATAAAGGATCATTCAAACTATAAGTGTCTCCTTGTAAAGTGAAATCAAATAAAAAGGATCTCAACTCTGATATTTGATCTCTATTAACTAATACACCATTAATTCTAAATCTAGATTTATATTTATTTTCTTTTAAACGCCATTCCCTAGTCACAATTAATTCATCATCAACATCAAATTCTTGATTAATTAGCCATTCTTTTGTGTTTTGCATGATAGAAAAAACACCCTCGATTGATGAAAAAACAGATCCTTTCTCTACCAATCGATTATCTAAAGAAGTTTTTTTATTAGCCAACAAGGCATTTAACGTATCAAAAAATATTGATTTACCTGAACCAGTCTGACCTGTAAAAACAGTAAAACCCTTCTCGAAATCGATCTCTAAGCTCCCAAATAGAGCTATATTTTGAAAACGAAGACTGTTTAGCATAATTCAAAGCAATCGAAAAATACGCGAACTAGACGTAAAATGAATTAGAAGAGATGTAATACATTGCCATAGCAAAATGGCCGAAGAATTAAGCGATTTTATTGAAGCCTCAGGTCTACTTGAGTATGACCCGGAGGCTATTGACTCAATCTACAAAAAAAATCCAATTCGTCTAGTTCGCAGACTTTGGCAAACGCTTTTGCCCATTGGTTTATTTTTGCTCGGAGTCGGATGGGAGAAATTAATTGGTTCATTAGAGAAAAACGAGAGAAAAACTTTTAGAGCCAGAGAATTCACTCAACTCCTCGTTGATTTGGGTCCAGCATTCATAAAAGCTGGTCAAGCACTCTCTACAAGACCAGACATTGTTCCACCTTCAGTTCTAGAAGAACTAGCCCAACTACAAGATCAACTACCAGGGTTTGAAAGCAAGCTTGCAATGGCATGTATTGAAGAAGATTTAAAAGATAAGGTAGAAAATATTTTTCTAGAAATAGATAAAGAACCAATTTCAGCAGCATCTTTAGGTCAGGTACATAAAGCAAAACTCAAAAGTGGAGAAAAAGTTGCTGTTAAAATTCAAAGACCGGGTTTGAGAGAGCAAATAACTTTAGATTTATACATAGTAAGAAATATAGCTATATGGTTTAAAAATAATATTGGTATTATTAGAAGTGATTTAGTCGCATTAATAGATGAATTAGGTAAAAGAATTTTTGAGGAAATGGATTACATAAATGAAGCAACTAATGCAGAAAAATTTAAGAAGCTTCATAGTCAAAATAATAAAATTGCAGTTCCAAAAATTTACAGGGAAGCAACAAGTAGAAGAATACTTACAATGGAATGGATAGATGGAATAAAATTAACAAATATAGAAGCAGTCAAAAAGTTAGGAATTGACCCTAATGAAATGGTAGAAATTGGAGTCAGTTGTAGTCTTCAACAACTAATTGAACACGGTTTTTTTCATGCCGATCCGCATCCAGGAAATATATTAGCAATGCAAGATGGTCGATTATGTTATTTAGATTTTGGTATGATGAGCAATATTACACAACAATCTAGAGTTGGATTAATTAGAGCAGTTGTTCACCTCGTAAATAAAAGATTTGATAAGCTTTCATATGATTTTGTACAACTAGGTTTTCTCTCTGAAGAAGTTGATTTAACCCCTATCGCTCCAGCATTTGAAAGTGTTTTTACTAGTGCTTTAGAAATTGGAGTAAATAAAATGGATTTTAAAGCTGTAACAGATGATATGTCTGGAATAATGTATAAATTTCCATTTAAATTGCCACCTTATTACGCACTTATAATTAGATCTTTAATTACTTTAGAAGGAATAGCATTAAGTGTTAATCCAAATTTTAAAATATTAGGAGCTGCATACCCTTATTTCGCAAGAAGACTCATGGAAGACGAAAATCCAGAACTAAGAAATAGTTTAAAAGAAATGCTATTTGATGAAAACAGCCTTAAATTAGAAAGATTAGATGACCTTTTAACAAGCGCTACTAAAGAAAAACAATTAGATAGCGAAAAAATATTGGATCAAACAATTGATTTTTTGTTTTCAAACAAAGGGATAATTCTCAGGAATGAAATAGTAAATATATTAGCTTCAAAAATAGACTCTATTGGATGGAAAACACTAATAAAATTAAATGGTAAGCTCCCATCAAAAATTCGTTCTAAAACAATAGAAAATTCCTCAAAAATTAATGCTAAAAGAATGTTTAATATTTCTTCAATAAATAAAATGTTTAATACATCAAAAATAAAGCCAGGTTTTAAAAGAAAAATATTTTTTAAAAAGTTACCAAAAATCCTAATAACTAAAGATACGTACAAAATGGGTATTGGGTTAATGAAAAAAACATCTGAAAAAGGTCTAATAAGATTAGTTAAAGTTGCCGCGGGTGTAGAACAATAAATGAATCTAAAATATAATTACATTTTATTGTTAATGTTTTTTTTAAGTCCTTATGCCAAAGGAGCAGAAAATCTTTTTCTTTACAAAGGAACATTCAGTAGAAGTATAGAATTAAAAGAGTTATACAAATTTAAAGAAACAAAAAATCCAAGTAATAAATTAAAAAATCTAATGAGACTTACGAATCAAACAGAAAAAGAGTTACTCAAAATTTTGTCTTTAAAAGTTGACGTTCCAGTAAAAACAAGTAGCAAATTAATGAACAGTAAAATAGGAGAGGTGTTTCTTGGTAGACTATCTAAAATTATTCATCCAAATAAAATATCAAATAAAGAATTAAGTATAAAAGCAATTAGATCTGGAATTTTAATAAGTTCTTTTAATAACAATCAAAAAATTAATCTGATAGATTTTTTCAAAGAATATCCAAATAAAAATATTGCTATCGATCTTAACGCATTGAGTAAAACCCTTAAAAAAATAGAATCATTAAAAGAGTTAATCGAATTCTATTCAAATTCACCTTTTAAAAAGCTGAAAGATGGAAGGTCTAGCACTTAGATTGTTTAAAAATTGATTTAGTTAAGCAGTGGCATTTTCTAAAAAATTACAACAACTTTTTTCTTCTACTCCGAAACAAAATAATTGGAATGGTCTCATAGAAGCTTACAAACCATGGTTACCCGTTACAAAAAAAAACTCCCATCATTACTTTAAAAGAAGGCAGTACTCCTCTTATAGAAGTTAGTTCCATATCTAATCGAATTGGAAAAGGGGTAAAAGTGTATGTCAAATTTGATGGTCTAAATCCAACAGGATCATTCAAAGATAGAGGAATGACAATGGCAATAAGTAAAGCTAAAGAAGCTGGTTGTGAAGCTGTAATTTGTGCAAGTACAGGAAATACTTCTGCATCTGCAGCTGCTTATGCAAGTAAAGGAGGAATGAGATCTTTTGTTATTATTCCAGATGGGTATGTAGCTCAAGGAAAACTAGCTCAAGCTTTAGTTTACGGAGCTGAAGTATTAGCTATTAAAGGAAATTTTGATAAAGCATTAGATATTGTTAGAGAATTATCTAGTAAATATCCGATAACTCTAGTTAATTCCGTTAATCCTTATCGATTACAAGGACAAAAAACAGCTGCATTTGAAATAATAGAAAATCTTGGAAACGCTCCTGATTGGTTATGTATTCCTATGGGGAATGCAGGAAATATAAGTGCTTACTGGATGGGATTTCAAGAATTTTTTGAAGCTAAAATATCCAAACAACTTCCTAAAATGATGGGTTTTCAAGCAAGTGGTTCTGCACCTTTGGTTGAAGGCAAAAGCATAAGCAATCCAGAAACAATTGCTACTGCAATAAGAATTGGTAATCCTGTCAATAAAGAAAAAGCCCTATTAGCAAGAGACTCAAGTAAAGGTAAATTTTCTTCAGTAACAGATTCTGAAATAATCGACGCGTATAAAATTCTTGGAAAAGAAGAAGGTATTTTTTGCGAACCCGCAAGCGCAGCTTCCGTTGCTGGTCTGATAAAAGTTAAAAAAGATGTACCTAAAAACTCAACTATAGTTTGTGTTCTTACAGGAAACGGTTTAAAAGATCCAGATTGTGCAATAAAAAATAATGACTCAATTTTTCATACGGGTATAGATCCAGAAATAAATTCAATCTCAAAAATAATGGGGTTTTAAAGACATAAGAACAACCAAAAAATAAACTGTCTGTTAATTTCGATTTTTTTCATCTATTTATATTGTGGAAAAAAAGGGAAAAGTTTTCGGTATTTGTATCCATATTTTCCACAAGCAACAATTTTGGTGGATAAGAATATTTTTATCCACCT
>QCHH01000007.1 GCA_003279585.1 Prochlorococcus sp. AG-402-A08 | reverse complement strand
AAACCTAAAGGGGTTACTGAATGGAAACAACTTTCAGATTAAGCAAATGTTTCTATTGTAGATAAGACTGTTAAATAAAGTCCTATAGCAATAACTGGAGGAGAAACCCAGCGCAGCATAAACTTTAGATACCTTCTAACTCTTAAATTAGAATTAGAATTTGCAAGATCCTCATCATAACGATTTGGAACAATCCAACCCAAAAGAATTGAAATTAGAAGCCCACCTAATATCAAGAGTGTATTACAGATAGCATCAGACTTGCCTAAAAAGTCTGTAGAAATAGCAGACGGTATTCCAATCAAGAAGATCAATAATGTTGAAGTCAAAACGGCCTTCTTCCTACTCCAATTCAGCCTGTCCATCAAAGAAGATACTGGTACTTCCATTAATGAAACAGAAGAAGTAATAGCAGCTATAAAAGCTAATCCGAAGAAAACGGCAGCAATCAATCTCCCAATTAATCCAAGATTTGCGAATCCAGTTGGAAGAGCAATAAATAGAGTTCCAACAGTTGATTCACTTATAACATCTTTCAAACCAAAACTCATAACAACTGGGAATGTAATCAGCCCGGCAAGTAAACCCACAGCAGTATCCAAAGTTGCAACTCTCAAAGCTTCTTTAGGAAGATGATTTTTACGGTTTAAATATGAAGAATAGGCAACCATAATTCCAATTCCCAAACTTAAAGAAAAGAAAGCTTGTTTAAATGCATTACTTATTGTGTTTTTATCAAAAAGTTGAGATGAATCCCATTTAAGTAAAAATGATGTATACCCTTCCCATGCCCCAGATAAAGTTGCAGCCCATATAGCTAACAACAAAAGGAGTCCAAATAAAAATGGCATTGCCCATTTTGTTAGTTTTTCTATACCTCCACGAACGCCTGCAACAACAACAAAAGCAGTTAAGAATAAGCTGATTATTTGACCTACAAATACACTATTACCACTACTAATTTTACCAAAAAATTCTCCCGCCTCAGTCATATCTGAGGGTAGGCCAATAAATAAGGAATGAAAGAAAGTATCCATTGTCCATCCCATTATCACTGCGTAATAAGAAAGAATTCCACATGAAGCTATTGCAAATAACCAACCTAAAGGCTTCCAATTCTCTCCAGCAGCTTTGATTGGAGCAAGGAAAGGACTACTTGCAGTGCTTCTCCCCAAGACCATCTCTGCAACTAAGACAGGTAGGCAAACAACTAAAACAACCAATACGTAAAGGACAAGAAAAGCTAGTCCACCGCCCTGAGATGACCTGTATGCAAAACCCCAAAGATTTCCAAGGCCAACAGCACTACCAGCCGCGGCGAGTGCGAATCCCAGTCCTGATCTCCATTGTTCCCTTTCTTGCATAATAAATCTCTATTAAAATCCAGAAGAAACTGGTAAATATATAACTGGGTTATACCTTTAAATGGGAGACTGGTCATACTTGACTTCACAATGTGAAAGCCATAAGCGTTTTAGGCTCAACAGGATCTATTGGAACTCAAACACTTCAAATTGCTGAGGAGTTTCCTGATCAATTCAAAATTGTTGCACTAACAGCAGGAAAGAATCTTGATTTAGTAATCAAACAAATAGAGACTCATCAACCTGAAGTCGTTTCACTAGCCGATGAGTCTCTTTTGCCAGAACTGTCTAGGCGAATAAATAGTCTCAATGAAGATTCAAAAATATTCAAGAAGCCCTTATTGATGGCTGGGGCGGAGGGACTTAATACTGCAGCAGCTTGGGAAAGTGCAGATCTTGTTGTAACTGGAATAGTTGGCTGTGCTGGCCTCCTGCCAACACTTGCAGCCATTGAAGCAGGGAAGGACCTAGCTCTAGCAAATAAAGAAACTTTGATTGCAGCAGGACCAGTTGTCATTCCTGCTTTAAAAAAAAGTGGAAGTAGGCTATTGCCTGCGGATTCTGAACACTCAGCGATATTTCAATGTCTCCAAGGAACACCATGGGCTGACAATGCAAGGCTCTCAACTGGAGTGCCTACTCCTGGATTTAAATCCATACAATTAACTGCCTCAGGGGGAGCATTTAGAGATTGGAAAGCAGAAGATTTAGTAAAAGCAACTGTCAAGGATGCGACTAGCCATCCTAATTGGAGCATGGGAAAGAAAATAACTGTAGATTCTGCAACCCTTATGAATAAGGGACTCGAAGTTATTGAAGCGCATTATCTTTTTGGTCTTTCATATGACCAAATCGAAATCATTATCCATCCACAAAGCATCATTCACTCGATGGTTGAATTGGATGATTCATCAGTTTTAGCTCAATTGGGATGGCCAGATATGAAGCTCCCTATTTTGTATTGTTTAAGTTGGCCTAGACGGCTTAAAACACCATGGCCAAGATTAAAGCTTACTGAAATAGGCAATTTAACTTTTAAAGAGCCAGATACTAAAAAATATCCATGCATGGAACTTGCTTACAGCGCAGGAAAATTAGGTGGCACAATGCCAGCAGTGCTTAATGCCGCTAATGAAAAAGCAGTAGAACTATTTCTAGAAGAAAGGTTTAAATTTATCGATATCCCAAAAGTGATTGAGGCGATTTGCGAGAAACATAAAAGTGACCTAAATCTAAATCCAAGCCTCAATGAAATTCTTGAAATTGACAGCTGGGCCAGAGAAGAAGTCTTTGATTATTCAGAAAAAAATATTACAAAAATGCAGTTTTAGATTAAATAGTTTTCAAAGATAAAAGCCATTTAGAAACAACTTGATCCCCCCAACAACCTTCAACTCCATGAAATCCATTGTGTCCGCCTTTTTCAGTAAAAATAAATTGATTATCTATTTGATTATTAGAAAATTTCATTTTTTCCATTAGTTTTTCAGCAGCCAAAAAAGGCACCCAAGGATCATCTTTGGATTGAATAAATAATGTTTTAGGAATAGATTTTTTATTTTCCATAAGAGAAAAGAAAGGAGATGCTTTTGCATAATATTCTCCAACATTTTTATATCCCCACCTAGGAGCAGTTATCAAATCATCAAAAGATCTAATATCATTAATTTTTCTTTCTTTATCCTCTCTATTTATTAACAATGCATTCTTTTCCCTTTCTTCTATACCAAAAGGATCTTCTAAAGTTTGCCTAATTAAACGATTTAACAACCATTTTTGATAAATAAAATTTCTTGGTCTTTCAATAGAAGAACTACATTCATTCAATCCAAAGGACTACTTATACATACCAATCCATCTAATAAAGACTCATCAAACATGCAAGCATTTAAAAGAATAGTTCCACCCAAAGAGATCCCAGCCCCAAAGACAGGAATATTTTTTGAAGATTGATAGTCTTCAGTTAATTGATTTGAAATCTCTCTGGCACGCCTTAATACAGGAATCAAATCACTGTTGCATTCAGCAGCATAGGTACCATCAACAAATTCCCTACAAGGATCTGACCCTCTCAGATTAAGCTTCAAGACAGCGAAGTTTGATTGCACCAAAGCACTTGCCATTCTGGTCAAACCACGCCTACGAGTAGATCCACCTAGTCCATGCAGAAGTAGAACTAAGCCATTAATACTTGATGAACTTGATGGTTTATCCAAGTAAGCAACTAAGTAACCTCCTCCTGTTTTTCTACTTTTTAGAGGTGGAACATTTATGCGAATTTCTGTTGATTTGACATCAGGCAATTCATCGGAGGCAAATGTATCTCTTAGTGTCTGAAGGTCAGCTCCAATCCAAGGTATACGTTCTTTAAAAGGCCTTATTCCTAAATCAGAAAGTAAATCTTCTCTTTTAAAATTATCCTTTACTTCCAACTCCAAGCTCCTTTAATTCCAACAAAAGATCTCCAAGAACTTTTTTGCATCTCCAAAGACCATGGAAGTATTTTGCAAATCAAAAAGATCATTTTTTATTCCTGAATATCCAGCACTCATTCCTCTCTTAACAACAAATACCGTTCTAGCCTCTTGAACATCTAAAACTGGCATTCCATACAAAGGTGATGTCTGATCATTCTTGGCCTGAGGGTTAACCACATCATTGGCTCCTAGAACTAATACAACATCAGTCGCAGGAAATTCGGGATTAATAACATCCATTTCTTTTAATTGCTCATAAGGAACATCTGCTTCTGCCAAAAGTACATTCATATGACCAGGCATTCTTCCTGCAACAGGATGAATAGCATATGTCACTTCTATGTCGGCGTTTTCTAAAACTCTGGTGACTTCTCTTAGAGTGTGCTGAGCCTGAGCTACAGCAAGACCATATCCAGGAACAATTACAACTCTCTCTGCCGCCTCAAGTGTTAGCGCACATTCTTCTGGACTGCAACTAGTTATATTTGTATATTCTCCCCCGCCACCGCCTGAAGCAACAGAACTAGCTCCAAGTGCTCCTCCAAATAATACAGAAACTAAAGATCTATTCATTCCATCGCACATCACCTGAGTAAGTATCAATCCAGCAGCTCCAACCATTGCTCCAGCAACAATCAAAAGTTGACTACCAACAACAAAGCCTGCAGCTGCAGCTGCAACTCCTGAATAGCTATTTAGCAAGGATATAACTACTGGCATATCGGCCCCACCAATAGGAAGAGTCACTCCAATACCTAGCAAAGATGAAGAAACTACAATAAGAAAAAGACCATTTTGTCCATCGATTGAAAGATAGATCCCACCAATCAAAGCAATAACAGCAAAGAGAATATTTAAGAAATGCCTAGCTTTGCTTTGGGTCCAAGTAGGTGTAGAAAGCCAACCTTGAAGCTTGGCCATTGCAACAATTGATCCAGAGAATGTAATGGCTCCAACAAAGAGAGAAACGACTATTGAGAGATTTCTAACAAGTTCAACAACCCCACCATCTGATCCGTCTACAGACGGGAACAAAGCTACACCCAGCGCCACCAAAGGGATGACATCCCTCCACAACCGTTAAACAAAGCTACTATCTCAGGCATAGCAGTCATTGGAACCCTTTTAGCAGTTAAGACGCCTAAAAGCCCTCCGATCAAAGTCCCACAAATTATCCAAATCCAAGAGTTAATAGAAATGCCTATAGTTCCTTGAGAGTTAAGCAACACTCCAAAAGCAGCCAATATCATTGCAATGGCAGCAAGCCTATTTGCCTCTCTTGCTGATCTAACTTTTGAAAGGCCTTTAATACCTAAAGCAAGCAATAAAACTGCCAGTAGATCAATAGCAAACTTAACGGGAGCAATAAAAGTCATAAGAGATAATCCTATTTACGAGTTTTTTTACGACTAAACATTGCAAGCATCCTGTCAGTAACTAGGAAGCCGCCAATCACATTAAACAAAGCAAATCCAAGAGATATCGATCCAATTATTAGTAAAGGAACATTATCTCCCGATTTTATTATTAATGTTAATGCTGCAAGCATCGTGATGCCTGAAATTGCATTAGCCCCGCTCATTAGTGGAGTATGCAAAGTTGGGGGGACTTTACCTATAAGCTCCAAACCCAAAAGGCTTCCTAGGAGAAGCACCCAAAGAGCTTCACTAAAAAAACTCATGACCTAAATACCTCCATTCTCAATAATCTCTGATTTGAGTATTACTCCATCCTTACTAATCAAAGAACCAGCAATAAGCTCATCATCGTTATCAATTAAAAACTTACCTTCTTTAAACATTGGTTGAAGAAGAGACAATAAATTTCTCGAATATAAAGAGCTAGCATGATTTGGTATTGAACAAGGCAGGTTAGAGGCACCAACAATCTTGACCCCTTTTCTAACGATAGTTTCTCCTGGTTTTGAATATGCACAATTACCACCACTCAGCACAGCAAGATCAACCACTACCGATCCAGGGCGCATATCATCCAACATATTCTCATCAATAAGTTTGGGAGCTTTTTTACCAGGCACCTGAGCAGTACAAATTGCTACGTCAGCTTCAGATAATTGAATCGCTAATTCTTTTCTTTGTGCAACCAGAAATTTGTCAGAAACTTGTTTTGCATATCCACCTGACTCGGATGGGATTTCATCAATCTTTGGAAGTTCAATAAATCTTGCTCCTAATGATTCAACTTGTTCCTTTACCGCCTCACGAATATCACTCACATAAACAACAGCACCTAGTCTTTTTGCAGTTGCAATAGCTTGCAGTCCCGCCACCCCAGCGCCTAAAACAACAACTTTTGAAGGCTGAATAGTACCAGCAGCAGTCATTAACATTGGAAAATATCGATCAAGAGCACTAGCCGCTAAAAGGACAGATTTATATCCAGCTATATTTGCTTGCGAAGATAATGCATCTGATGATTGAGCTCTGCTAATTCTCGGAAGCAACTCCAAAGAAATTGCAGAAATTTTCTGGGATTTTAATGTTTCTGCTAATAATTTATTCC
The DNA here is from genome assembly GCA_003279585.1 of Prochlorococcus sp. AG-402-A08. Classification (GTDB taxonomy): domain Bacteria; phylum Cyanobacteriota; class Cyanobacteriia; order PCC-6307; family Cyanobiaceae; genus Prochlorococcus_B. The sequence goes on along the minus strand of QCHH01000007.1, from coordinate 57,136 downwards.
CATAAGGATCCAATAACCCCACAAGGAAAGAGCCCGGTTTTAAATGCGAAAGAAATTTTTCTTCAGGAGGTTGAACGCAAAGAACAATATCAACAATTTTTTTTACCTCATTATTTCCCTTTTCAACTAATTCCGCCCCAGCATCCACGTAAGAATCATCTAGAAAGCCCGCAGCCTCTCCTGCACCTTTTTCAAAAAAAACTTTGCAACCTAAGTTTAAAAACTTTTTAACCGTCTCTGGAGTAGCAGAAACACGTGTTTCCCCTAAAGCTGATTCGCAGGGAATTAAGAAACTAGCCAAGGCATAAAAATTTATCCACCTTCAGACTAGGAGACGAAAGGTTTGAATACCAGCATTTTTAGTTAAGAAAGGTTTTCCTAATAGTTTTCCTTGGCTATGAAGGAAATGAGAAAAAGTTATCGATCAAGAAAAAATGAGCCTCACCGCGATCGAATGTCCTGATGGTGTCTGTCATAGCCATCATGGTGGACATGCTGTGCCAAGAACAGCCATGCAAAAAAATCTACAAAGTCATGGCAAAGAATGGTGTGAACGATTAGCAGAACGGATTTACGAAATGTCTGTAGACACTTTTTCTCAGACAGTGATGCCAAGCCTTCATTCTTCAGGTTGGCAGAGGAAACATCTTGACTGGGAATTCAAGCTTGCAAACAAAGAATCTGAACCAGATGAAGCATTAGTTGAGGGTATCATCAACGCTACTGAAAGTTTTTTAAGAAGTAGCGAAGTCCATCGATTATTTATCCAAGAACTTGTACAAGGAACATTTGCCGAGGCAAAAGATGACAAATTACCATCTAAAGCTGTTAGAAAAGTTATAGAGAATGAATTAATAGTAATGATCGAAGGCAAAAAGGAAGAGTTAACAAATAAGATTGCCAAAGCATTAGAAAATGAGGCTGATGGCGATTTTGAATTAGCTAAAAATGCAGCAATTGAGGGTATCAATGATGTTGAGAAGCTATTAATCAATCATACCGAAGCAGTTTAATCTCATAACAAAAAGCGTTTAAAGAATCATATTATTTAGCTATCAATATTACTTTTATCTAAAAAGATTTACTTAATTCCAAATATTAAGTAAATCTTAAATCTTAAGTGATAATTTCGTTTTCCAGACAAAACGCAAATTTGTACCAAAAAACACAAGTTAATATCCCATTGGCATGTCAAGGTGTGGTCGTTGGGGATTAATTATGAATGCTTCTTTCAATAAGAGAATAAGTATCGCAAGCTGTTGGGCAGCAAGCAGGATAGCTTTACTTGATAGCGTAGAAAGATATGAAGATAGTTACGCTATCAGCCAGGAATTCTGTGAATGGATTACATGTATCAACACTTACCCTGAGGGATTAAAGGCCTCCACCCTACAAGTTCCTAATTTTCAAAAAGAAAATCTTGACGCTGATGAACTTTTAGAACTTTGATTTTAAATAATCTGAGATTCAAAATAATCCACTTTTCATGCCTTAAATGCACTTTCAAGATTTTTTCTTATATCGTATAAGTCAGTTTGATTGGGTTTGGCATGCCAGCCGAGAGAAAAGAATTAAAAACTGAAAATTTAGTAATTGTAGGTTCAGGACCAGCTGGATATACAGCAGCCATTTATGCGGCAAGAGCGAATCTACAACCTTTGTTAATTACTGGTTTTGAACAAGGTGGAATCCCAGGTGGTCAATTAATGACAACTACATTTGTTGAGAACTTCCCTGGTTTTCCTAATGGAGTCCAGGGACCAGAATTGATGGATTTAATCAAAGCTCAAGCTGTCAGATGGGGAACAAAGTTAATTGAAGAAGATGCAATCTCAATTGATCTCAGCAAAAGACCCTTTACTATTGTTACGACTACTCAAAAAATAAAATCAAACTCATTAATAATCTCAACCGGTGCAAGCGCTAACAGACTAGGGCTTAAAAACGAGACATCTTTTTGGAGTAAAGGTATTAGTGCTTGTGCAATCTGTGACGGGGCAACACCTCAATTCAGGAATGAAGAACTTGCAGTGGTTGGAGGAGGTGACTCAGCTTGTGAAGAAGCTGAATATTTAACTAAATACGGAAGCCATGTGCATTTATTAGTCAGATCAAAGAAGTTAAGAGCTTCTGCTGCAATGGCAGATAGAGTAGAAGCAAATTCCAACATTACTATCCATTGGGAGACTGAGCTTTTAGATGTTTTAGGTAATGAATGGTTAGAAAAATTAAAAGTTAAACGAACAAATACTAACCAGGAAGATGAAATTTCAGCTAAAGGTCTTTTTTACGCAATTGGTCATACGCCTAACACATCTTTACTAACTAATCAGTTAAATACAGACTCAAAAGGTTACTTACTAACAAAGCCTGGAAGACCAGAGACTTCGTTGGAAGGTGTTTACGCAGCTGGAGATGTTGCCGATTCGGAATGGCGTCAAGGAGTTACAGCGGCAGGCAGTGGTTGCAAAGCAGCTCTAGCAGCTGAAAGATGGCTAACAAAAAACAACCTAGCAACTCTTATCAAACGAGATGAATTAGAGCCATCAAAAGCTGAGACAACGAAACCTTTAGAACTTAGTAACGAGGAAAATTTTAATCCCGACAAAACATGGCAAAAGGGAAGTTATGCACTAAGAAAGTTGTATCACGAATCAAAAAAGCCTCTTTTCGTAATTTACACATCAAGTAGCTGTGGCCCTTGTCACATACTCAAGCCCCAACTTCATAGAGTTCTTAAAGAGTCAAACGGAAAAGCTATAGGTGTTGAGATTGATATTGAACTCGACCAAGACATTGCTAAACAAGCTGAAGTAAGCGGGACACCTACGGTTCATCTCTTTAAAAATAAGGAATTAAAAAAACTATGGAAAGGTGTTAAAGCAAGAAGTGAATATAAAACCGCATTAGATTTACTATTTGAATAGCTATTAAAGATCTATCTTTTTCTTGGACCACCAGGTCTATTTCCACCTTGTCTTCCTCCTCCAGGCCCTACGTTTCTCTCTCTATATGTAATTCGACCACGTGTTAAATCATAGGGACTAATTTCTACAAGAACTTTATCTCCTGCTAACAATTTTATTCTAAACTTTGTTAATTTTCCTGCGGCCCTACACAAGCATTGATGTCCAGCGGGCTGTTCAAGAGTTACAAGATAGAATCCATTGCCTTGCTCTTTTTCAATAACGCCGGATGTTTCAATCATGTGTTTTTTTTTGCATCACTAAATAACTAAAATAATTGTATTCTAAAAAAGTCTTCAATTAACCAATAATTGTATATTTAACTAAAAATGTCTTGTAACTCTCGAGCGGTTTGAAATTGTCCATAATAATAATTTGCAGAAGCTCTTAGACCTGCATCAGACAAACCATCAAAAGCTTCAAAGCCAATACTTTTCCATAATTCATTACCACATAATTTATCAAGTTCTGAAGAGGCTTCTTTAGTTAGATTTTCCAATCTTCTATTAAGATTCTTTATTTGGCTAATTGACATCACGAAAGGAAGTTTCCCTAATAGTACATATCAACTATATTTTTGCAAGAGTTCAGATCGGGAATTTCTTTCTCTCTTCAATATCCAAGTCAACCCCAATATCTTTAAGCCTTTTCAAAATTACTCCATAATACTCTTTTATATAACCCTCCATTGTTGTTGAATCAGCTTGATTCAAGCCAAAAACATCATAGGTATCTTCCATAGGAGCATCCAATTTTCCACCACTCCCGCTCAATTCAGAGAAAGAAAGTCTCTCTGCAACATTTAAGGTTGATTCAAAAAAAGATACAACTGATTGAGCAATAGAAATTATTGTTGGAGAAACTTTTAATACTCTTGCTTTCTTTTCACTGAACTTTTCGCATAGATTGACTAATTCTTTAGCGCTCCAAGCTTTGGGGCCGACTATTGGGAATCTTCGTTTAATGGTTTGAGGCCTTTCTAAGGCTGCCACGGCAAATCGAGCTATATCCTGCGTATTCATGTATGCAATATCAGTAGGATTTCCACTTATCCAAACTGGTTCATTATTTAAGATTGGTATAGCAAATTGACCAATAACACCTTGCATGAAAGCAACACCTTGCAAAATGGTGTAGTCCAAAGATGAACTTGCCAACAATTCTTCAGTACAGTATTTGATATCCATTAATGGGATTTTTCTATACTTTTCAGCTCCTAACAAGGATAAAAAAACCACTCTTTTTACATTTTTTTCTTCACAAGCATTGTATAAATTTAATTTTCCATCCCAATCTATTTCATAAACACTGCGTGGATCATCAGGTCGACTAGTAGCCGCATCAATAACAGCATCTACACCTTCTAGGGCATACTCAATATCTTCTTTGTTTATTAAATTGCCACGTGTTAATTCACAGCCCCACTCCTGAAGAAATGAAGCTCCTTTTGGTTTCCTAACCATGCAGCGAACCTTATGTCCTGCATCTATGGCATTTTTGGCTATTTGGCGCCCAAGAGTTCCTGTGCCACCAATCACCAGAACTTGCATAGTTGAATTCATTACAAGAGTGGAGCTTAAATGGGCAAACTATGGATTGTGGAAATTAATCACCTTGAAGTTTCAAAAGAAGTACTCCTCCTAAAAGCCCAACGGGAATTAAAACCCAAAAGACCGCAGCGATTCCAAAAATTTCTGATGCCATTCAGATAATTTAACTCATTTACTATTAAAACCTAAAGCCCTGACATTCAGATAAAAAACAACGCTGGTAAGTGAATTTTTAAAATAAAATTAAAATGAGAAAAACATTCCAAATTAGAAGTTGGAATTTATTTTTGATGAAATGCCGTCAAAGATTCAAAATAGAGGTTATTTCACTGGAACCCCAAATTGGGGCGAATCCAAGTATTGGATCTACAAAGATCTAAAGGTTCACTTTAGAGTAACTGGAGAGGAATCAAATACTCCAATTGTTCTAATCCATGGCTTTGGAGCGAGCTGCGATCACTGGAGGAATAACGCAGAAATATTTGCATCTGCAGGTTATAGAATTTATGGAATAGATTTAATAGGTTTCGGGAACTCAGGTCAAAATCTGCAGGCCAAACAAATCCATTTAAATAATCAATTTTGGGGAAATCAATTAGCTTCTTTTCTTGATGAAATAGTAAACATAAAAAAAAATGGAAAAGTTATATTAATTGGCAATTCACTTGGAGCTTTAACAGCAATAACTACTCTTTTACAGAGACCCGATTTAATAAAAACAATAATTGCAGCTCCACTACCAGAGCCAGTTACTGTTAATCCAATTAAAGTTTTATTTCCTAATTGGATTATAAGAATTAAAAATTTTCTAATAAAAATCTTTTTTAATTTACTTCCTCTAAAACCTTTAATAAATTTAATTTCAAAGACAGAATTAATTACTTTTGCTCTTCAAAGTGCTTACGTACGCTCAATTTCAAATGACAACTTATTAAAAAGGATAGTCACAGTTCCTGCCAGAAGGCCCAATGCTTCAAAAGCGCTTAGATCTATGTGCATTGGGATGAGCACTAGAGCAGACTATGCAAAAGGGCCATCAATTTTAGAAGAAATTAAAAATCTGCCAAATCGTCCACCAATTTTGTTGATTTGGGGCAATCAAGATAAATTGATACCTATATTTTTGGCAAAAAAACTTATAAAGCTCCATCCTTGGCTTAAATTGAGTGTTATCGATAATGCAGGTCATTGTCTACACGATGAATTACCAAATCATTTCAATCAAATTGTTCTGAAATGGCTAGAGAACTTAAAAACTTATAAGAAACCAATATGAAGCACACACTTTCAGTTTTAGTTGAAGATGAGTCTGGAGCATTAAGCAGGATTGCAGGCCTTTTTGCTAGAAGAGGATTTAATATCGATAGCTTGGCAGTCGGCCCAGCAGAAGCTAAAGGGATATCTCGATTAACAATGGTTGTTGAAGGGGACGAATCAACACTTCAACAAATGACAAAACAATTGAACAAATTAATCAATGTTTTAGAAGTTCTTGATTTAACAACTTTGCCAGCTGTAGAAAGAGAGTTAATGCTCTTGAAAGTATCAGCATCCTCTGAGAATAGAGGAAAAATATTAGATCTTGTTCAAGTCTTTAGAGCAAAAGTTGTAGACGTTTCTGATAATGCACTGACACTTGAAGTTGTGGGAGATCCTGGGAAACTTGTTGCCCTAGAGAACCTATTGAAGCCTTATGGAATTTTAGAAATTGCCAGGACAGGGAAAGTTGCTCTTAAGAGAGCATCAGGAGTCAATACTGAAATGTTAAAAGCCACAAAGTGATATTTTTCTTCAAAAATCTACTCTTTTTGCCTCAATTATAAAATCTTCTTCTTGAATTAAATCAACTATGTCCATACCACTAATTACTTTTCCAAAAACGGCAAACCTACCATCAAGTTCTGGTAACGACTTTAATAATATATAAAATTGGGAGCTTGCTGAATTCAATGTTTTAGATCTTGCCATTGATAGATATGATCTTTTATGCTTTAGTTCAATATTGTTTATTTGATTAGAAACATCTATTTCTTTTCCATAAATTGGTAAGTTTTTGTTTTTCACTTTTATTTCCAAGGGAATATATCTTATTTTTCCCGTCTTTTCATCTATAAACTTATTTTCACTGTCAATTAAAATATTCTCTCCCCCCCTAATTAAAAAAGGATAAGGTTGCCTTATAACTCTGTTGAAAATTGTTCTATCATATGCACCTTTTTCGACGAAATCAATAAAATTGCCAACAGTTATTGGGGCTGATTTACCATAAAGCTTTAACTTGATATTCCCTCTATTAGTAATTAACAAAACATATTCATTTGATGACAGGCATGGCAACTTCGAAGAAGAACATATATCTACTTTTTCATTTTTCTTTAAAGATGAACATGCTGATATCAAAATTAAATTGATAAATAAAAGGATATAAACTGATTTAAAAAACCTATAAATTAAAGTTGAATTATCTAATAGCCTAATAACGGTCTTTTTCTTTTTAAATTCCTTCAAGGTTAACCTCTAAAAACCTCGCAATTTCAGCACCTTCATTCTCTAAATCCAGTAATGGTTTAGGAGATCCAACTCTAGATATTGGCAAATCCTTCCTCCCTTTAATTCGCAAAGATACTCTTCTTAGTGGATTAAAACCCTCTCTAACTTCTAATTTCACTGCTTTAATCTCATCAATGGGGATTTCTATCTCTATATTTTTCAATAATCCTCTTCTAGATAGAGATAAAACTCCTTTGTTTTTATCAAATCTATTAACGCCAGAACCATAATCGATACTTATAAGTCTCCAGAAGTAAAGAGCTAGCAAGAAAGCAGCAACACCATAAAGACCCATGACCAAACCTTGAGGAACAAAAATCAAAGTAGAAGGATTCCCAAGTGGTAAAAAGTCTCTTCCAAAATAGCTTGATAATGAGGCTAACAAAAATCCAACTCCACCAATACTGAGCATCGAAGCGACTAGATAGTTCGAAACCTTACGCGAACCTTTAATTTTCTGTTCGAGAACCAAACCAGATAGATCTTTTTCTGATTGGCTTAACTTTGATTCAGATGACATAAGCTCGTGGAATCAGTACATACTTCCCTTTCAAAACATTATAGAGACTAAGTTTTTGACAATTACTACTTAGCAATAAAAAACTTTTATATTATCTCATTTCAATACAAGGGATTTCATCAGGTTAAAGATTTACCCACAAACCCCGTCATCGTTGTTAAAGTCTCCGACGTATACAAAAGCTCAGCAACGCTCCTCCCATGACGATCGCTGTTGGAAGCGCAACAGAACGAGGTTGGTTTGACAACCTGGATGACTGGTTAAAGCGCGACCGATTCGTATTTGTTGGTTGGTCTGGACTACTTCTCTTCCCTACAGCTTTCCTAGCTATTGGTGGATGGTTTACAGGTACAACCTTCGTTTCCTCCTGGTACACCCATGGTGTAGCCAGTTCATATTTAGAGGGATGTAACTTCCTCACTGCTGCTGTTAGTACTCCTGGCGATGCCATGGGTCACAGTCTTCTATTCCTATGGGGACCAGAAGCTCAGGGCGATTTAACTCGTTGGTTCCAACTTGGTGGCCTATGGAATTTCGTTGCTCTTCACGGTGCGTTTAGTCTTATTGGCTTCATGCTTCGTCAATTCGAAATTGCAAGACTAGTTGGTATCCGTCCATATAACGCACTTGCTTTCTCAGCAGTTATTGCAGTATTTACTGCTTGCTTCCTTATCTATCCTTTAGGACAGCACAGTTGGTTCTTCGCTCCTTCATTTGGAGTTGCAGCAATATTTCGTTTTATCCTCTTCATTCAGGGATTCCACAACATTACGCTTAACCCATTCCACATGATGGGAGTAGCAGGAATTCTTGGAGGTGCTCTACTTTGCGCTATTCATGGTGCAACTGTTCAGAACACTCTCTACGAAGATTCAAGTCAGTACTCTGACGGTAAAGCCCAGAGTTCTACTTTCAGAGGTTTCGATCCAGTTCAAGAAGAAGAAACTTACTCATTTATTACTGCAAACCGTTTCTGGAGCCAGATTTTCGGTATTGCTTTCTCAAATAAACGTTTCCTTCACTTCTTGATGCTCTTTGTGCCAGTAACAGGCATGTGGGCTGCATCAATTGGAATCGTCGGATTAGCTCTAAACCTTCGTGCTTACGACTTCGTTAGCCAAGAAATTAGAGCTGCTGAAGATCCTGAGTTCGAAACTTTTTACACTAAAAATATCCTTCTAAATGAAGGTATGCGTGCATGGATGTCTTCTGTAGACCAACCACACGAAAACTTTGTATTCCCTGAGGAGGTACTCCCACGTGGAAACGCCCTTTAATAGTTTACTCAAAGCTCCTAATCAAAGTCTTGAAGAGACTGGTTACGCCTGGTATGTAGGAAATGCAAGGCTAATCAATCTTTCAGGAAGACTATTAGGTGCTCACATTGCACACGCAGGACTAATTGTGTTCTGGGCAGGCGCGATGATGCTTTTCGAAGTAAGTCACTTCACCATGGATAAACCCATGTGGGAACAAGGCTTAATTTGCATGCCTCACGTAGCCATGTTTGGATACGGCATTGGTCCTGGTGGAGAAGTCACAGATGTATGGCCTTTCTTCATTGCTGGTGTTATTCACCTAGTTGCATCTGGAATCCTTGGCTTTGGAGGAGTTTTTCACTCCCTTGCTGGTCCAGAGAAACTTGAAGATGATTTTCCATTCTTCTCAACTGACTGGCGAGATAAAAACCAAATGACCAACATTCTTGGTTTTCATTTGGTTGTTCTTGGAGTCGGAGCTCTTCTATGGTCCATTAATTGGATGTACATAGGAGGTGCATACGACACTTGGGCTCCCGGTGGAGGAGAAGTTAGGTTGATCAACCCAACACTAGATCCAAGAATTATTTTTGGATATCTTCTATCAACCCCTTGGGGTGGTGGTGGTTGGATGGTTGGTGTTAACTCAATGGAAGATATTGTCGGAGGACATGTTTACCTGGGAGTGATTGAAATAATTGGTGGTCTTTTCCACATCTTCACTCAGCCTTATGGATGGGCTAGAAGAGCCTTTATCTGGAACGGCGAAGGACTTCTAAGTTATGCATTAGGTGGAATCTGTGTAGCAAGTTTTGTTGCTTCATGTTTCATCTGGTTCAACAACACTGCTTATCCATCTGAGTTCTATGGCCCAACAAATGCTGAAGCTTCTCAGGCCCAGAGTTTTACATTCCTAGTTCGTGACCAAAGAATTGGTGCAAATGTAGGTTCAACAATGGGTCCAACTGGTTTAGGTAAATACCTAATGCGTTCTCCTACTGGTGAAATCATCTTTGGTGGAGAAACAATGCGTTTTTGGGATTTCCGAGGACCATGGCTTGAGCCACTTAGAGGACCAAATGGACTCAGCCTTGAGAAGATTCAAAATGATATTCAGCCTTGGCAGGTTCGCCGAGCTGCTGAATACATGACACATGCTCCTAACGCTTCTATCAACTCTGTTGGTGGAATCATTACTGAGCCTAATGCAGTTAACTTTGTTAACTTGCGTCAATGGCTTGCTGGTGCACAGTTCTTCCTTGGTTGGTTTACTTTTGTAGGACATCTTTGGCATGCTGGTCGTGCTAGAGCTGCTGCAGCTGGATTTGAAAAAGGTATCAGTCGTTCACAAGAGCCTGCTCTTTCAATGCCTGATCTAGATTAGATCCCCCATAAATAAAAAAAGTCCTCTCAACAGAGGACTTTTTTTATGCTTAAAAATATTTATCTTAATATCATTTATCTATCTAAAAGCAAGCGAGCTAAACCAAATTTTTCTAAATTATTTTTCAACCAAGGTAAGCTAAGACCAATAACATTACTAAAACATCCATCTATTTTTTTTATAAAAAGACCTCCCTTTCCTTCAATCGCAAAGCCTCCAGCACAATTGTATGGTTCTGAACTTGAAGCATATTTATTAATCTCAAAATTGGATAAATTCATAAATTCAATTTTTGTACTCACAACTCCTTCGCAATAATTATTTTGTGAAATACTTTCCATATCAGATTTGGAATTATCCAGCGAAATCAAACAGTGACCAGTATGTAAAAAACCAGATTGACCAGACATCCTTTGCCATCTAGATATCAATTGCTCTTTATTAATTGGCTTTTCGAAAATTTCCCCATTAAACTCAAACAAAGAATCACAACCTAATAAAGCTTGAAAAGTATTTAAGGCTTGATTTTCTTTTATTAACTTTTTTAATGCACTATCAGCTTTAAACTTAGCTAATAATTTGACCTTCAAAATTGGATCTAATTCCTGAAGCTTTGTCTCATCAAAATCACTTACAATGACTTTGTATTTCAAAGCTATTTGATCAAGTAATTTTTGACGTGCTTTGGATGCAGAGGCAAGCACAAACATAGAAAACTAAATTTTTAATACTTACGATCATTATTGATCTTCAATTCAAAAATAAATCCTTTTAATTAAATGTTGCTGATTGACCAAAAAATCTTAAGAAGAGCAAAGAAAGGGATTAGAAATTGTCCCTTTAACTTAATGCTTTTTCAAAGTCTTCAAAAAGGGAGCCTAAGTGCACAAAATGTCTTTGTGAATAAAACAAAATACTTGAACGAAGAATTCATGTTTATCAATAGTTCTTTATTCATTGAGAATGAATTTCTTAAATTAATCAAAATAGGTGTTTTAAGAAGGGAAGTTGACGGACAAGGTCTTACTTCAAAAGTTCGTATTACACCAATTGGAAGACAAGTCATAGAAAGAAGTACAGATTTGTTTAGTAAACAAACATCACAGATCAAAAAGTTAATTACATGCCTAAAATACCAATTATCACCACGATGAAAATAGAACTGAAACGTACTCCGCTAATGGTTTTAGGGACCTCTAGTGGTGCGGGGAAAACGCTTATAGCAACTGCCTTATGTAGATGTTTAAAAAGAAGAGGTGAACAGCCAATACCTTTTAAGGGCCAAAACATGAGCAATAACGCATGGGTTGATCCTCAGGGAAGAGAAATGGCATATTCTCAAGCACTTCAATCTTGGTCTGCAGGCTTAGAGCCAAGTGCTGAAATGAATCCTGTACTTCTTAAGCCAAAAGGGGATTGTACAAGTGAAGTAATTCATCTTGGTAAAAGTGTCGGCACTAGTAAAGCAATAAATTATTACGAAGACTGGTTCGATTCAGGATGGGAAGCTATCAAAAAAGGTCTCGCAATATTATCAAAGAGTAAAAAAGAAGGAAGACTCATTCTTGAGGGAGCTGGAAGCCCCGTAGAGGTTAATTTGCAACATAAAGATCTTACCAATTTGAAATTAGCAAAATTTTTAAATGCAAATTGTGTTTTAGTAGCAGATATTGAAAGAGGAGGTGTTTTTGCTCAAATCATTGGAACAATTGCATTAATGAAACCTGATGAAAAAAAATTAATTAAAGGAATAATTATTAATAGGTTCAGAGGCGATAAAGCCTTATTCGAGACGGGCGTTACATGGATAGAAAACGAAACAGGAATCCCAGTCTTAGGAATATTACCTTGGCTAAAAGAAATTTTTCCACCTGAAGATTCCCTTGATCTACTTGAAAAGAAACAAATAAATCAAAAAGCAGAAATAGAAATAGCAATAATAAAATTACCTAGAATTAGCAATTTTTCTGATCTAGATCCTTTTCTTAGCGATTCAAGCATTCAAATGCGATGGATAGAACCTGGTCAAGAGCTAGGCGAACCAGATGTATTAATAATTCCTGGAAGCAAACAAACAATTAAAGATCTAGAGAGCCTAAATAAAACTGGTTTGAGCAATCAAATTAAAAATTATGCAAAAAAAGGGGGCAATATTTTTGGCATATGTGGAGGGTTACAAATGCTAGGAAAATCATTAGAAGATCCCCACAACCAGGAAAGTATCAAAGAGCTAAAGACTTTTTCATATATGGGGATGAACCTTCTACCAATCAAAACAACCTTTGGAGATATTAAGCACACTTCACAAATAGAAGAAAGAGTTTTGTGGCCAGAAACGCAAAATGTCAAGGGGTTTGAGATGCATTACGGGGAAAGTGATTTGATCAATAAAAAAAATCCCGATATCATTTCTCTATTCAAAAATAGTTCTTTAGGATGGGTAATTGAAAAAAAGGATAAAAGCTTTATTGGAGGAACATACTTACATGGAATCTTTGAAAATAATGAATGGCGTAGCCAATGGATAAATAAAATAAGACAGAAAAAGGGATTAACTAAACTAAATATTAACCAAGAGAGCAATTATGATAAAAGAGAGAAGCTATTGGATTTACTTAGTGATGCCTTCGAAAAAAATATCAATATGGATATTTTAATCAGATAATTTAATAAATGAAAAATGTAAAGATCAATTGGCCTAACAAGAAATCAAGCAATTGCTTACCTGGAGATGAATGGTTAAAAGCTGCATATGATGCAAATATCAACATCCCTACTGGATGCCTAGGAGGAAGCTGCGGGGCTTGCGAAATAGAAGTTAACGGAAAAGTAGTACGTGCATGTATCGCAACAATTCCAAACGAAAAGGAACTTAATGTTGAATTTTTCAGTGATCCTTATTGGTAATAGCAAATAAAACCAACTTCTTGATAATCAATAATATTTCTCTGCTCTTCTCATAGCTTTAATAGAACCTTTATAATCTCCAATTTTATACTTTGATTCACTAATAAGCTCTAATTTATTTATTACCTCTTCTTTTTTTTTCTCACTAATAACTTTTTTATAATCTGCGATTAAATCATATTTACTTTTTTGTATACTAGAACATTTAATCAGAGCCTTATATTTTGGTTCTAAATCAATTTTTATAAACGTACCTAACAAGATATTTTTATAGTCTATTGTAGTATTATCTAATTTATTGGATTTATGAATTTCCAATAACCTAATTTTTTTAGCTTTTCTTTTATCGTCTATTGCTCTCTTATAATCTCCATTTTTATACCTAGAATTACTTCTCCCACTAAATGAAATATCTTTAGACCTTTGTTTAATAATTTCTATTTTAGATTCAAAACTAATTGACCTTGAGAAGTCATCTATTGCTGATAAATTGTCTCCTAATTTATCATTCAAAAAACCACAATTTAAATATGCTAAAGCAATATCATCTTGGGTTTGAAGACTATCGATATTCTTTTTAATAGACTTTATGGCTCCATCATAATCATCTAAATCAATCAAGTTAATTACTTCATCATAAAAGGATGAAGACTCATCTAGTTTTTTTTTCAAATGATTTACACCTCTATTTTATTTTAATCACATTGAAGATAATTAGCTTAAAAGTCTTTAAGAAAATATTTAGAAGAAAAACAACTTCTGAGCAATATGCAAAGGGACGTCGGCAATTTTGGATCAGGAGGAACGGTCATGGAGAAAAGAGGAAGAATAATTAGAAATCGTGTAAAAATCCAACAACATATCCAACAAGAAAATCCAACAACAATTTGAATCTCCTTTCAATTAATTTCCATAGAAACAATTTGATCTGATTAATTACTTAGAAAGGACTCATATTATTAAAGTGAAATTGAATTTAAGAAGATTATTTACTGAGAGGATCAGTTAAAAGTACTGCAAAAGTATGGCAGGTCAATTATTACTTTGTTATTATGTTCGCCTTTAATAATTCTTTTCTTCTTGGATACCATCCATCTTCAGAACGTTCTCTCATTGTTTCAATAACAAACTCAGGAGAAACACCTCTTTCTAGATAATATTTAAACTGTTTATATATCAACTCTTGTGAATCATCATATACCCAAGATGAAAAATCAAATTCATTTTCCCACCCATAATATTCTTGATTTTCCTTATCTTTATAATAATTTTTCATAGACTCACTGCCCCAAGAACTTCGATGAAACCCAATCTTAGATCCTTTTTCTAATGTTCTTATTTCTCCACCTATTAATAACAGAGGACAAGCACTAAAGCATATTTCTTTTACATGCGTATCAAGTTCAAAATCAATAATTATATCTGCCATATCTGCAGCAGCATCAATAGAACCTCCCCAACTCGTCAGATGAAGTATTTTTATATTAGGGTTCTCTTTTAAGGTTTTTAAAAGATAGTCAACATCATCCCAATTGATTTCTTTATTATTGTTATCTACTGCTAGTTCCGTATTGTAATGTAAAATATCACCATCAACTTTAAACTTTTCATTAGCATAGACATTTACAGAATTCAGCAAAATAAATACTGAAACTATGTATATTTGTTTAAGTATATTCATAATTAAATTCTAAAATAAATTTAAGAATAGTAGAAAGTAGCTGACCTAACAAACTCTACAAGATCAGCCTATGACGGAGAGGGTGTACTTCGAAGTGGGACATTTTGGAACTATATAGAATGACATGGGACTACGAGTATCTGCTTGAAGTCAATTTTCACTAGCACATTCCCAGCACGTAAATGGGATAGGATGGGACGAACTTTAACTCAAAGAAGAGGGGGGTGTTAACCCCTCAATTTTTTTATCCACAGCTCAATCTCTTCTTCATTTTATTTAAATATTATTATTAAATAAAACAATCTCCAAGTGCAACTTAGCGAATAAGACTTATTACAGATGATTTACTTTGCGAGATTAATTAAATAATATTTTTTATATATTTAAAAAAGAGTTTTATGAGGAAATTATCAATTGTCTTAACAAGCATTTTTCTTGGTTCATTTTTAGCAGCATGCGGAAATAATGGAGTCACATGTAAAAAAATCTGTCCAGAAACAGTTAAAGGGTATTGCTATCAAGAATGCAGTGATGGTTCTGTAAAAGAGTTGAAATAATTCAGATGACAAAATCTCAAGAAAATGCTTTGCATTCGATAAAAACCTAACATTTTAAATTAGATAATTTCCATAGCACATTTAATTTCTCTCCTTAAAAAAATCCCTAATACTTTAATGGCACTCTATTGGACTTTATGGAATCAAATAAAGCAACAATTCCCTTGAATTCTTAATATCTAACTAGAAAATTAAGATCCCGATACTTCATGGGGCTATATGGAAACTCAAAAATGCGGAGAGGGTGGGATTCGAACCCACGGATAGTTTTAACTATCAAACGATTTCGAGTCGTTCGCTTTCGACCACTCAGCCACCTCTCCCCTTAAATAAGTTTAAAGCAATCTTCTCTTTTCTCTCAATAATAATCAGAATTAAAAGTTTAATTCTAAATTATTTAGTCCCAACCTGCCTTTCTCATAAGGTTTATTGCTTTTTTATTATTTGCTCCTAATTGATCAATAGTCACACCATCAGGCGTAAATCCTCCAAACTGTGTAACTTCATCCGTTTTATTATAACCAACTAAAGGATGTTCAAATGTCGGACCTGCTAATCCACTACTCCCGTCAGGAGAAGCAAGATATTCAAGTAGTTGAATAGCTTCTTCTTTATTTTCAGAATATCTAGCAATTCCACCTGCACTTACATTCACATGGGCAGGATTAGGAGTAAGAACTTTTACTTTTTTAGCCAACCTTTGATCTTTTCTACCATTGACACCTGCGAGCATCCTTGAAACATAGTAGTGATTAACTATCCCCACTCCACACTTGCCCTGAGCTACAGCTCTTATAACTCCTATATCACCGGGGAAAAAAGGCTGAGAAATATTTGAAATCATACCTTTTAACCATTCTTTAGTTTTTGCTTCTCCTTTATTTACAATTTGGTTAGCGACCAAAGATTGATTGTATGGACTGCTCCTTTTTCTCACACAAACAAGTCCCTCCAAAGATGGATTAGAAAGATCTGAGTAATCTTTTATTGAATTGATATCAACTTTTTTAGGATTGGCGACCATAACCCTAACCCTTCTTGTTAAGGCATACCACCTAGCTTGAGGATCTCGATATGCCACTGGAACATTTTTATCTAATTCATCTGATCTATATGACTGAAGAAGACCGCTTTTTGCAGCATTGCTTATTCTGGCAGCATCAACAAGAAGAATCACATCAGCTTTAGAATTTGCCCCTTCCCTTTTCAATCTTTCAACTAAAGAAATACCTGTAGCCTCAATTAATCGGATTCTTATCCCAGTCTCCTCGGCGAATTTCTTGTATATCTGCTTATCAGTGTTGTAGTGTCTGCCTGAATAAATCCTTACTTCTCTATCAGAGGCCTTAACAGAGTTAAAGCCTGAAGAAAACAAAAGACTACCTGCTATTACTGAAGTAAAAAGACGCTTAATTAAATTCATTAATCTAGGGAAGGGATTAATATCTTTATACAGACTAGACAACAAGACAGAGCTAAATCTAGCTTCGCAACTTTGATACGTATTTAAGTATAAATTGATATCTTATTTATACTTTAGGATAGCAACTAAAGCTAGAAATTAAAGATGGAATATTTGACTCATTCTTTGATCGAGAAATCAGAAGCTCTTCAAGTAATTCAAAAGCTAAACGCAGAGAAATCCTCATGGCAAGATGGCAAAAAAACTGCAGGAAGCCATGCCGCAAAAATAAAATCTAATTTTCAATTAGATAAAAGCTCAAAATTATCAATTGAGCTTAGAGATCTTATTGTTAATAAAATCGTCTCAAATCCTCTTCTAAAAAGTTTTACATTACCTAACCTTATCCATGGAGTCATGTTTACTCACTCTCTTGCTGGTGATGGCTACGGAACTCACATTGATAACCCTTATATGCCCTCAGGAAGAAGTGATCTATCTTTTACATTATTTTTAAGTGATCCTGAAGATTATAACGGGGGTGAGTTATGTATTCGAACAATAAATAAAACTGAAAAAATAAAACTAGCTGCTGGAGAAATGATAATTTATCCAAGCACACAATTACATTCTGTTGCTGAAGTCAAAGATGGTGAACGTTATGTATGTGTAGGCTGGATTCAAAGCTATGTACAAAATAATGAAGATAGAAATTGTTTATTTGGGCTTGATGCTGGAGCAAAAGGCTTACTGGCAAAATTTGGAAGATCCGATGAATTAGATTTAATTTTCCAGGCATACAGCAATATCCTAAGAAGACTAGGAGACTGAACTTGACTATTTATACAAAAGAAAGTAATAAATGAACTTTCGCCAATAGGCTTAAGCTATCAAAATAAATGCAAAATTAATTACATATGGCCAAAAACTCTCCAATAGGAATATTCCTAGCCGCAGCAGCGGCATTATCTGCTACTAATGCCATAATTCCAAACAATTCAATGGCTGGAGAAAAGCATAGTGATATGGGTGGTCTAAAGGAATGGACTACTGATCAAGATG
Source organism: Prochlorococcus sp. AG-402-A08 (assembly GCA_003279585.1). Lineage (GTDB taxonomy): Bacteria > Cyanobacteriota > Cyanobacteriia > PCC-6307 > Cyanobiaceae > Prochlorococcus_B. The sequence goes on along the minus strand of QCHH01000007.1, from coordinate 39,298 downwards.
CAGATGAAGATGGAAAGCTTGACGAGGACGCACAAAAAGCTGCTAAAAAAGCTAAAAAAGCAGATGTTTGTATTCCCATAGGAGAAGGAGAAAACTGCTGGTAAAACAATTATCTACAAAAAAAAGGCCCAATAAAATGGGCCTTTTTAGTGAAAAAAAACGCCCTTAAAGGGCGTTTTTTTGTACTAATTAAAAAATTAGAATCTGAATTCAGTTAAAAGAACGGCTCCTGTATGGTCTTTACCACTTACTTCAGTGTCTGATCCACCGAAGATAGCAGGAGTAACACTTACACCATCATTAACTTTGAAAGTGTAATAAGCTTCCCAAACACTATTGTCTTCTGCTGGATCTGTTCCACCACCTTTGATAGAAGTTGCAGCCATTCTTGAACCAATTGCTACTCCAGCTCTATTTCCATCAATAAAGAGATCTTTCCATCCAAGACCTACCATCCAACCAGCTGTGTCCTCTGCTTCACCAGCTGAAGGACTATCCATTGTAGCTGTGTCATAACCTACCTGGATTGATGGGATAGCACCATTCTCTTCAGGCTGCCAATATCCTCTAAGAGCATATGCAGTTATGTCTCCATTGTGATCTGCAAGTGCTGAATGGTAATAACCATCATAACCACTTGCTCCATTTTCCTTAAATGAGGTTGCAAGAGAAACTTGCCACTGAGGTGTACCGTATTCAACTTTGGTTAAGACGAAATTTCTAGTTTTTTCGCCAAACATTCCTTTATCAGAACCTGAAGTCGCACCATCTTTTGCAGTGTAGCTAGCACTTACAGCCCATCTACCATCTGAAGGATCTTCTGTTTCTTGTGTCCAAGCAACACCAAATCCTGGACTTGTACTTGACCCATAAGCCGAACCATTGCCACCTAAAGCAAATTGCTTCATTACAGGCTTATAGATTGAAGGAGAACTAGCTAGCATGTAGTAGTTTTCAATCTTTGGTCCAACCCAAACTGTAAGACTTTCACCTACTGGGAATTGATACCAAAGCTTATCGATCCTTAACTCATCGCCTTTAGTGTTCGCTGCTGACAAGTAAGTACCTTGGCGAGAATCGCCGAAATGATCACCTACGTTACCAGCTTTGATACGGGCATAAAGATTGTCTTCACCAGTAAAACTTGTGTTCATATTTAACTGGTACATATATTCACCAGTTATTTCATCTGTATCAGTTTCATTGTCATCATCAACATAACCAAGGATGAAAGCGGCCTTACCACTCATCTTTGTAGTTGAAGAGAACTGACCAGCCATGATTTCGCCGAGTTGAGATTCAACGCCATCAACACGAGCTTGAATAACTTCAGAGCTGAAATCTGATTCGCTTGAAACGGTAGTAATGTCGGCATTAGCAGCTAGTGGAGCCATTAGGCCCAAAGCAGCAGGAGCCACCAGCAAACGCTGAAAAAGCTTCATTGTGTCCTCACACAAAAATTGTCAACTTTACAATAGTGTATTTATTACGACATTCCAGAGGCTAATATCATGAAAGTATCTTTTGATACGCGTCTGGATATTAAACGAAACTATTTTTACTTAAAAAACCAAACATATTACTTCCTGTTAATAACTAATTTGAACAAAGAGGGAACCCTAAGACCTCTCGTTCTTCTAACCAAGCCTCAGCAACTTTACGAGCTAAAGATCGAATTCTTGCAATAATCTTTGTTCTCTCAGTAACAGAAATGACCCCTCGAGCTTCTAATAAATTAAAAGTGTGGCTACATTTTAAAACGTAATCGAGGCAAGGTGCTGGTAATTTTTTAGCGATTAATTGACGAGCCTCCTCCTCGTAAATTTCAAAAAGTTTCCTTAGATTATCCGAATTAGATTCTTCAAAATTATACTTGCATTGCCCTTTTTCAAAAGGAAGCCAAATATCCCCATATTTATTATTTTTATTCCAGGAAAGGTCCCAAATACTTTCAACATTTTGCAAATACATTGCCAATCTCTCAAGGCCATATGTGATCTCAATCGAGACAGGCTTGCAATCAAGACCTCCACATTGCTGGAAATAAGTAAATTGGGTAACTTCCATCCCATCGAGCCAAACCTCCCAACCCACTCCCCAGGCACCTAAAGTTGGAGACTCCCAATTATCCTCAACGAATCTAATATCATGATCTTTAGATGAAATCCCTAATGCTTCAAGAGAAGACAAATAAATTTCTTGGATACCATCTAAAGAAGGCTTAACTAGAACCTGGTATTGAAAATAATGTTGAGCTCTGTTTGGATTATCTCCATATCTACCATCAGTTGGCCGCCTACATGGCTCTGGATAAGCGACAGCCCAAGGTTCAGGACCAATAGCTCTCAAAAAGGAATGAGGGCTCATCGTCCCTGCACCCTTCTCTAAATCATACGGCTGAAGAAGCAAGCAACCTTTCTCACTCCAGAAATCATTTAGGCTTGATATTATGTCCTGAAAATACATATAAAATAATTATCAAATAATGAAAGATTTGAATTTATTAATCCCTCTTAAAAATATACACTTAAAAACAACGTAATAATAAAAAAAATAGAATATGGAAATATATATATGATTTTAACTTTTTTTACTCATATCATTAAGGCAAATAAGATAAATTTCCTGCTATTGAAATTCTTGGTTCCTCTCTTTCATAGAATGGATAAACACAATGTCTTAATTTAGCAGGGAAGAAAACCATATAGCCTTCATATTTAGGTGATAAATCATAAGTTAATTGCCGAATGGAACCAAGAATATCAGTATATTCAAATTCAAAAGATCCCACCTTTATATTTGATTCTTTAATATTACAAAACTGTGGTAGCTTTTTCTGATCTGAACAAGAATAAGGAATCTTCATCCAAATCGCAAAAGAATAGACACCACTATGATCATGATAAGGATTGAATTCAGTCTGATATTGATAGTTGACCCAAAATTGATTCAATAAAAGTTTAGGATTTGAACCTAATAATGTATTTTGTGAAACAGGATCATTCTCAAGAGATTTATTATCTCGAAAATATTTTACCAAAGGCAAACAAACAGATTTATAGAAATACGAATTCTTATCTTCAAGCAAAAGACTTTCAGAAATATTACCTGCTAATTTTCTATTAAAATTTATATTATTAGATTTTGCAATATCAATTATATTCCATAAGTAATCTATAATTATTTTGTCCAGTTTTACTTGCAAAAAAGGAATAGAAGGAGGATATATTTTTTTAACTTCCATTATTAATTAATAAAAGTAAAAACTCATTTTAAAATACAGCCAGTTGCCTAAACAATGCCTAAAGACCTTATTCAGCTGTAATATAAACTTAAGAACTATTGCTATGACTGACTTGCTATAGGTTACTTTCGCCTACGTCTTTAATGTTGAAAATACATTATTTGCGATACAGCAGAGATTAGAAACAATAAATTTGAATTAGTTGGCATAGCAATTAAAAAGAAAATCCTGTACAAAAATGTGGTGCGGTAGAGGTGCAGCAACCCAACGAAGAGAATTAATTCAACCTATATCTATACGCAAGATTCACACCACCTGCCTAGCAAGGAGAGTATCGACAACTAAGTACATATACTCAGTTGTACCAGATCAAGCCAAATAAAGAGTTAATAATAGGATTAGAAAAAAATTAATTAGGCTGGGTCATAGCTTAGGCAAAGCAGCAGAAAAGCCAACAAAGACACAAAAAAATACAGAGTTTAGACCTATTGATACCAATGAAACATTCTACAAAAATCATATGATCATAAATCTTATCAAGGCGATCACTAAGAGGATAAAAAGGTAAAACAATATGAAAGATTTATAGCGAAAGTCTGGAAATCCAAGAACCGCAGAAAATAGTACATTTGAACCTATTGTTCCGACTCGTCACAGGGCGTATATTGAAAAAGTATTTAGCTAAGCCTATGGACTTATCACCGACAGAGGTGGTTGACCTAGCAAATATTCCGCTGAATAGCGAGGTAACCAAGGGACTCGTGCCCGCCCAGGTTGAATATGTAAAGGAGTCTGTTGTAGAGATAAACGAGGAGCTGAGCTGTGTCGGACAGTCATTAAGAGCCGTTGCCGCCAATCTTTCCGACATAAAGGGAAATATTAAGCCAGGGAATTGGAGGGCATTCCTAAAGTCGGGTGCAATAAATTGCTCAGAAAGATTCGCCATTGATCTAGTCAGTGCTTACACAAACTGGCTAGGAGGATCAGATATAGAAGACAACCTTCTTGCATCATTAACGCCTAGATCTCTTGCTCTGATGGGAAGCAAAGGAGTAACGGACAAGGAGCGGCAGAGAGTTTTCAAGGCATTGGAAAATGGGGAAAGAATGACAGAGGCAACAGTAAGAGTATTAGTCAAAGGAGGGAAACGATCAGCAAAAGTGTCGCCTAAGAAAACAGAAAGCGAAAAAATAAAATCTCTTAAAGAGAAGATAGAGACTTATAAAAAAATAATAGTTAGCCTTCAAGATGAAAACAAAAAACTAAGCGAACTACTATCAAATAGAGACAAAATCAAATCTCTTCTCTAATTCATCTATTAAAAAACCTTTTAAAACTATTATCCAACCTAAATGAAAAGCAAGCACTCTTTCAAAAGCCCTCCCAATAGAAAAAATGCTAAAAACGAACTAATTGAAAATATAGGCCAAGGTTTATCAAACAAGTTAAGAGAAAGATATAGGCCTAAAGGCAATCTTCTCTCAACAAAAGCTGAAAGTTATGAGCAAAAGAAAAGGAGCTTAATATAAATATCATGAATAAGAAATCAAACTCAAGAAGTGGACACATACATTTATATAATCCAAAGAAAGAAGGATTAGGAATGTACGACGTGAACTATATAAATGCTTACAAAAAACATACAAGCATAAAAAGTAAACAACTCACAAAAAACGACGAGAGGTATGTAGCATGATTCCATCAATAAGAAGTCTTTCGGAACTAATGGCAATAACAGAGTCAAGATGCAGAAAAACGAATTTTTCAGAAAGTAATGAATTCAATTTCTCCACTGTTGATAGTGGGCAAAGAAAAAGATATATAAGATCAAAAGATAAAAAACCAATAGTTCTTCCTGACCTGCCAAAGAAAATATTTAATAAATTGAAAAACAATAAAAAAATTATCTCGAGGTTTATTGATGATCTAGACTATAATAATCAAATACAATCATCATATGATCTGACATTATTAGCAAGGCAAAGTAAAATAAATCAAAAGGATGTTGCATAATTATGAACAGTTACAAAACTAATAATCTATTAGAGATTTTATCATTCATTCTCGTGTTTTCATATTTTTTTATTCATAATATTTATCTCGTTCTAATTGGAATCATTATCTCATTTTATTTAATAAATATGAATTTTATTAATATTACTATGAAATTAATTAAGTCAAAGATCTCTATAAAAAAAGTAACTAGCGAGTGTAATAAAAAGAGTAACGATATAAAAGAAGATTCTTATCAAATAAATTTAAATATAGAAGATTCGCAACTCAGATTGGTCCAGTTAACAGAAGAATTAGGATTTATACCCTCACAAAATAAAAATGAAGATAGTAATCCAGTCTAATAAATTTGATTATGTAATTCTCTAAAATATTTAATTTTTATGATAAAAGATAATCTCTATTTACAAATTAGATAAAAAAGTTATTATGGAATAGAAGCAAACAGCTAATGCACGAAAATCAAAAAGGGATAGAAGATTTATTAGTTAAAGGTTTATCTCATATTTTAAAAAGAACTGTTGAAGTGAATCCAGGTGATCAATTAGCTATTGCACAAGAATATAAAGAATGGATAAATTGTATATCTGCTAGCGATTTTTCAACACAGGAGATACTGGTCATAGATAAATTCACTTTTAATTAATCTAAACTAACTTACATAAGTTTAGATTACAATTTTATAAATAACTTAATTATACTTAAATATTTAGTATATATAGATCCAAAAAAGTTTTTATATATACTATTTTGGATTTATAATATTTGATTATTTTTTAACATATTTATATCATTAATTAATAATAGTTTTTTTAACAAATAAAATATAAAAAAACTTAAAAATACTTTCTATTAGTATCTTATTTCTTTTAACTTTGATAAAATGGCACTGGATCACCATTAAAGAAGAATTGACAATTTCATAGTACAGATGTACTATGAATAGGCGTTTAGGTTTTGCTGAAGAATCTCAACTTGCTTGCCTAGCATTTACCAAAAATCATTTAACTAGATAGGCATGATTAATGAAACGATCAATAAAGGGAAAGGATTCTTCGCATACTTATTCAATCTATTAATTGAGGTATCAAATGGAATCTTCAAAAACTTCAAGTTGGAAACCAACCACGAGCCTAAAGCTTTCAAGCGGACTAGGACTAGGCAGAGAAGCTCTAATAACAAGCTCCACAAGAGAGTTAGTTGAATTTTACTGGACAAATCGAAAGCGTTTTTAGGAGGCTACATAGGCTTTCAATCCAGAACAAATAAAAGTAGTAAAAAATAAGGACTTCAATTAAATTTCTTACTTCTCTTAAATATAATTATTTTTTATCATTAATCTCTTGATATGAATTCGGAGCAAGTATTAAAAATAATATCCACCAAATAATAATTAAAAAGCCTAAAATCGAAGTAATTATAATGTTGTTAAACAGTTTCAAACTAAAAACCAGAACTAAAATTCCAAAGCCAATAATTGACCAAGGTTGACACCAATAAGGCTTTGAATCCCAGTAACTATTTTTTGAATTTGTATCCATAAAGAACCTGAGAAATCATTTTTAATATTCAATAATCACCTCTTAATTAGATTTATCTTCTTGATCAGGCTGGTCTTTTTCAACAGGCTTATCCTCTTCGACAGGCTTATCCTCTTCGACAGGCTTATCCTCTTCGACAGGCTTATCCTCTTCAATGGGTTTAATTTCAACTATGTTGTCATTTGATTCAGAACTTTCACTATTAGTTAAAATCTGAGAAATTTCCTCAACTGAATTAGATTCAGAGTTCTTAAGTAAGAACTTCAAAACATATCCAAGAGAGACAAACAAAGCTATTGGCAGGACAATTCCTAAAAGCAATTTATAGAGGATTATTCCTATTCCAAGGACAGCAATAGAAATAAGAATGTTCTTACTGTTCATATGAGCTAAATGAATAGATACTAAATCTAAGCTATTTCTGAGTTATCTTGATGACATAGCTTCAACGCGGTGTCTATTTAAATAATCTAGATTGTAATTAAAACATTAAGTTCAATGCTCATCAAGGAAAAAGAATTAAACAAATTCTTTAATTTATCTTATGGAGAGAAAGCTCCATCTAGAGAAGAATGGGAATCTTTCTATAATCAACAAGTTAAATTCATCGACCCTACTCAAGAAAAAAATGGAATTGATGCATATATCAAAGCCCAAGATGGATTAATCAAAAGATGCGATGATATTTATCTAGAATCACATTCAATTGCCATTAATAATAATATTGCTTTTGTTGAATGGACAATGGGTTTAAAAATAAAAGGTATCGAATTTGTATACGATGGGGCAACACGATTAATATTTGATGAAGAAGGGAGGGTGAAGGAACATAGAGATTATTTTGATTTTTGTTCAGGAACATTTGGTAATATTCCAGTTATAGGAACATTTTTTAGATGGTTATACTCAAGATTTGTTGACTAAAATATTTATTATTTTAATAATTTATTGAGAAATTTCAAATCATTTCTATAGCTTTGATTATCTTTAACAGAGTTTCATTTATTAGCTAACAATAAACTAAGCATTTTCAATTTTTTTATTTCGTTTAAGAATTTTCAAATCCAAAAAAACAGTACATTTACCTAATCGCAATTCAACGAAAAATAATATTTAGTTATTTTCTAAATTTTATTTGTTTATATGGTTGAACACGTAATTATATTTTTTATTAGCTATAACAGAAGTGTGCTGGAAAAATCAAATGGGAAAATTAGTTGAGTTAATCAAGGAAACCTATGATCATAAAGCGTGTTTAGAGATTGCGAGTAGTGGTTGTTCTGATGGTGCATGCACAAGACATAACTATCAAGCTGACACTCTCTTGCTATATATGAGTTACTCAGATGAGATCATCCAATATACTTCAGATAGACTTGGATACTCTTTCCTTTCTGATCTTGCAAGAGATTTTGGATCACCACTAAAAGACAATAAAGATCAAGATAATTTCTCATGGAAAGAAGTAGTATCGGCATGTCCAAATAAGGACGACTACAAACATGCCCTTGTATGGAAATTTATAGAATTAGTCGCCAAAGAGAAAAGCTTAGAGCACTAAAAAATCAATATGTAAATTAATTGGAAATAAATTCTCTATTAATTGAGGATTTATCCTACGATTAATTTAATTTTCTAAAAAGATCAAATACTTTAGTCATCCAATGTGGTTAAAAAATCAAATAAATTAACCAAAGAAGAATATTGCACCTAATAGTTCATAAATTTGAGCCTCTATTTCTTCCCAAATCTCTTCAACACAAATAAGGAAATATTTGTTTTTAGTTTCTCTTTCCATTGAAAAATAGATTTAGAAAATAGTATACGTGCATGATAACTAACTTGAAATAATATTTATAAGAATACCTTACATTATTGGGTAATTATATTCGATTGATAAATTTAATATAAAATTATAGGCCAAAAGACTCGTCATAGAGAATTTTTAATTAAATTACTCAGACGAGATCCAAAAAAAAATTGAAGAATAACCCTTCTGTTGAGGAAATTATTTCAATCACACTTAGTTGTACCTTAATTAGGATGACTGAAATAAATAAAATAGATAGATCCGTTCTTTATCAAGAATTTAAAGAATGGATTATAAATTCTGGAGAAAATGAACAGAGCCAAGAAATTTTATGCCTGAGGTACTTAAAAAATAATAGGAAGATTAATTAGATTAACTTATAATAACTATTTGATTATCTTTCAAAAAATTTTTTTTAAATCCTCATTCAAGAAAAAAAAACACTAAAATAAAGTAAATCTAAAGAAATGTTCACTTCTTTATTATCTATATTTTTCTCAACTTTACTTTGGGTTCAAGTGCCTCAGTGGAGTGATAATTGGTCAAAATGTGCAGTAGATGTTCCCGACACTGCTTGCCACTGGTATATAATTTCTCCAGATAATACCTTCGGTAAAGGATTCGACTGGGCAACAGCACCTTGGTTTGATGCAAACGGCTTGAATGATGTTGCAAAGATTTCTTCTGAAACAGTTGTAGAAAAACTACAAGCGAAAGAAATTAGTAGCAAATTAATATCTTGAGTATTTCTTAAACAACTACTTTAGAAAACAAAAAAATTAAAATTTCTACCAGAATTAATTAATTTCTTATTTCACCTAATACCCTTAGTGCCTCATTTACATGAGCAGGACCATTTAAAAGGTCATTAAAAATATGCCTAATAATACCTTTTGAGTCGACAATATAAGTCACACGGCCGTCAAGCAAACCAAGAACTTTAGGAACACCAAAAGCTCTTCTCAAAGAATTATCCGTGTCACATAGTAATGGGAATGGCAGCTTATTTTTGTCAGCAAAAGATCTGTGACTTGCTTCATCATCTCCACTCACCCCCCAAACCTCAGCACCAAATAGTTTAAAAAGATCATATTTATCTCTGAAGCCGCAATTTTCGGCTGTACAACCAGGGGTATCATCTTTGGGATAAAAAAATAACACTAGTGGCCTACCTTTAGCTTGCTTATTCGTCCTAGATACTCCTAGTTGATCAGAGAGTGAGAAATCAGGTATTTGATCGCCTAACTTTAAAGGCATTTGAATTCTGAAACTATTTTGATTTATTATATAAAAAATTGAGGCATATTGGAGGTAAAAAGAGTTAATAAAATAGTATTAACCCTATAATTTATAAATCAAAAGGTAGTAACAATAGCTCGGAAACCATAGATTTATTAAGCTAAAATAATAAGACTTTTTAGTTTTAGTATAATGCTACTAATTAAATAAAAATCATTGAGTGGTTTCGGTAAAAAGATAAGAGAGAATAAAGGCTCTTCAAAAAAGCTCCTAAAGCTTTCAGAAAAGGATCTGAAAGCAAGATCAATCAATAATCATATAAAAGGCAATATAGATGAAGCAGAAAAAGGTTATATAGCTTTTTTAAGGAATGGGTATTCAGATGCAGATATAATTTCAAATTATGCACTCATATGTGAAGAAAGAGAAGAAAATGATAAAGCGATAAGACTATATGAAAAATGTTCTAAAAGTTTTCCAAATCATATTTACTCGAAATTAAATTTATCTTTTTTGTATTATAAATTAAATAATTTAGAAAAAGCAGAAATAATAATTGAAGAAGCCATTAAATTAAAACCAAGTCTACCTAATGGATATTGTATTAGAGGATTAATTTTAAAAAGTTTAAATAAATATGATGAGTCGGAATTATCACTTGAAAAAGCAATCGAACTAGATAGAAATTACTTTGATGCATATATCAATCTAGGGTTATTAAATAAAGATTTTAATAAACTTAATAAAGCAGAAGACTACTATTTAAAAGCATTAGAAATAAATAATAAGTCTGCTATCGCTCATTTGAATCTAGGTGCATGCTATAAAGAAAAACAAGAGATAGAAAAGGCAATATTATATACAGAGAGGGCAATAGAGCTAGATAATAAATTAGAAAACTGTTATTTAAATCTAGCCACTTTATATAACCTAATTGGTGATTATAAAAATTCATTAATACTTACAAAAAAAGAACTTTTATTGAATAAGAATAGTAATTTAAGTTATCAAAATATAAGTGAATTAATTAAAAAAGGAGAATTATTGAACACAGCAGAGAAAGATGATAGAGAATTACTGAAAGGTATATTAAATAGAACAGATATTTCTCATCGAGAACTATTTGGGAATATAAGCAGACTGATCTCTAAAGAAATATTAGAAAAATTATCTATTTTAGAATCCGAATTGTATGAGAATCATGAATTCAACATGCTTATCAAAGACAAGGAAGTAATAAAAGCACTTTCGTTACTAATATTTTGCTCTCCATTATGGGAAAAAGTTTTAGGAAATATACGTAAAAATATTCTTATAAGCTATTCAGATGAAGACAAAATAAGTAAAACTATTTTTGACTTTACTATAGCTCTTGGATCGCAATGTTTCTTAAATGAGTATGTCTATTACATATCTAGAGAAGAAAAAGACAAACTACAAGAACTTAAGCAAACAATCAATAATAATAATAATAATAATAATAATAATAACTATAAATTAGCCTTAATATCATGTTATCAATCGCTATCTTCAATAAACAATAACATAATCAATCTAAATACTTATAGATCAAATAACAAAGAATTAGATAATTTACTTGATTTACAATTCAAAGAGTTAAATGAAGAAAACAATATTTCAAAAGGAATCAAAAAGATAGGAAATATAAAAGATTCAATATCCAAGGAAGTAAAAAACCAGTATGAATTAAACCCATATCCTAGATGGCGATATAATTCATATATTAAAGAAAACAAATTAAACTTTTTATCAGTTATTAATTCTGAAGTTTATCCAAATAGAATTAAATATAATTCAGCTCAATTACAAAATGAAAAAATCAATATACTTATAGCTGGTTGTGGAACGGGAATTCAAATACTTGAAGCATCTCGATATCGTAATTGTGAGATAACAGCAATCGATTTAAGCAATTCAAGTATCTCATATGCCAAGAGAAAGGTTGATGAATACGGATTAAAAAATGTCAATTTCATAGAAATGGATTTACTTGAATTGACATCACTAAATCAAAGATTTGATTTAATAGAATGTTCAGGTGTTCTTCACCATATGAATGATCCTACTAAAGGATTATTAAATCTATTTGATGTATTAGAACCAAAAGGTTTTTTAAAGTTGGGTTTGTACAGCAAGTATGCACGAGAAGGAATACTAAAAGCGAGAGATCTAATCAAAGAAAAAGATATTAAACCAGACGTTGATGGAATAAGAAGCTTCAGAAATGACATACTTAATGGCGAAATAGAACAGTTAAATGAAATAACTAAATGGTCAGATTTCTACTCAACCTCAATGTGTAGAGATCTTTGCTTTCATAGTCAAGAAAAATGTTACTCCTTAATTGAAATTAAAGAGATGTTAAAAGTATCTAGTCTAGAATTCCTAGGTTTTACTCTTTCAAAAGATATAAAAGATAAATTTCAAAGAGATAATAAAGATATAGACTCTTTAAAAGATTTAGATTTATGGGATAAATTTGAAAAATTGAATCCTAATTCTTTTAGAGAAATGTATCAATTCTGGGCTAGAAAATCAACTAAATAGTTGCTCTTCCAATCCTGGAATAAACATTTTGCATAAGGAGAAAATAAATAATATTGCTAAAATATTACCTAGCATTGCTATTGCAAATCGAATTCTTAGATCCTTAGCAAATGGAAGTAGGTTTTCCCAAAGTTGCAATAATGGTCCGCCTGCCATTGGATATTAATGTTTAATTACTAATAGCTTACAGTGGGACTTACCTTATTGGCTACATGACAACCAAGATTTAAAGTAAAAGATTCTATTAATATCTTCTACTTCAATTTGCTTCTCATAACAAATAGAAGTATCAACCCAATCAATATTAGAGCTAAAGGGTAAAGAAATATAAATAATATATCTGTTATATTTTCGGGTCTATTCACAATAAATAAACCCACAATGAAAATTATTATTGGCAAAAGGATAAGTGATTTTATTAATAGGCCTTCATGCCAATTTTTAATCTCATTATCTCCATCTAATAAAGTTTCCAACTTACCCTTTAAAACTTCATCATTAAAATCAGACTGATCACTCATAAGATTTTGATACTATTAATAAAGGGTAAAACTATAATATACTAATTTTTTATTACTATATTGTTTTGATCTATATCATTTCTATTAAATAAAAATGAATCAATTTAATTATATAGATTTATTTGGTTTTTCAGCTGCTTTATTAACCACCATAGCTTTTTTACCCCAGCTATATAAGACATGGGAAACAAAATCAGCTGATGATGTTTCATTAATTATGTTGATTCTGTTTATAACAGGTCTTATTTGTTGGATTATTTACGGTTTAAAAATTCATTCAACTCCTATTCTAGTTGCCAATGTCGTTACCTTTATTTTTAATTTTTCGATTCTAATTTTAAAGCTTAGTTATAACAAAAAAAATAATAAGTAGATTCTTTTATATATATTAAATTATTTTTTTTTAGCTTCTTTACAAGCTATAGTTGATCAAGAATTAATCTAATTAAATGTCAGGAGAAGAGCTTCAACTTATTGGCAGATCTTTAGCTCTGCATCCACCTGTAATGATAATCACACTTGGTCTATTCATGTACATTAGAGGCAAAGCTATTGCGAGTAGTAACCCAACTAAAAAAGTTACTCCTTTTTTCCCATTTAGAAACGTCTGAAAATATAATTAATTTTCAAGATCTCTAAAATTGAAGAATATTGTTGGATTAACTTTTAACCAAATGGATTGGTACCTTTAAGTGGTCCAACGAATAGGAACTCAATAACAGCTCCTGTTATTGCAATAGGGAAGACCCAAATAGACATAAATCTAATTCCCATAAATTTCATTCCACCTTTGCCGGCGAAAGCATCTTTGGTCATTGTATAAACAGTCTCAGTATCACTAACCTCGTAAGAATCATTAATACCAGATTCATAAGGCTTCACGAAATCCATTCTGCTAAATAAATTTCTAATTTTATTTACCGCAACAATTGGCCAAACCCATAAGAAAAAGATTCTAGACCCTAATCTATTAGCATCAGATTGTGGATTCCCTAGATCTTTATCACTCTTTTTCTTTGGGAATGCATCTTCAATGATTGAAGCTATTTGCTCTTGGTCAGTTGGAAAATCAACCACGGTATTTTCAGAATCCATCAAGAACTTAAAATTTGCGATAATTATAAGATGAATTGATTATTTTTGTATTAAAGAAATAATTTAATATTTATTGGTAACAAAGACCATTAAAAAAAGACCCAATATTAATTAGGTCTTTTTTATAGTTAATTTTTAAAAAGAAATTATGATAACTGTTATTTTTTATGCGTTTATCACACCGCGGCGGATAAATTGCATTGCAAAAATTGCCCCAAGGAAAAACACTGTTGGAATTCCTAAAGCATTTACTGCCAAAGTCCTAACAGTAAATACAGGGTATCCATCTGTTGGTCTTCCTTTATCTGCAACAATTGCTGTGTCTTCCCAAACCTGCTGGTTTTGAATAGTAGGACCATTATCCCAGACAAATACTCCCCATCTTCTCAACCAATAATCAGTAAAGGCAACTGAAAAAATGACTGGGGTTAGTACCAAGAGTAATTTGAGGTTGATCATCCATCTATATATTTATCCAATAAATCTTGGCATATGAGAGCCAAAAAGGCTGATTGATTGATTGAGCTTATGAATTCTGTAACAAATTGGTCCGATTTTAGAAGCTTTGATAACTCTCTAAGTTGACTCGCTTTACTTCTGATAGGGTGGAATCATTGCCCTAAAAGGCGTAAATTAATTTATTTGATTTATGGAATTCGGTTTTAAAGAAATTCTCTTCGGATTAGCTGGAGTAAGCATGATTGCTTGGGCTGGAGTAATAGGTCTCTGGCATACATATATGTTTCCAAGATTTTTCAGAGAAGATTCAAGTCGAATTAATAGCGCTTCTTCAGTAACTTCAGGTATCTCTGATGCTGAAACCAATAGTCCAAACAAGCCTTGGTTCCTTGATGACGAAGGCAGCTCTCTTACACCTCAGACAGCAATGGGCGCAATAGGTCTTAGCGATAGAGGGAAATACAGTAAAAAATCATTTGTAGTGGCTGATTTCAATCCTGTTGAAGCTGGTTATGGAGTTAATAGGCTTTACACTTCAGTTTTGATTGGTTTGGCAATCAGTAGTTTTGTATTAATTTCATTCGGACTTCAAAGTGGCTTTGGAATGATGGGACCAAACTTATAAACCATATGAATTGATAAGGGAGAGACAGAACTAGTTAGCAAAATTTAAATTTTCTAAGTACCTAAAAGGCTTTAATACAAGGAATATAAATGTTTTCAGATAAAGATCTTTAATAATGACCCTTTTAAATGATTTTTGTATCTTTATGTATTGAGTTAATTAAAAATCTGCTGCATTTACTCTTTTATTCTAATACTTTTGAAGATTTTTCCTTTAAAAGCCATTTGAGCACTACATTTAAAAATCGCCATTTAAACGAACAATAATCTTAGAAAATAGTTCTCAAGAGAGAAGAGCAATAAATATTGACTTATTTATGTATCAAAAATCAATATTTAATAGACAAGAAAATTTAAAAAAAACCAAATTCACTCTAAATGTGCAAAGCTGCTTTAAAATATTCTTGATTTTAAATTGCTCCATGACTGTAGGAATCTACTTCGCTACAACGACAGGTAAAACCGAAGATATAGCGGAAAGGCTGCACGGCTTACTTGACTCTGCTGAAGGTCCAAAGGATATTTCAGACGTCGATGACCTTAGTGAACTAGCTGGACATGATGGGGTTATTTGTGGCATCCCTACATGGAATACCGGTGCTGACTCTGAGAGATCAGGAACTGCTTGGGACTCTATCCTTGAAGACATAGGAGAACTAGATCTCAGTGGTAAGAAAGTCGCAATTTTTGGTCTAGGAGATTCTTCTACTTACACCGAAAACTATTGTGATGCAATGGAAGAACTGCACAGGTACTTCCAGCAAGCAGGTGCTTCAATGGTTGGATACACTGCAAAGTCTGATTACACTTTTGACGAATCAAAAAGTGTGGTTGGAGAAGAGTTCTGCGGATTACCTCTTGACGAAGACAGTGAATCAGACATGACTGATGAAAGACTTTCAGGATGGGCTGAGAAATTAAAAGGAGAAATGTTCTAAGCCTTAAACAAAAATTGCCATATCTTCCTAGGTAATTACTTAGGAAGATTTTTTTTGTTCATTTTTTATGAGATTATAAATATCCCTAAAAAATTCATTTTCTGAAGCTATTCAAGAAATAGTCCAAAACAGCCCGACAATATCTTAATGTTTTCTTTATGAACTCAAATAATTGCTCAGGTCAAAACGTTTCTATAAACGTAAATCTTTCTTTAAACGATGAGACATTGCGTATGTTGATAGAGATGGCAAATGACATGGGGGCAAGTCTTGAGGATGTAATAAGCTCAATAACTGAAGATTCGGTGATTGATTTGGAGAGGCTTCAGGATGATTTGGGCATTGTTATGATCCCAGAAAAATGTAGCAAACAAGATTTAATAAATTCGATCCAATAGATTTTGAAAATTTTTTTTTAAAATCTTTCCGGTCTAGGATTTTTCCAAGTAGAAATAACACCCTCTCTTTTCAAAAAGTTAGCTCGTCTTTCAAGAATTTCTCTATCAAGTCTCCAAACGCTATATACACCAAAATTACCTAAAACTTTTGGATTAAGTCCTTGCCAATAAGATTTTTGCATTGATCTTTTATCAATAAGTAAAAGAGTTGTTTCTGAGCCATTGGATCCATGTATTGGCAAACCTTTCCAGCCTCTTCGCTTCTCATTTTTAAGTCGATCTGAAACATTTACAAAAGCATTTTTAGATCGACCTTCAAAAAGAATAACCTGATTAGTATAAAAATGAATTGAGGGTTTCATAGCTCCTACCATTACTAGAGGCTCGTTTCTATTTTGAGAATTTAAAAGTAATTCTGAGGCTTGTCTTAAGGGAAGTTGTCTTAACCTATCTGCTAAATCAAAAGTTGGTAACACAATCAGAGAATGAGATAAAACTATAGGGATTTGCAAAATTAATAATTTTCCATATATCTTTCTAGAGGAAAATATGATCCCTAGAACAGCGATTAAAATGAAAATGAACCCAGCTCTTTCAATTAAAAAGCTATTGGTTAATTCTTCCGAGAAATTGGGAATCTCAGGATCATTAAGAAGCTGAATCCACAGCTTTGAAGAGAAGAGAAATATGGAAAAGAGTATTGATAAAAATATTGTAAATTTCCAAGCCAAAGATTTTAAAAATTCCTCCTTAACATGATTAGTTAAGGAAAGTGATATTAAAACTGATGCGGCAGGAGTAGCAGGAAGCCAATAGCTTGGAAGCTTGGTAGCTGAAATAGTAAAGAAGAAAAATACAGCGATTAACCAAAAAAATGAAAACTCAAATAATGACTTCTCTGGTTTTTTAATAAGCCTTACAGGCCATCTATATATATTGTAAAAATTCTTCCAAATACTTATCAATAAAAATGGCGTAAGAGGTAAAGAAGCTATACATAATACTATTAAAAAAAACCACCATGGCTCGCTATGAGAATTTACTACTGAGGTAAACCTTTGAAGATTATGATACCCAAAAAAACTATCTAAGAATGGTTTTCCCTCTATTAATAATTCAATTAAATACCAAGGGAAACTAATAATAAAAACAATAAAAAGCCCGGGCAGTACTCTCAATATTTTTAAAATTCTTAGAACATTGTTGTGGAATAAGGCAAAAAATAAAATTGTTAATCCTGATAAAACCAAGGCGACAGGGCCTTTAGTTAAAACTGCTAATGACAAAAATATCCAAGACAACCACCAAACTTCTCCTTCTGGATTAGCGAATCTTCTCCATTTAAGCAGTAAGCAAATTCCTAGAGTGCTACAGAGAAGTGCATCACTTACAGCAATTCTTCCCCAAATTACTACCAAAGGCGACAACGCAAATACTAACGAAGTAACAATTGCTGTTCTTCTATTGAAATTATTTTCTTCCTGGGGATATTTCATCATTGTGTCCCCTAAAACGAGCATTAAACAAATTGTTGATAATGCAGAAGGCAGTCTGGCAGACCAGGTCCCTAAAGGATCCCAAGAGATGTTCCCTGGCATTGAAAATCCCAGCCCCATCAACCAATAAACCAAAGGAGGCTTGTCAAATCTAGGCAATCCATTTACTTGAGGAGTGAACCAATTACCCGTTTCGGCCATTGCTCTACTGGCTGCCGCAAACAAAGGTGGTGTTTCATCAACTAAACCTGTTGTCCCTAATTGCCAAACAAAAATTATCAATCCAAAAAATAAAATACAAAGAAGACCACGCCTTCTTTGTTTTAAAGTTGGTGAAAAAGAGTTCGTTAAACTTTTCAATTAAAAGCGAAAGTCTCCAGAGATTTTTTTATTTAAGCCTTTTTTAAGCCAATTCTCGACTCGCTCTGCAAAGACTTTGTTAGAGGCTTTTTTTTCAAACCAATCCCTACAATTTTTCCTTTTGATTTTTGAGATTGATTTTGTTGCTTTTATCAATCCTTCAATATCATTGGGCTTAACCAAAAAGCCATTGAACCCATCTTCGATTAATTCCCCAGGTCCTCCAAGATCGTATGCAATCACAGGAACGCCACAAGCCATTGCCTCAACAATAACGTTACCGTAGGCTTCATTCCATTTAGGTGTATTGATCAACGCTCTACATCGTCCTAATTGTTCCTGAAATTGATTCGTTGGAAGAAATCCTCTCCACTCAACAATTTCTTTTGAGAAAGTATTTTCAATCTTTGATGCATATTCTTTATCTTCTAAAAGTCCCCAAACTAATAATTTTTCATCTAAATGATTAGCAACTTTTACTGCATCTTCTAAACCTTTCTCTGGCGCGATTCTTCCAGCCCAACCTAATGGTCCATTCTCATTTTCATTGAATAAATAATTATCTATATCAAAACCATTGCCTACAATAATTGGATCATTTTTTAAAGAATAATCTTTAGATTGTCTTTTAGTATGAAAAGCCAACTGAAATGGAAATAATTGACTTATTTCTCTAATAGTTTCTTTCATTATTATTGATTCAGAACCCATACTAATTAAATGAAATATTTTAATTGCTTGAGTTTTTGTTAACCATAATGGGAGCCAATCATATGCAAAATTAATAACTGCATCGGATTCATTGGCTATGTCAATTACATCTTCCCATAACTTTGGTAAAACGCTATTAGAGGGAATTAAAACTGGATCTGTTCTCTTCTGATGTTGCCAACTAGGTTGATCAATTCCATCTATTAATCTTATTTCGAGTAATTCACTTTTAAAAGATAATTTTGATCCTTTTGGAGCAATTAAAATAATTTTATGGCCTAATGAAATTAATCCTTTTATGAGCGAAACAATAGTAAGTTCCACTCCTCCACCTTTGCCACTTCCCAAATAACCAATAGGTGTGCTTACTAGAATAAGTTTTAATTGCTTATTAATCACTTCAATTAGCCTCTTTTATTAATTCACTATTGCTTTTTTCCCCCCAAAATCTTCTCCTCTGACTAACAAATAGTACTGAAATTAAAACCAAAACCACTCCAATCCACTGGAGAAGGAAGAGTCTCTCACCCAGCCATATTCCGCCAGTTATCAAGGCAAAGACAGGTGTTAAAAATGCAAGGGTACTAAAGCTTGTTAATTCTTTGCGGCTTGCAAACCAAAAAAATAATCCATAGGCCAATGCACTACCAAATAAACTTGAATAAGACATCAAAGTCCATTCAAAAGCAGACCAATCTGGAATTAACGGCCAATTTTTATCAAACACATGCCAAGCGAGAAGAGGAACACTTCCTAAAACCATGTGCCATCCTGTTACGGCAACAGGATCACTGTTTCTGCAGGCGAATCGAATTAGCACCGTTCCTAACGCCATAGAGGTCGCTGCACATATCATCCATACTTCTCCATGGCTTAAAAAATTACTGCCTGAATCAAATTTTCCAAGCAAAAACCAATTCCCAAGCAGCTCAGTAGGGACTCCAAGACAAATTATTCCGACCAAGCCAAGCACCAATCCAATCCATCCAATTGGATTGATTGCATCTCCAAACAAAATTCTTGCTAATAAAGCAACCATCAAAGGTTGAGAATCGATAAGAACAGAACCTAATCCTGCTCCCGTTTCCATTAACCCTTTAGCCAGAAAAATCTGAAAAAGAGTTGCGTCAATCAAAGTAAATACTAAAAACCACACCAAATCATCTTTTGAAATATTCCAACTCCTTTTCAAAAAAGGTACTGAACCTAAAACCACTAGACCAGCAGGCAAAAGCCTTAGAGAGGCTACAATCTCAGGTCCCGCTGCATTAACCAAAGGTGCCATCGCCGCCATTGAGGTTCCCCAAAGAGCAAACGGCAAAATCATCAAAAACCAATTCCAAATGACAAACATAAGGTCAGAAAGCGATCTCCTTTTTAAGATCAATAGAGTTATGCATAATTTGAATGATTTGGCCCTTGAGACGAAAATCCAAAAAAAGGATGGCACGAATCTGTATTGAAGGTCCTATCAATTCAGAAACTCGAAAAAATGTTCTAAAAGCATTAAAGCAAATTGAGGAAAGAGAGTTTCCAGCTCTATTACTACGCATTGATAGCCCTGGTGGAACAGTTGGTGATAGCCAAGAAATCCATAGTGCTCTCTTGAGGCTAAGAGAGAAAGGTTGTCATGTTGTTGCTAGTTTTGGCAATATCTCAGCTTCAGGCGGTGTTTACATAGGAGTAGGAGCTGAAAAGATTGTTGCCAACCCAGGAACAATAACAGGCTCTATTGGTGTAATTTTAAGAGGAAACAACCTATCTAAGTTATTAGAAAAAGTTGGCATCAAATTCGAGACTGTAAAAAGTGGAATTTATAAAGATATTCTTTCCCCTGATCGACCTTTATCAATAGAAGAGAGAGCTCTCTTACAATCTTTGATTGATAGCAGTTACGAACAATTTGTATTAGCAGTTTCAAAAGGAAGAAATTTAACACCAGAAGTTGTTAAGAGTTTTGCCGATGGACGAGTTTTTACTGGAGAGCAAGCTAAAGGATTTGGACTGGTAGATGAAATTGGTGATGAAAATGATGCCAAATTACTTGCTATAAAAATTGCAAACCTAGATGAAAAAACAAAACCTATTACTTTTGGCAAAACCAAAAAGAAATTATTAGGTTTTTTACCAGGAGGGAAATTAATCAACAATCTTTTAAATGCATTAAACCTAGAGTTGGAGGGAAATGGACAGATTCTTTGGCTCTATAAGCCATGAATTTTCAAAATGAATTCACTTACCTTTGTGCACTTAGGGGAGCAACGACTTGTGAAAGCAATTCTGTTGAGTCAATTACCTCAGCGGTAGAGGAATTGCTAGTTGAATTAGTTTCTAGAAATAATTTGATCCCAGATCAAATTATTTCTGTTACTTTCTCCGTAACCTCAGACTTAGATGCTTGTTTCCCAGCTTCTATAGCTAGAAAAAAGGCAGGCTGGGAAAAAATTGCACTTTTAGACTCCCAGCAAATGTTTGTTAAAGACGACTTATCTAAATGTATTCGACTACTCGCTTACGTTTCTTTACCAAACGAACAAACACCCCAAAATCCTTATCTGGGTAAAGCAAAAAATTTACGTCCAGACCGATAAACCAGATTTTTTCCCAACAACCGCTTATATTTAACTAAATCATGCAATTCACTTGGAGCTATTCAGGTGGTAGTAATTTCTTAAAAATTCAATTCATGTTTAAAAAGCAATCATTATCAACAATCAAAAAGGTATTTACTATTGGATTTTCAGCTTTTTTAGTTGGAACAGGAGCATTTACTTTAGCTCCAAAATCTTCTGCATCCCCAGGATTTTTTGAATTTCAGTGGGATAGAGATCCAGATTATAAACAACTTAGGTTCTATCAATCTGCAAATGAGAGACTAGAAAGAGCTACTTATTACTTTTTCCTTAGAGGTAAAGAAAGAAAAGAAGATATTGTCAAATTAGCTCTTAAAGTACCTGATTATTTTGATGCAAAAATAAAGTCAGAGAAACTAAGTCTTTGTAAAGTAAGGATTGGAGGTTATACCAGCAGGACTAAGTGTTTAGAATCTATTCCTTCAACCATAAAAGTTAATAAGAACCAATCTCTCATTGAGGTTGTTCCAGAAAAAGCCATTCCACTAAACAAAGATAATTACGCAGTGGTTATGAAAATTTTTAATCCTAGAAAAAGAGGAATGTTCCAATTCCAAGCTTTTTCTCAAAATACTGGAGAAATTGACATCTCAACATATTTAGGGACTTGGAACATAGACGTACAGTGAACTGATAAATTAACCTCTACATCTAATTACGAACATAAATAGAAATGACACAAAGGACCTTTGGAGGAACAAGTAGAAAAAGAAAAAGAGTTTCTGGATTCAGGGTGAGAATGAGATCTCATACTGGCAGGAGAGTTATAAGAACTCGTAGAAAACGGGGAAGATCTCGTTTAACTGTCTAAAGGCAAGTTCTCAAATAAAGATTCTTAATAACAAAAGTTTCTTCTAATGGTTTTGCCAAAAAACATGAGACTCAAAGGTCATAGATGTTTTGACTTCATTTATAAGGAGGGATTGAGGTTCTACAGCCCATCTATGGTCCTAAGAGTTACAAAAGCAAATACAAGAATTCAAGTAAAAGGAATCAACTCAAAGATAAGGCCCTCTATAAAATGTGCTATCTCAATAAGCAATAAAGTGAGCAAAAAATCAGTTATTAGAAACAAGCTTCGGCGGTTATTCCACCATCATTTATCGAGCAAACTTTCTAAAATAACTGTTGATGACGAAGTATGGGCTTTCATTTCCTTAAAACCTTCCTGCATGAAAAATTCCAACAGCACATTGCTTAAAGAATGTGACAAACTACTAATTAAGGCTGGAATAACAAAATGACAATTAGTCCCAACGAAGACATTTTTTACGAAGGTGGTCCCGCTAGCGGCGACTTAATAATAAATTTAGTGGCGGGGATAACACTAATCGGACTCCCTTTTACTTTTGGAGCCTTGGTTAGAGCCCTTTGGGTTAGATACAAGATAACTACTCGTAGAATATCTGTTACTGGTGGATGGCTAGGTAGAGATAAAACCCAAGTTGTTTATAGTCAAATTGCTGAGATCAGAGCTATACCAAGGGGATTAGGGTCTTACGGTGATATGGTTTTAGTACTGAAAGATGGAGCTCGCCTTGAGATGAGATCACTTCCTAATTTTCGAGAAACAGAAACTTACATTCTTGAAAAAATTGAAAAATTACCCACTGATAAGCTCGAAAAAGATGTTCAGGGCTTTTCAAACTAATGAGCCCTTACAAATATGTGAGACAAGAACACATCTTCTAAGGCAAACTGGCCTTACACCCTCAAACTATCTGCTTTAAAAACCGTGATCGGGTACATCTCCGACAATCTACTTATCCCGATCCTAGATTTCTTCTACGGATTAATTCCAAGTTATGGACTAGCGATTGTCGCACTAACCATTGTTATCCGCTTAGCACTTTTTCCTCTTAGTGCAGGATCTATTAGAAGTGCAAGAAGGATGAAGATAGCTCAGCCTGTCATGCAAAAAAGACAAGCTGAGATCAAAAGCCGCTACGCAAGCAATCCTCAAAAGCAACAGGAAGAATTAGGAAAATTAATGGGTGAATTCGGAAGTCCCTTAGCTGGTTGCCTTCCTCTACTTGTTCAAATGCCAATATTATTTGCTTTATTCGCAACTTTAAGAGGTTCACCTTTTGCTGATGTACCTTATCTTGTAAATATAAAAGTTCTGCCATCCGATCAAATAGCGGCTGTAGAGCCCAAACCTTTCAAGACCGCAAAACATTCAATATTCATAACTGAAAAAAATCACTTCCCTGTTATCGCTTCTCTTCCAGGCGGAACTAAAATAGGCTCGGGAGATTCAGTAAAAATCAATTTACAAACATTGAATGGAGATTCATATGTAAACGAATTGCAGAAATATGCTGATGGATCGAAATTTACTCCTTCTTGGAAAGTCACGAAAGGTGAAGACATAATCAAAGTATCTTCTGACGGGACTGTTAATGCACTTAATCCTGGTGATGCGACTGTAGAAGCAAAGATCCCTGGTTTGGCAGCTAAAAGCGGATTCTTGTTTATAAAAGCATTAGGTAATGTCGGCTTTTATGTAGATGGCGCCATTCATTGGGATATTGCAATTCTAGTAGCAGGTTTTGGTTTAACACTTGTCATTTCTCAGGTGCTCTCTGGAAGAGGAATGCCTGTAAACAAACAACAATCCACTGCAAATAAAATCACACCTGTAATGATTACTGGAATGTTTTTATTCTTCCCTTTACCTGCTGGCGTTTTGCTTTATATGGTCATTGCAAATATTTTTCAAGGGCTACAAACATTTCTTCTTAGTAGAGAAACCCTTCCAGATAATTTGCAAAAAATACTTGACGATCAACTTAAACAACAAAATAACCCATCTGTTTCTGTTGCTTCAGAGGTAATATCTGATTCTGATAGATTACCATTTGAACCAAAAAGTAATAAATAATTTTAAGAACAATTTATTATATAAATTCAGCCTATCTGAAATTAAATCTATAACTGATGTCTAATTGGGACGAACAATTCGATCTACTAATTCGAGCGAGAACTCCAATTATTTGGATAAGAAGTAATGAGGAAGAAAGAGTTGAAACTCTTTTAAAAAATTCTGCCAAAAGACTTTCCCCAAGAAGACTTGCAACTTGGGATTACATCGATGGAATTAGTAATATTCTTAATTCTAATAATCTTGGTTCAAGGCAGCCAATGGCAGCTCTTGAATGGCTTAAAAAACTAGATGAAAGTTCTCCAACCATCCTATTATTAAAAGATTTTCACCATTTCTGTGAAGATCCAGGCATTCTAAGAATGCTAAAAAATTTAACCATTAATCTTCGCTCAAAGCCTCACACAATAATCATCAGTTCTGGATTATGGAGTCCCTCAAATGATTTAGAAGAAGACCTAACGATTCTTGATCTTCCTCTACCAAAGGAAAATGAAATCAAGATACTTCTATCAAATATTGCTGAAGCTAGTAATTCTCAATTAGAAGAAAACGTTCTAAAGGAACTTACAAGTGCATGTGGAGGTCTAAGTGAATCGAGGATCCGTAAAGTAGCAGCTAGAGCTCTTGCGCAAAGAGGTCAAATAGGTAAAGAAGATTTAATAGAAGTACTGGAAGAGAAACGCCAATCTATCGCGCGTAGCGAAGTACTGGAATATTGCAAAACAAATAAGTCGCCAAATGACGTTGGTGGTTTGCAAATATTGAAAGATTGGTTGAAACAAAGGAAACAAGCCTTCTCTGAAGAAGCAAAAGATTTTGGATTGCCTTTACCTAAGGGTGTTTTACTAGTTGGCCCTCAAGGGACAGGAAAAACCCTAGTAGCGAAAGCGATAGCAAATAGCTGGTCTATGCCGTTATTAAGACTTGATGTAGGCAGATTATTTGCTGGCTTAGTAGGAGCTAGTGAAGCACGGACAAGAGAGACCATTCAGCGTGCTGAAGCTATGGCACCTTGTATTTTATGGATTGACGAAATCGACAAAGCTTTTGGTGGAGATGGAAGAAGTGACGGAGGAACGAGTCAAAGAGTGCTTGCTAATATTCTCACGTGGATGTCAGAGAAAACTTCTTCTGTTTTTCTTGTTGCTACTGCTAATGGAATAGATAAGCTTCCTGCTGAGCTACTAAGGAAAGGAAGGTTTGATGAAATTTTCATGCTGGAATTACCCTCTCGAAATGAAAGACATAGTATTCTTGAACTTCATCTTCAAAAACGAAGACCCAATTTAAAAATTGATTTAAATGCTGCTGTGGATAGAACAGAGGGATTCTCTGGTGCGGAATTAGAACAATCAGTTATAGAGGCAATGTACTTTGCATTTGCAGAGAAAAGAGAGCTTCTTGAAGGTGATTTAATTCTCGCTACAAGTCAACTAGTGCCTCTGTCAAGAACTGCAAGAGAACAACTTGAATCTTTAAGAGAATGGGCTTCTAGCGGGAGAGCAAGAGCTTCATCTCCAAAACTTTTTTGAGTTTTCTTGTCATTTTAATTAAGCAAAAAAATCCTTGATTTAAAAGAAATTAAGAAGCGTAATTATTTTAGGAACAATTAACGTTTAGGCTAAAAGAACTTCCATATTTAGATAGTGATAGACCAGCGACTGCTAAGAGAAAATCCTAATTTAATTTCTGAAGGTCTTAGATCAAGAGGAATGGATATTGATTTAGGACCTCTTCAAAAATGCTGCAAAGATCTTAAAGAGCTAGAAGAAAAGAGAAATTCTTTGCAAGCTCAGGGTAATTCAATTGGGAAAGAGGTTGGACAAAAAATAAAGCAAGGTCTTTCTCAAGATTCTGAGGAGATTTCAAATCTTCGCATTAAGGGCAATCAAATCAAAAAACAAGTTGGGATTATTGAAGAGGAAGAAAAATCGATTTCAAATAAATTAAATGAACAAATTCTTTGTTTACCTAACCTTCCAGAAAAGGATTCTCTTAAAGGGAAAAACGAAAAAGATAATAAGGAAATAAGAAGATGGGGAGAACCTATTTCAGGAAATAATTTTAAAGAACATTGGGAAATTGCTAATCTATTAAACCTCTGGGATAGCGAGAGATCTTCGTTAATAGCAAAAAGTCGATTTGTAACCCTTTTCAAACAAGCTGCAAAACTTGAGAGATCACTTATAAATTTCATGCTTGATTTACATGTTAAAAAAGGATATTTAGAAGTTCTTCCGCCAGCCCTTGTAAACACTGCCAGCCTTACTGGATCTGGACAACTGCCAAAATTTGCAGAGGAAAGTTTTCGTTGTGCTGATGATGATTTATGGCTTACTCCTACTGCAGAAGTTCCAATAACTTCTCTCCATCGTGGAGAAATCATACCTAAAGATTTGCTGCCACTAAGGTACGTCGCTTATAGTCCATGTTTCAGAAGAGAAGCTGGAAGTTACGGTAGGGACACTAGAGGTCTAATCAGACTTCATCAATTCAATAAAGTTGAACTGTATTGGTTTTCAACTCCAGAAAAATCCGAAGAAGCTCTCGAACAAATCACATCTGATGCTGAATCTGTGTTGCAAGAACTCGAACTACCTTATCGAGTAATTCAACTTTGCACAGGAGACTTAGGATTCTCATCAAAAAAAACCTATGATTTGGAGGTATGGCTTCCAGGTGCAAATACTTTTCGAGAAATATCTAGTTGCAGTAACTGTGGAGACTTTCAAGCTAGACGTTCCTCAATACGAACAAAAGATAAAAATAAAAAAAATATGCTTTTGCATACCTTAAATGGAAGTGGATTGGCTATAGGTCGCACTATGGCTGCGATTTTAGAAAATGGTCAACAATCCGATGGAAGTATCAATTTGCCAAAAGCCTTAATACCTTACTTCGGTTCGAACAAATTACAGCCAGAATAACTCAATCAAAAACTAATTAATGAACGTTCTCTTATCTATAGCTGTACTTGGCCTTCTGATTTTTTTTCATGAGTCCGGTCATTTTTTAGCAGCCGTACTTCAAAAGATTAAAGTCAGTGGTTTTTCGATTGGTTTTGGACCAGCTCTTTTGAAAAAGGAAATAAATGGGATTACTTATTCACTTAGATCCCTTCCTTTAGGGGGCTTCGTCTCCTTTCCTGATGAAGAAACTGATTCACTAGTTCAACCCAATGACCCAGATCTTCTAAAGAATAGACCAATTCACCAAAGAGCAATAGTTATTTCAGCGGGAGTAATAGCAAATTTATTACTTGCTTGGATCGTACTTATTGGTCAAGCAAGCTTTATAGGAATTCCTAATCAACCTGAACCAGGAGTGATAATCATTGGAATCCAGCCAGATGAGCCTGCTTTTAATTCGGGATTAGTTGCTGGGGATCGAATAATGAGCGTAAACGGTCAAGAATTGGGCAGCGGTAAAGAAGGGATTATGAATTTAGTCAATATCATTCAAAAATCATCGGGCGAAGAATTACTTTTTGAAAGAGTTAATGAAGAAGAAAGCGAAACGGTTTCTATAATCCCAGCTGAGAACGAAGGAAATGGAAGGATAGGAGCTCAATTGCAACCAAATCTTCCAAATGAAGTATCGAAAGCAAAGAATATTGTTGAAATATTTAATAGCTCAAATTCACAATTTTATGAATTACTAAGTCGAACAGTTATTGGCTATAAAAGTTTGATTACTAATTTCTCTTCAACGGCTCAGCAGTTAAGTGGGCCAGTAAAAATTGTCGAAATTGGAGCTCAGCTTTCAGAGCAAGGTGGCTCAGGTCTTATACTTTTTTCTGCTTTGGTTTCAATTAATCTTGCAGTTCTTAACTCGTTACCATTGCCGCTTTTAGATGGAGGACAGCTAGTTCTTCTTATTCTCGAGAGTATTCGTGGGAAGCCCGTTCCTGAAAAAATTCAATTAGCTTTTATGCAATCTGGATTTGTTTTACTTGTTGGATTAAGTGTAGTTTTGATAATCCGAGATACAACACAGCTATCATTAGTTCAACAGTTTGTTCACAGATAACAACTTAAATAATGAATGATTTTAATCTGAAAAAAATATTTTAAAATAAATTTCCTGCAATTTATTAAAACAATCATGCAAGGAGTTAAAATGCTATACAAATGAGTTAAATAAGCCCTTAATGGCCAAAAAGTCAATGATAGCGCGAGATGTAAAGCGCAAAAAACTTGTTGAAAGATACGCAGCGAAGCGTAAAACTCTTATTGATGCTTTCAAAGCAGCAAAAGATCCTATGGAAAGACTTGAGATCCATAGAAAGATTCAAGCTTTGCCTAGAAATTGTGCTCCAAATAGAATTAGAAATCGTTGTTGGGCTACGGGTAAACCAAGAGGAGTTTATAGAGATTTTGGACTATGCAGAAATCAACTTAGATCAAGAGCTCATAATGGAGAATTGCCTGGAGTAGTAAAATCAAGTTGGTAAAAACTTAATGTAAAATCATTTATACCAAGAAGCGGGAAAGATCATATATCCCACTTTTTTTTTAGTTTTATATTTTCAGTAATTGTTATCAATGTTTCCTCTAGGAAACAAATCTATCGAGATTTTTACTCAATTAGTCCCATTAAGTGTAAGAATGTCTAAAGACAAAAAGCTATAAAGGCACGTGCAAGGTCAGACAAAATCCGTTTCCTTCGATGGTAGAGAGATAAAGCTCACTACAGGGAGATTTGCTCCACAGGCTGGTGGTTCAGTAATGATTGAGTGTGGAGACACCTCCGTTCTCGTAACAGCAACAAAATCGACAGGACGAGAGGGGGTTGATTTCCTACCTTTAATGTGTGATTACGAAGAAAGGCTATATGCAGCAGGAAGGATTCCAGGAAGCTTTATGCGTCGCGAAGGTCGGCCTCCTGAGAGAGCGACTTTGATCTCTAGACTTATTGATCGTCCAATGAGACCTCTTTTCCCCATTTGGATGAGAGACGATATACAAATAGTTGCGACATGTCTATCTTTAGATGAAAGAGTTCCAGCTGATGTTTTAGCTGTGACTGGAGCTTCAATGGCAACCCTGATGGCAGGTATTCCTTTTCAAGGACCTATGGCTGCTGTTCGTGTTGGCCTCTTAGGAGATGACTTTGTTCTTAATCCAAGTTATAGAGAAATTGAAAGAGGTGATCTTGACCTTGTAGTTGCAGGTACTCCAGATGGTGTAGTAATGGTTGAAGCAGGAGCTAATCAACTTTCAGAACAAGACGTAATTGAAGCTATTGATTTTGGATACGAAGCGGTAACTGAATTAATCAATGCTCAGAAAGAAGTTTTAAAAGAATCAGGAATCAAGCAAGAGATGCCTGAAGCCCCTCAAATTGATGACACTATATCTAACTATTTAGATAAAAATTGTACAAAAGCAATTAGTGAAGTCCTAAAAAACTTCGATCAAACAAAAGAAGAGAGAGATAATAAAATTGAAGAAATAAAGATAAATGTTTCTGCAAAGATAGATGGTTTAAAAGACGATAATACTGTAAAGAAATCGCTTTCTTTGAATAACAAACTACTAGAAAATAGTTATAAAGCATTAACCAAAAAGTTAATGAGAGATCAGATAATTAAGGATGGGAAAAGGGTAGACGGAAGGGAATTAAATGAAGTAAGAGCAATTGATGCTGATGCTGCAGTTTTACCTAACAGAGTTCATGGATCAGCATTATTTCAAAGAGGCTTAACGCAAGTACTCTCCACTGCAACCTTGGGCACTCCAAGTGATGCTCAGGAAATGGATGATTTAAACCCTAATACTGATAAAACGTATATACATCATTACAACTTCCCACCCTACTCAGTTGGAGAGACTCGACCAATGAGAACTCCAGGGAGAAGAGAAGTTGGTCATGGAGCTTTAGCAGAAAGGGCGTTAATACCTGTACTCCCAGCAAAAGATACTTTCCCTTATGTTTTAAGGGTTGTTAGCGAAGTCTTAAGTTCAAACGGTTCTACTTCTATGGCTTCTGTATGTGGAAGCACTCTTGCACTAATGGATGCAGGAGTACCATTAAAAGCCCCTGTAGGTGGAGCAGCCATGGGACTAATCAAAGAAGGTAAGGAAGTAAGAATTTTAACTGATATTCAAGGAATTGAAGACTTTCTTGGAGATATGGACTTCAAAGTTGCAGGTACAGAAAAAGGAATTACAGCCTTGCAAATGGATATGAAAATAACTGGACTTCCAATTGAGACAATTGGGGAAGCTATTAATCAAGCACTTCCTGCGAGGACACACATTTTAGGAAAAATGCTAGAGGCAATTGAAACACCAAAAGACAATCTTTCTCCTCATGCCCCAAGACTATTAAGCTTTAGAATTGACCCAGAGCTAATTGGAACTGTCATAGGTCCAGGGGGAAGAACAATTAAAGGTATTACAGAAAGAACTAACACGAAAATCGATATTGAAGATGGAGGGATTGTCACCATTGCATCCCATGATGGAGCAGCCGCAGAAGAAGCTCAGAGAATTATTGAAGGTTTAACTAGAAAAGTACATGAGGGAGAAATTTTCCCAGGCTCAATTACAAGAATTATTCCGATTGGAGCTTTCGTTGAAATCCTTCCTGGGAAAGAAGGCATGATCCATATTTCTCAATTATCTGAAGCGAGAGTTGAAAAAGTTGAAGACGTTGTAAAAGTTGGAGACCAAGTAACTGTAAGGGTAAGAGAAATAGATAATCGTGGGCGAATTAATCTAACTTTAAGAGGAGTGTCTCAAAATGGCGGAATGAACAACTACCCTGAGCCAACTCCTACTCCTGTGGCCCCCCTTACTTAAAATCAGACTATATATTTAGGTTCTTCTATAGAGAAAAATTCCATAACTTTTTGACAAATTTTTTGATGAGATTTCCCATGACTTGCTATTAAACAACCTGACTGAAAATAGTTTGTGCTTTGATAAATTAAATTTGTTCCATCTGCGTGAGAGAAGATCCCACCAGCTGCTTCAATAAGTGCATGCGGAGCAGCCATATCCCAATCCTTTGGTGAAGTTTTTCCTGAAAGAGATATATAAACATCTGCTTCTCCTCTCAAAATCGAAGCGACTTTGCAACCGACACTACCTATTGTTTTTGTCTCTGCAAAGCACATGGTTGATAGAAGTTTTTTAAGTATTGATTGTTGATGATTTTTGCTTGAAATTAGAACCATTTTTGATATATCCATCCTTTCACTAAAAGAAAAATTATTTTTACAACCATCACGATTTTCAAACCATGCGCCAATACCAACAATTCCAAACCATAATTCATTCTTTTCAGGAATTAATACTATTCCAATTTTTGGCTTTTGTTTGTACGCCAAAGCAATATGAACTGCATAATTTTCTGACCCTTGAAGAAAATCCTTTGTCCCATCGAGGGGGTCAAGGATCCAACACCAATCTCTTTCAAAATTGTCTAGCTGAAAACTTTTTTCCTTAGAAGTTTCCTCACTTAAAATATCCCATTCCTTAAAAGTAAGATTATCCTTCAATCCAGAGATCAATAATTCATTCACT
The DNA here is from genome assembly GCA_003279585.1 of Prochlorococcus sp. AG-402-A08. GTDB lineage: Bacteria > Cyanobacteriota > Cyanobacteriia > PCC-6307 > Cyanobiaceae > Prochlorococcus_B. The sequence goes on along the minus strand of QCHH01000007.1, from coordinate 7,229 downwards.
GCCATGTCAGCTGCTGATACTGGTCCATCGCCTCCTTCTTCAATAGTTAAAGATTTTTGGAAACCATATGGAGGTTGTTCCCCTCTCGCATATGCCTTCAATACATCAGCGGAAGCCCAGCTAAGCTTTCTAAGCTCATCCAATAAAGTCGTTAATTCGACCTCTTCTGGCACAACAAGATCAATTGACATAATGGATTTAATAGAAGATCACCAGCATCAACAAGAAAGATCGGAACCTTATCCAGGGACTCTCTACATAGTAGGTACTCCAATAGGTAACTTAGGCGATTTATCTCCAAGGGCAAAGCACATTCTAAAGACTGCTTCACTAATAGCCTGTGAGGATACTCGTAGAAGTGGACAATTATTGAAACTAATAAAATCAAAAGTACCACTCCTTAGCTATCACAAACACAATTACAAAAGTCGTCAATCTCAATTATTAGACATTCTTGAAAGTAGTGGGAGTCTTGCTTTAATCAGTGATGCTGGTTTGCCTGGGATAAACGATCCTGGGCAAGAACTTGTTCATGCTGCCAGGTGCAATAGTCATGAAGTGATTTGCATACCAGGACCTTGCGCAGCAACTACAGCATTAGTAATTAGTGGATTGCCCTCAGAAAGATTTTGCTTTGAAGGGTTTTTGCCAAAGAAACAAAGCCTCAGGAAGAAACGTTTGGAGGAAATCTCTCAAGAAAAAAGAACGACAATAATCTATGAATCACCACATCAATTAATTAAACTCTTAGAAGATTTATCTATTTCATGCGGGAAAGAACGCCCTATTCAAATCGCAAGAGAGCTTACAAAAAGATATGAAGAATCAATCGGAAAGACAATTGATGAGGTAATAAAATATTTTATTAAAAACAAGCCAAAAGGAGAATTTACAATAGTTCTAGGTGGAAATAATAATAAGAAAGATAGAATAAGTGAATTAGAAGCATTAAATAAACTCAATATATTAATCAATAAAGGCGAGAAATCTAATATTGCAGCTAGAAAAGTCGCAGAAGAAACAGGATATGAAAAAAAATGGCTTTATTCTAAATTACATAAGAGACTTGACAAATAAACTTTTTCAATTAAAGCTAATTAAAAGATAAATTTTAATTAGAGAAATTTTCAAAATGTTTTTTAAATTAAAACTTTTAACTCTAAATATTGCCACAGCCACATTATTAATTTTCTTCCTTTGCCTTGGATCTCAGAATCTAGGAAAGAAATATAGTTTAGATTTTCTAATTAATAAAACCGTAGCGCTTCCAATTGGCTTCTTAATTGGCTCATCTTTTACTCTAGGATTCATTTCTGGAGGATTAACTTCAGTATTAATGATTAATAAAAATGATAAAAATTAATTTTAGAATTCTTAATCATCCAAACCTATTATTGAATCTTCAAGAATTAATCTAGTAATACCCTTTGAAATTAAATATGATTTTGAAAGATGAAAAATACTTGTATTTGGAATCTTAATAACCCTTTGATTTCTTGAACAAATTCTTTTTGCAGAACGTTGGTTAGAAAATAGTAAAATTGCATTTCTTTTTAATTCATTCTCAGGTAAAAAGCTCCATTCTGGTAAATCAGAAATAGGTTGTAAATCCAGCTCAACCTTTTTATCCACAATCATATAAACACTCTCAGGAAGGCTTTTATAATTAAGTATTTCAAAGTCCAATGTTTGACTTTTTAGATCAAAATCAAAACTAGAAATAAGGGGAGGTATCTCCTCAAAGTTATTATCAGAATTTTGATTATTTTCATCCTTATTATGGTTTTTATTTATTAGATCACCAGAGTCTAAATCCCCAACCAAATGCTCAGTATCAACATAAACTAAAGAACCTCTCTCATTAAACTCAGATTCATGAGACCCATTATTAACTTTTAACTTCAAATCATCTTTATTAATTTCTTCTTTAAATGAGATTAATGAGTTTTCTTTTTTTAAATCTTCCTTCTTCTCTTTGACAATTTTATTATTAACCAACATTTCTTTTTTATTACTAATCTTTGCCCTATTTTTCTTTAAAAGTGTATATTCATTTTCTGTCAATAAGGTTTTAACAGTTCTATTTATAGTATTGGGAGTACAATTATAATTTTTTGCTATAAGATTGGTATTATCTCCAGCCTTATAGGCTTCTAGAATCTGAGCTTTTTGCGTCTTGGTCAATCTTCTTGAAATCATCTCTATCATTTCTATATATCCAAGATAAGGCCTAATCATCAGAAGTAGTAAAATTAATCTTCAACTTCTAAGAAGCTCTTATAAAATAGAAAAAGCTACAAAAGCTAGAAATCGCCAATAAGAATATACAAATGCTTAATTTCTACGATGTGAATCTCTTTATTGCTATCTGTGGAAAAGAGTCAGTTACTTAAGATGACTAACTAAAGTATTGTTGGTCTGCTTAATTCTGCTTGTGGCGAGCATCGTCAGTATGTAGTCTAAAATAGTTGGTTTTCAGATCAGGGCTTTCATGCTTGTCTTTTCTAGAGAATCTACTTTTGCTCCCTTAGCTCAGCTGGATAGAGCAACTGCCTTCTAAGCAGTGGGCCGCAAGTTCGAATCTTGCAGGGAGCGTACCAAAAACATAGTGATACCAATAGACCTCAGAGATCGGTGAAATTCTCTGAGTCATCTTGACATGTCGTGATACTTGCCGATATAGCAATTCTGCACCAAAATATCAAGATCGAATGTGGACGAGGATGGCTAGTTACTCCTCAAGGTCGCAAAACAAAAGTCTGGAGAAGACTTGCAAAAGGACTCGGAACTAACAATCCAAGGAGCTGAATCAATTACTTCCTTTTTCTTTTATGTTGATCAAGTACTGATTAAGTTGAATAGGTTCAATTTATTTTGAAAGTCAAAACTCTATTGCAAGGTATAATCCCATTAATAGATCCTTTGCAAAACAAATAAATTGACCGAGGAGGAAAGGAATCAAAAGCAAGCAGAATTTGAAGTCAAAACATTCTCAGTTCCATTTTCTTATAGAGAAAATCAAGGAAATATTACTGTTAATACTACTACTTCTTCTCAACTTTCTAAAGAACAAATAATTAATCAAGCAATTCAGTTTCATCTAAAAGGAAATATTCCAGAAGCCACAAAATATTATCAGTATTGTATAAATCAAGATTTTAATGATCATAGAGTTTTAGCTAATTATGGAGTCATATTAAAAAATCTAGGCAAATTACTAGAAGCAGAATTGTCATATCGCAAAGCGATTGAAATTAAACCTGATTTTGCTCAAGCTCATTCCAATCTGGGTAACATATTAAATGATCTTGGCAAATCAAAAGAAGCAGAATTATCTATGCGCAAAGCAATTGAACTTAATCCTGATTTTGCTCAAGCTCATATCAATCTGGGTAACATATTAAAAGATCTTGGTAAATTAAAAGAAGCAGAATTATCTTATCGAAAATCTATTGATCTTAATCCTGAGCTCATAAATGCTTATACATTTCTTGGTCAAGTATTACAAGGTCTTGAGAAATTAAAATCATGAAAGACAATCAAAATGTAATATTAGGACTTCACTTTGGCCACGATGCAGGCGTATCGATTTTAGTAAATGGTATACCTAAATGTAATTTAATTAGAGAAAGACATAACAGAGCTAAACATTCTTTTGGAATTAGTGTTTCTCATATTGAAGAATGCTTATTAAATGCAAGATTAGAAATAGAAGATATTGATATGATTGCGATTACTTCTACTCAGAGCTGGGAGATTGTAGTAGTTGATCGTCCTAAAGAATTAAAAATTGAATATGGCGAACATCCTAATAAAAAATTTAGATCAACTCTTTACGAAAAAATTTCCACTCAAGGTTATGATAATTTTGAAAGACATTTAGTAAATAGTGGTTATATAGAAAAAATTTATTCAAACAGACATAATTATAGCATTAGGAATTTATTTCCTGAATATAAAAAGATTAAAAAAGAAGATTTAGGAATAACAAGTAATTTGGCACATTTTGATCAAATAAACCTTTGGCATAAAGAACATTGCTTAAAAGATCTTTCTCAAATAAACATTCAGTATTTATTAAGTGAAAAAGAACAAATCGAATATCTTTTCCATTTTCCACTGCGTATCACATTAAAAGGAAGACTTATACCAGGTGTCTCTATTGATCATCATATAGCACATGCCGCTTCTGCCTTTTATAACTGTAAATCTGAAAATTCTATAATTATCACCCATGATGGTGGGGCAGAAACTGGTCCTCTCAACGGAATGGTTTTTTATGGAGAATCAAATAAAATTCTTCCTATTTTTCCGCATCATCTAACTCTCGGCTCCTTATATCAACAAGTTGGTCTTTTTCTAGGTTTCGGTCTCTTTGGTGAAGGAAAAGTTATGGGTTTAGCTCCTTATGGTAAACCTGTTTTCTTTAACAGAGACATGATTGGAAATGCTTATGATCTTGTTTCGAAAGGAATTACTTATGATCTTGTTTCCAAAGGAACTAATTCATGGATTTCACATTGTATAAGATTGGCCAAATCAAATGGATATGATCTCGATCCCATAGGAAATACAGACCGAATCCTTGAACCAATTTGCGTTGATATTGCAGCTAGTACTCAGAAACTTTTTGAAGAAACTCTTTTATATACAGTCAACTGTATTTCAGAAATGTGTCTTAACAACCAAATTACTATTGATACTCTTTGTTATTCAGGTGGGACAGCATTAAATTGCCCTGCCAATTCACTTTTACTAAAAGAAAGTGCTTTTAAAAATATCTATATTCCCCCGAACTGTGATGACAGTGGCTTGTCTTTAGGAGGAGCACAATATGCTTATCACCATCTACTAAATAAACCGCGTCTAAAAAGTACTCAAAAATCATATTTATCTTTACCTTATCTTGGTTTAAAAAATAGCAAGAATGATCTAGATAGTGCAATTAAGAAATTTGAAAATCAAATTAATATCGAAGAAAATATTGATTGTGAACAGTCAGCAGCAAAAGATCTTCATGAAAATAAAATTATTGCTTGGTTTGAAGGAAGAAGTGAAATTGGTCCTCGTGCTCTAGGACATCGCTCACTATTGATCAATCCTTCATATCCTGAAAATTGGGCCCGTATGAATGAGTTAAAGCAAAGAGAGAAATGGCGTCCTTTTGCACCAGCAGTTTTAAAAGAAGATGTTGATTTGTACTTTAGTGGGATGCCCAATGAATCCCCATTTATGCTTTTTACTGCTCAAGTTCTAAAAAATAATCTACCTGCAATTACCCATGTAGATGGTTCTGCACGGGTCCAAACCGTTACTGAAGAAACAGGGGGGCTTTTTTTAATACTTAAGAAACTTAAAGAACTCTCAGGATTTTCAGTCGTACTTAACACCTCATTTAATGGTCCTAAAGAACCTATTGTTGAGAAACCTGCAGAAGCTATTAGTTTCCTTGTAACTACAAAACTTGATGTACTTTATCTAAATGGAAAAAAAATAACTAGAAAATAAAAAAGATATAAATACTAGATTTTTCTAACTCGATTGTTATACGAGGAATCAGCAGCTAATCCAGCCAAGTAAATTATATGTTTTACGCATGCTGCAACACCACTTGATTGGTTCTGAAGTAGTGCTTTTTGTATCCCCTCTTCGAGATTTACCTAGCAATTATACAAACATTTGTGGCCACTGAATGTCGATCTGATCGAAGTCTTTAACGATCAAGTCCATTGTCTTCGATGTGATTAGACTCGCTTGCCGTCTACTTAAGACTTATTTTTTGGACATTTCGGTCGTTGTAACGGTGCAGCTATGACCTTGAGCAAGCAAGTCAGCAGCAAAACCTGCTCTTAATTCCATCTCTTGTTTAAAAGGTCATTTTCTATTTAGCCTCTGTTATAACTAGTTTTCTTTTAGGGTGCTATTTCGATTTGGCGGGACGAGCGGCGGGATTGCGATAAAAACGCTTAAGGCATTATGAGTCTGAACTAATCACTTCTCCTTTCATGGGGATGGACGACTGCTGACATTGCAGATCATCAATTTATTTTGAAAGTCAAAACTTTAATGCAAGGTATAATCCTCATTAATAGATCCTTTTCAAAACAAATACTTTGACCCAAGGAAAAAGAAATCAAAAGGAAGAAGGAAAACAAGAGAAAATATTCACAATCACAGAACCATTTTCTTTAGAAGAAATCAAAGAAAATATAACTATTACTACTAATACTCCTTCTAAAGAACAAATAATTAATCAAGCAATTAAGTTTCATTTAGAAGGCAATATTCAAGAAGCAGCAAAACTTTATCAATATTTCATAAATCAAGGATTTAATGATCATATAGTTTTTTCTAATTATGGGGTGATTCTAAAAAATCATGGCAAATTAAAAGAAGCAGAATTATCACAACGCAAAGCAATTACAATCAAACCTGATTACGCTACTGCTCATTGCAATCTTGGCAATGTTTTGAGAGATCTGGGCGAATTAAAAGAAGCAGAATTATCACAACGCAAAGCAATTCAACTTAAACCTGATTTCGCAGAAGCGCATTGCAATCTTGGCAATGTTTTGAAAGATCTGGGTGAATTAAAGGAAGCAGAATTATCACAACGCAAAGCACTTGAACTGAATCCTTATTACGCAGATGCTCATTCAAATTTGGGCATCTTATTGAATGATCTAGGAAAATCACAAGAAGCAGAATTATCCACTCGTAAAGCAATTACAATCAAACCTGATTTCGCAAATGCTCATTTAAATCTAGGAATCATTTTGAAAGATCTTGGTGAATTACAAGAAGCAGAATTATCCACTCGTAAAGCAATTACAATCAAACCTGATTTCGCAAATGCTCATTTAAATCTAGGAATCATTTTGAGAGACCTTGGCAAATCACAAGAAGCAGAATTATCTACTCGCAAAGCAATTGAAATCAAACCTGATTTCGCTAAAGCTCATTACAACCTGGGACTCATATTGAAAGGTCTTGGTAATTACGGGGATGCTATAAATCAATACAATCAATCTCTAAAATTAAATAATAAATATTCATTAGCGAAGACTGCTTTAATTGCATCAAAATGCACTATATGCGATTGGAGTGATGAAGAGACTCATAATAAATGGCTTAAATCACTTGGTATAGAAGGAAAATCCAGTAACCCATGGGAATTATTTCCTTTAGAAGATAATCCCTTAAAGCATTTACAAAGAGCTAAAATTTTT
>QCHH01000006.1 GCA_003279585.1 Prochlorococcus sp. AG-402-A08 | reverse complement strand
CTGAATCTCCTCCTTTGTCTGGATGATGTATTTTTACAAGTTTTCTATATGCTTTTTTAATCTCTTCTAGTTTTGCACTGGGATGAACTTTCAATATTTGATATGGGTCTTTGCTCATTATTGAATGATTATTTCTTTTTTAGAGGTACTCATTCCCTTTAACTGGTTTTGCGGGGATCGAAGTAAACATAGTGGTTGATAGATATCTTTCACCAAAGCTAGGAAGGATAACAACCAAGCGCTTATTCTTAAACTCAGGTTGAACCCCTATTTTTAAAGCAGCGGCTACTGCAGCACCACTGCTCACGCCACTAAGCAATCCTTCTTCTTTGGCAAGTCTTCTTCCTATATCCATTGCTTCATTATCGTTAATTCTTATCACTTCATCAATTTGATTCATATCTAATACATTCGGGATGAAACCAGCACCAATACCTTGTATGGCATGAGATCCAGGATTCCCTCCTGAAAGAACAGGGCTTGATGACGGTTCTACCGCAAAAACCTTGATATTTGGATTCTTTTGTTTTAAAAATCTGGCACAACCTGTAATTGTTCCTCCTGTTCCTACTCCTGCAATTAATCCATCAAGTTTGCCTTCGCAATCTTCCCAAATTTCTTCAGCGGTGGTTTTTTCATGAATTTCAGGATTGGATAAATTATCGAATTGCTGAAGCAAGTATGCATTAGGTATGGAAGCTACCAATTCCTTTGCTAGCTGTATAGCACCTTGGATTCCCTCTTTGCCTGGAGTTAGTTGAAGCTCTGCTCCAAATGCTCTCAACATTGAGCGTCGTTCAGTACTCATTGTGTCGGGCATTGTAAGTATTAGTCGATAACCTTTTGCTGCAGCAACCATGGCCAGTGCAATTCCTGTATTTCCGCTAGTTGGCTCAATGAGAACAGTATGTCCAGCTTTGATGGTTCCCTCTTTTTCCGCTGATTTAACCATTGCGCCAGCAATACGGTCTTTTACAGATGCCGTAGGATTGAAACTTTCTAATTTGGCTACAATTTCTGCTTTACAATGAAATTCATAAGGTAATCGATTCAGTTTGACCAAAGGTGTTTGGCCAACTAAAGAAGTTATGTCATTAGCGATTGGCATGATCTTATTTTAAAAACTTGATTCAGTTTCGAAGCAAAAATTATTTAATAATTCAATTCTTTTTTAATAATGCTTGAAAATTTGTTATTCAAAAGCTTTATTGACCTTTTAGAGATATAAATAGATGGAATAATTTTTTGATATTGTCCGAGAGCATTTCCCACAACTATAGACCTCCAATTTTATGGGTTTTTCTTTTTTGGACCATAGCTTGTGGAATTGCATTTGTCTCTTTGGGAAATTTGCCTTTAAGAGATTTTGATGAAGCAACTGTCGCACGAGTTGCATTGGAATTAAACCAAAAAAGTGGACTAGACCGATTGCTCCCTTCTATCTGGGATAAGCCCTATTTGAATAAACCGCCTGGCTTGCATTGGATAATATCTTTTGCTATTGGAATTAGTCGAAATTTCCAAAATAGTTTTGATTTTTTACCTTCTGAGTTTTGTATAAGATTTTTCCCAGCACTTTTTTCTACTTTTGTTGTTCCATTGGGAGGTTTAATTCAGTGGAATTTGCGTCCTAAAGATCGAATAGCGTGTATTACTACGTCAGCAATTTTATTGACTTTATTGCCAATTATTAGATATGGCAGAATGGCAATGTTGGATGGAACGCAGCTTAGTGCTATTGCACTTTTATGGTTTTGCTTATCATCAATCAAAAATAATAGGTCAACTAAATTTAATTTTTTAGGAGCTGGATTTGCATGTAGTTTTTTGCTTTTACTTAAAGCTCCTGTAATTATTCCTGCACTCTTTGCATCTGTATTACCTTTAATCTGGGAATATAAATCAAAAAAATATTATAATAATCTCTCATGGTCATGGTTCTTTTATGGATTAATTCCAGGTTTTTCTTGGCATTTATGGAACATTTTTTCATATGGTTCAGGAGCCTTTTGGTTGTGGTGGGGCGATGGAGCAGGAAGAGTTTTATTTGAAAAAGGTTCAGGAAGTGAGCTAGGGTTTTTGGTTCCAATAATTGAAATATTTGAAGGTGGATGGCCTTGGATTCTTGTATGGCCAATTGGTTTCATGTGGGCATGCTTTAGTCTTAATACACGTTGGGGCGTTTGGGCTTTTAGTACTCAGATAATTATTGCAGGAAGCATTTTACCTTTGAAAATGCAACTTCCATGGTATATACATCCATTTTGGTTGCCTTTTGCTTTAATATGTGCTCCTCCTGTATCTTGGTTAATTCAAAGAAAAGAAAATGAATATGCTTTTGCAGGGAAAATATTAAGAAAAATTCCTTATGTATTATCTTTCATTGGAATATGCTTATTTGCTTTTTCTTTATTAGTTAAATTAAATATTATCAACTTTGAAGAAGGTTATTTTAGTGCAGTTTTTTGCATTAGTTCTGCATGGTTTCTTGGGGGATTATTATTATCTAATTCAAGAAGGAATATTAGAAAATTTGGTTTTATTGGAATGATGTTTGGTAGCGTAATTGGTTTATTCTTTTTTTCTAGCTCTCAATTTTGGTTATGGGAAATAAATGAGAATTGGGATGTGAGGCCTGTAGCTGAATTTATATCTGAGTTCCCTGATGAACAAATTTATATTAGAAATAGTTTTGAGAGGCCAAGTTTAAATTGGTATTCCCGAAAACAAATCAAGACTTTTGACGGAAAAAATCAAACTAAATGCAATGCAATCAAAAAAACTAATGATTGGGATCTTTATACATGTAATGATTAAATAAAATATTATTATTAACATATTTTTTACTACTTACGCTTTTATTTGTAAGAATTATCTAGTTACAAGGGTTTTCTAAAAAAGTGTATTGTATTGAGCTTACTATTAAATTAAGTCCTCTGCCTTTGATAGTACAAAGAAAAGAGCACGTAGATGCTCAAAGGCTTTACTCGGAAGTTGTAGATTCTATCCAAAAAGGTAATCAAAGGCTTTTAGAGTTGACTTGTGAAAAAGTTGAAGACAAAAGAATCACTGTTCTTACTAGTGAAATTTCAGCAGTACAGATTTATGAAAAGACCAGTAGTAGTACAAGTAAACGGCCTGGTTTCTCACTGCAGAATTAAGAAAAAATAGGAGTGATTCAATTTTGGAAAATAGTGAGTTTGGCTATTTGGAATTCGATCAAGTTTCTTTTTCTTGGCCGAAAGGAGCCAACGTTATTGATCAGTGCTCTTTTTCGATTGTAAAACCAGGTTTGTGGATGCTGGTGGGTGAAAATGGCAGTGGTAAAAGCACCTTGTTTCGCTTAATCAATGGATTAATTCGTCCTAAAAGCGGGAAGATTTTCTGTTCTCTTAGACCATCAATGGTTTATCAAAATCCAGACCATCAATTGCTTATGCCAACATGTAAAAGTGAGTTAATGCTGAGTGCTCCTAAAAGTATTCCCTACAGAAATCTATTTGATTTGATTCAGGCCTCTCTTGATAAAGTGGACTTAGGGGAAATGTTGGATAGACCTATTCATACTTTAAGTGGTGGCCAAAAGCAGCGTTTAGCTATTGCTGGAGCAATTGTCAGCAATTCAAATTTACTTTTACTTGATGAGCCGACAGCACTATTAGATCCTAAAAGTCAAAATTCAGTTTTGAAAGTTGTGAAAAAATTGACCAGTTCCTCTGCGAATCCAATTACAGCGATATGGGTTACTCATCGTTTGGAAGAATTATACTTTTGTGATGGGGCTGCAATTTTTAAAAATGGAGGTATTAGTAATTGGAATTCTGGTTCAAAAGTGTTCCAAGAATTAAAATCACTTGCCCTTAGGTAGCTGACAAGGGTAAGTTCTTATTGTTGTAATCCTCGGTAGCTCAGCGGTAGAGCGATCGGCTGTTAACCGATTGGTCGCAGGTTCGAATCCCGCCCGGGGAGTTTTTATTCTAAAAACAGTCAGATGCATTAAAGAGCTCTTCTAAGCACTCTTTAATGCTTAGTAGGCTATTCTGATTCTCAATTAATATTTTGCGAGGGATTGCTTATTCAGGAGCATTCATGGATAGTCCATTCTTCCCTCTGCAGATGAAATCTTGATAATGTTTTTAAATAAACAAATTGAGCAGTCTTTAAGGTCTACAAGTGAAGGGAAAATGATTTAAGGAAGAATTCATTATAAATTGAGTCAGTAGTAGAATTTTTCTCCAGGTGTTTCTTTAATATGAAAGAGTCTGAGAAAGCAAAGCGAGGAAAAAAAAAGATTACTGAAGTAAAAACATTCTCAGTTCCATCCCCTTTAGGAGAAATTAGAGAGGATATCATTGTTAATACCAATACTTTTGCTAAAATTTCTAAAGAGAAACTAATTAATCAAGCATTTCAATTCCATTCAGCAGGAAATATTAAAGAAGCAGCTAAATATTATCAATTTTTTATAAATCAAGGTTTTGAAGATCATAGGGTTTTTTCGAATTATGGAGTTATCTTAAAAGATCTTGGTAACTTAATAGAAGCAGCAAAATACTATCGCAAAGCAATTAAAATTAATCCTAATTATGCAACTGCATATTCTAATCTAGGCCGTATATTACAAGATCTTGGTAATTTTAAAGAAGCAGAGGTATCTATCCGAAAAGCAATCAAAATTGACCCTTATAACGCAGATATTCATTCTAATCTAGGTAGCATATTGAATGATCTTGGTAATTTCAAAGAAGCAGAAATATCAACTCGAAAATCAATTGAACTAAAGCCTAATTTCTCAATTGCACATTATAATCTGGGAAATATCTTGATAAATCTAGGCAACTTCAAAGATGCAGAAATATCGACTCGAAAAGCAATTAAATTAAATCCAAATTATGCTAAGTCTTTTTACAATCTTGGTCTCATTAAAATGAATTATGGGGAGTTAGATGATGCTTTTGATAGCTTTCAAAGGGCAATTAATCTCAAAGAAAATTATGATTTAGCAATAGTTGGATTGGCGAAGATCTTGTTGAAAAAAGGAAAATATTTAGAGGGTATAAAAAAATTAAGAGAAGGAAGTGGTTGCATTATATTTGATTATAGTTCTTCAAAAATGGATATTTATTCAAAATGAAAAAAATTATAACGAAAGAGGGACGTCTCTCTCCGACTTTTATTAGTTCATGGATTATTGAACCTCCCACATTGTGTGATGATTTAATAGACTATTTCGAATCAAATAAAAACAATCAAACTAAAGGATCAACTGCATCTGGAGTTAACACAAATATTAAAGATAGTACAGATATTTCTATTAATCCGAAGGATATCTTGCTTCCGGGAAATGAGATATTTAATCAATATTTTGATGAACTATTTGAATGTCATAAAGATTACATTTCACAATGGCCATTTTTAAAAGAAAACGCCATGAAATTTGAAATTGGAGTTTTTAACCTACAACGATATAAAGCAGGACAACATTTTAATAAGATTCATACAGAACGCTTTTCAATAGAAAATCTTCATCGTGTTTTTGTATTTATGACTTACTTAAATGATGTTGAAGAAGGAGGGTCAACCTATTTCAGTCATTATGATCTTGAGATACAACCAAGAAAAGGTTTAACCTTGATTTGGCCTGCTGAATGGACCCATGCTCACAAAGGAAACATTTTAAAGGCAGGCAATAAATATATTATTACTGGTTGGATAAATTTTACTAATTAATTAATTAATAATAGAAGTCATTTCATCCTTTTTATGGCAAAAAGGTAAGAAACAAACTAACTTAAAAAACTTGACAAAATTTGAAGAAAATATCCTCTAACACCTTTTTTTTGCTTTTTTTGAGTCTCTCTTGCATAGTTAAGGGTCTTTTCTGAAAAATGCCTCCAAGGGAAGTAATAAGCATTTAAGAGCAATATACTCAAATCCCTTTCGGGAACTTGAAAAAAAGTAAATTCGTATTTAATCATCTAATAGAATAAAATTTTGATTTTTGCTTCAAAAAATATTTTATGATTTGGAAGGCTAAACAAAATTGATAATTTTTTATTAACGTTTTTTATGAAAGTTTTGAGAATTCCTTAACAGTAGAGCCTTGGAATCGGAAGACTTTCTAAAGAGAGCTCAGCATCTTTTTCCCTTTTTAGGGCTGAAAAATCAGTGATAGCAATTAATCTTGTCGATTAGACCATGGGGAAGCGTATTTTGCGAATTCTGCAATAAAAACAAAATTTTGAGAGAATCATATGAATCTTTAGTAACCGCTATTGCGGGTACTTTTTAACTTGGGTAATTATTGATGAAGCCTTGCATTTTACTCATTGAAGACGACCAAGACATGAGAGATCTTGTTGCAGGGCATCTAGAGCACACTGGTTTTGATGTTCAAAAGGCTGAGGATGGTATCAAGGGCCAAGCACTTGCTTTGCAATACGCGCCTGATCTAATTCTTCTTGATTTGATGCTTCCCAAAGTGGATGGTTTAACTCTATGTCAACGTTTAAGAAGAGATGAGAGAACATCTGGTATACCCATTCTTATGATTACTGCTTTGGGTGGCATCAAGGATAAAGTCACGGGTTTTAATTCTGGCGCTGATGATTACATAACAAAACCTTTTGATCTTGAGGAATTACAAGTTAGGATCAAGGCTCTGCTAAGAAGAACCAATCGTGCTCCATTAGGAAGTAATAATCAGCAAGAAATACTAAGTTACGGCCCTCTTACACTTGTTCCTGAAAGATTTGAAGCTATTTGGTTTGAATCTCCTGTGCGTTTGACTCATTTAGAATTTGAATTGCTCCATTGTTTGATGCAAAGGCATGGTCAGACAGTTGCACCATCCTTAATTCTCAAAGAAGTTTGGGGCTATGAACCTGATGATGATATTGAAACTATACGAGTGCATGTAAGACATTTGAGAACTAAGCTTGAACCCGATCCAAGAAAACCAAAATTTATTAAAACTGTTTATGGTGCAGGTTATTGCTTGGAATTACCAACGGGTGAAAAAATAAATGAAATTCAACCAATAATCAATCAAGCGAGAGAAACTAACTCTTTTAAAAAGAATACGGATGAACGTGTGATTGCTTAATTAATCAAGTTTATTTCTAATAAAGTTACTTCCCAAGCAAGTCTTGGTTGCACATATTTTAATAATTGCTTTCTGAGCTCTTCAAGTTGTTTAACCATATTTGAATTTCTTTCTTTATTCCAAGCTCTGTTTTGCTCAAAATCAATAAACCATAGTTGTTGCTCTATGTTGAGTTCATCAGTAATATCTTTTGCTAATTGTAATAACTCAATTTTATTAGTTAATTGGATGTCTAGTTTTTGTCTTAACGGACTAGAGATAGATAACCAATATTTTAGATTTATGAGATATCGTCCAGGCGATCCATATGAGAAATCTATTAATTCTCTAATCTTTTCAGCGGGAATATCATCTATTTTTTCACAATTTTCTAATTTATCAATAATTTTGTTTACTTCATGATCATTCAAGCGTATGAATGGGACTAACTGACATCGTGATCTAATGGTTGATAATAATTTTTCTGGTCTTTGCGTGATAAGAATAAATAATCCTGTATTTGTCTCTTCAAGAGTTTTTAATAATGCATTTGATGCCGATTCATTTATTTTTTCAATATCTTCAATTATCACTATGCTTTTTTCTGATTCAAATGGTTTTTTGCCCAGAAATTCTATTATTTCTTTAATTTGATTTAGCCTTATTTGCGGAGGTGATTTCATGCTTATACTTTCTGCTCTTGCTTGCTTCTGAGAAATACTTTTACCTTGCATTACATAAGATGGTTCTATCCATAATAAGTCAGGATGATTATTACTTTCTATTTTCCTTTTTGTAATTTCTTTATTTTGATTCTTATTAAGAATAGCTTTTATAAAAATTTTTGCAGTTTGTTTTTTCCCAACGCCTGCTGGTCCAGAGAATAAATAAGCGGAAGAAAAATGTTCTTTTGAAACAGCAGACTTTAAAATTTCAATTGCTAAATCTTGCCCATATATTTTTTCGAAATCATCCATTTTATTTATTTTTTAGTAACTTCTTTATCTCAGATTGAATCTCAGATATGATTGTTTCTTTAGAGTTAATAGCAGATATTTTTTTCCATTTACTGTCCATGGATAATGCTTGAAACCCTAGAGAAACATTTAATAAGAATTCTCTACCTTCTTTTTCTATTCGATCATCTTTTCTATTCATTCTTCTTTTTATACTTTCCTCAACTGGTATGTCTAGTAGAAATGTAATATCTGGAGAAATTCCTTGCGTTGCTATTGTTTCTAGATTTTTAATTAACTTTATATCTAACTTTCTTCCATAACCTTGATAAGCAAGTGTTGACCCACAAAATCTATCGCTTATTACCCAATCCCCTTTATTTAAAGTTGGACGAATAATCTCATTGACATGTTGTGATCTATCTGCGGCATAAAGCAATAGCTCAGTAATAGAATCTGGGCTTTTGTTTTTGTCTCTAGATGTATCAAGTAGAAGCGATCTTATGGATTGTCCTAATTCAGTCCCTCCTGGTTCTCTAGTGATAACTAATTGATTATTTTCAGGAATGAGGTGATTGCTAATAAGCCATTTTGATAATTGATTGATTTGAGTGGTTTTTCCAGAGCCATCAATACCTTCAAAAACAATAAATTTTCCTTTCATTTTGACTTCAAAGATAAAGCATTAAATACAACACTTATAGAGCTCAAAGCCATAAGTAAAGCCGCCAATGGAGGAGATAGTAATAAGCCAGAGGATGGCAAAAGTAATCCTGCCGCGATTGGTAAGGCAATTAAGTTGTATCCAAATGCCCATGCAAGGTTTTGTTTTATTTTGAGCATTGCTTGTTTTGAAAGCTGTAAAGCATTTGGAAGGGCTTCTAAGCTTTCACCAAGTAAGACAAGATCTGCAGAATCTTGGGCGATTTGAGTTCCTGTTCCTATTGCTACTCCTAAGTCTGCTGCTGCAAGAGCTGGGGCATCATTAATTCCATCACCTATCATTGCAACTAAACCATTATTTTTTAATAAGTTCAAATTATTTAGCTTGTCTGAAGGTAACATTTGCCATTCAATTTGTGTTGCACTAAATCCTAATTTTTCACCTAAAGATAAAACGGCTGAATCTCTATCACCACTGAACAAACTTAATGAGAAACCTCTTGCCCGTAATTTATTAATTGAAAGGAAAGCATCTTTTCTGACTTGGTCATCAATTAAGAAAAAACCTAATAATTTTTTCTTTAGAGCTACTGCAACTATTGATTGAGCTTTTCTTTTCGAAAGAATGAAATGATTTTCAATCATTTCATTCCATTCAATTCCCTCACTTTTTATCCATTCAGGAGTTCCGACTCTTATCAGTCCTTCTAAATTATTAATTTTTCCAGCTAATCCTTTACCTGGATATGTAGTAGATTTTGAAACTTTTTCTAGTTTGATTTCTTTTTTATTTGCTTCTTGAATAATTGCTTGTGCCAGCGGATGCCGACTATCTTGTTCAATGCTTGCCGCCAATTTGAGCATGAAATTTCTTTCTGACTCTTTGTTTTCCCAGGAGCCAACAACAAGAGGTCTTCCAATTGTGAGTGTGCCTGTTTTATCAAAAATAATTTGATTTATTTTTGATGCCATTTCTATTACATCTCCACCCTTGAAAAGCCATCCTCTTTTAGCAGCTTCCCCAGAAGCAACTGTTATTACCGTTGGCGTGGCAAGTCCTAAAGCACAAGGACAGGCCACAACTAAAACAGCTATTGATAATTGAAATGAGAGCCCAAGTGGGGTTTGAGGTGTATTCATTAAATGTTCATGCAAATGATGGCTTTGCATAAAACCTGTATTAGATACTTGTAAAACTTCTGGCCAAATCCTCGTACCTATTTTCCACCAAAAAAGAAAGGTTATTAAAGCAAGAGTTGTAACCCCATAGCAGAACATGCCTGCTACCTTGTCTGCTAAGCCCTGAATTGGTGCTTTTCTAGCTTGGGCTTGTTCAACCAAACTTATTATTTTTGCTATTGCAGTATCAGATCCTATTTTTTGAACTTCTAAAATAATTGTTGACTCTAAATTCATGCTGCCAGAGGGAAGCTCTACCCCTGGTTTTGCTTCCAAAGGTAGAGACTCACCAGTTAAACTTGAGACATCGATTGCCGAATGTCCTTTTACAACCAAACCATCAACTGGGATTCTATCCCCTGCTAATAATTGAATTTTTTCTCCTGGTCTTAGTGCACCTATTCTGATTTCTCGAATTTCATTATTTTCTAAAATTATATTGGCTGTTTCTGGTTGTAATTTTGCTAATTCTTTTAATGCTGTCCCTGTGTTTACTCTTGCTCTTTCCTCTAAAAAACGTCCCAATAAAACAAATCCAAGCAGCATGACTGGTTCATTGAAAAAACATGGCCACCCCACTGTTGGCCAAATTAGGGCAATTATGCTTGCGATATAAGCACTCATTACACCAAGGCTGACTAAGGTATCCATAGTCGGTGTAAGCATGATTGCTGACTTGAGCCCTGCTTTTAGGATTGATTTGCCTGGGCCGAGTAAAGCAAATGTTGCTAGCGCAGCATGAAAAGATAATGATCCAATAAGTGGAAAAGATATTTGTTGCCCCTCTACTAAATGTCCCAAACCAGAGAGGATTAGTAATGAAGTGGCGATTATTAGTTGTCGCCACTTACTCCATAAATTTTGATTTTCGTTTATCTCTAATTCAGATTCGTTTAATATGGTTTGATCTTTTCTTTCCCTTGCTGGGAAACCCTTGGATGTAAGGGTTTGTATTACATCAGATAAGGAATTATTAGGTTCTTTAGTTTCTATAAAGGCCGTTTTTGTAACTAAATTCACGCTTGCATTGTTTATGCATGGGTGGCTTTCAAGTATTTTTTCAACTGCCTGTACACAACTTCCGCATTTCATTCCATCTATATCAAGCAGAATTGAATTTTTGCTTTGGGCAATTTTTTTGTTGCTCAAGGGAATATAAATTTTTAGATACTTATTCTAAATTTAATAAATAAAAAGCATGTTGCATTCATTTAATAATTTATTAATACATAAAAATTAGTTTCATTATTTCTATACATTTTTTCTATTTCCAGGCAGGATATAATTATATCTATTGATATTGGTTCAATCGTGCCTAGAAGTCAAAACAAAGACAATTTTCTTGATAAGGCCTTTACGAAGATGGCTGAGGGAATAGTGAAAGTGATGCCAATTGCCTCAAAAGAAAAAGAAGCTTATCTCTATTACAGAAAAGGTTTAGCAGCTCAAAATGATGGTGATTACTCAGAGGCCCTTGAGTATTACGAAGAGAGCTTAAAACTTGAGGACAATCAAGTTGATAGAGGAGAGACATTAAAAAATATGGCAATTATTTATATGAGTAATGGAGATGAAGAGAAAGCACTAGATACATATAAAAAAGCTTTGGGTCAAAATCCAAAACAGCCATCTTGTTTAAAAAATATGGGATTAATTTATGAAAAAAGAGGCAGAATGGCTCAAAGAAATGGCAATCAAGATGAAGGTGATATCTGGTTTGATCAGGCAGCTGAAGTTTGGAGTAAAGCTGTTCGTTTATACCCAGGAGGATATTTAGATATAGAGAATTGGCTTAAGACTACAGGTAGAGGAAATGTTGATGTTTACTTGTAAGTAATTAAAACGTAGATTAACTATTATTTAAAGCATAGATTAAAGCTTGATTAATATTAGAAGCTTTTAATATTTTTAATTTTTTATTTTTTTCAAACTCACCAGTACTTATACCCTCTGGGATAATTAATTTCTTATATCCAAGTCTTATTACTTCATTAATTCGTTGTTGCATTTGTCTTACTAATCTTAATTGACCAGCCAGACCTATTTCTCCGATAAAAACCACCCCTTCTTCAAGTTCAACATCTTTAAAGCTTGATACTATTGCAGCTGCTATTCCTAGATCAGCCCCTGGTTCTTCTACTTCTAAACCTCCAGCTACCGCTAAATAACAGTCATATCTTGAGAGTGAGAGATTCATATTTTTTTCTAAAACTGCCAAGATTTGATGAAGCCTGTTTATCTCAATACCAGTTGTGGTTCTTCTTGGACTTGCATAACTAGTTGGATTTAAAAGTGCTTGTATATCTATGGCTAATGGTCTTGTCCCTTCACAAGTAACGATGGTTGAAATTCCAGGCGCAGAGGTTTTACTTAAAAATAATTCGCTTGGATTAGATACCTCTGATAAACCATCTGCTTGCATTTCAAAGACTCCAAGCTCACAAGTGGCACCAAATCGATTTTTCACACCTCTTAAAAGTCTGTGAGAAGCAAAGCGATCACCCTCAAAAGTAAGTACTGCATCCACAAGATGCTCAAGAACTTTTGGTCCGGCCAACATTCCTTCTTTCGTAACATGCCCGATAATCAAAAGGGATATGTTTTCTCGTTTAGCAATTTGCTGTAAAGCTGCAGCACATTCTCGAACTTGAGCGACTGAGCCAGGTGAACTTGATAAATTTTGATCATGTAGTGCTTGAATGCTATCAATTACTGCAACTTCTGGCTTCAAATAATCAAGCTCTTTTATAACTAGCTCTAAATCTGTTTCCGCGAGTAAATGAAGACTGGATTCAGAATCTTCAATTCGATTCCATCTGAGTTTTACTTGTTCAGCAGATTCTTCAGCAGCCACATAAAGTACGGATCTTTGATGCGCCATCGCAGTCGCACTTTGTAAAATGAGGGTGCTTTTCCCAATTCCTGGGTCTCCGCCAATTAATACAATTGATCCAGGAACTAAACCACCTCCAAGTACCCTGTCTAATTCTTCATATCCACTAGGAATACGATCAATAATATGGTTTTTTGTCCGGCTTATTAGTTCTGAACGATAGGGAGATTTCTTATTGGTAGAATTAATCTTTTTGTAAATAGATTTATCTGATTTTTGATTAATTTTTTCTTCTATTATTGAGTTCCATTCTCCACAATTGTTGCAGCGACCAAAGAATTGTCTGGTTTGTGCACCGCAACTTTGACAGACATAAATAGAGACAGAACGAGACACTTAGTTGTAAAAAGGAAGTTGGCTGTAGTTGAATAAAGATAGTGATCTTTAAATGTTGGTGAACCTTCACTTAAGATCTTGTCGCAGCCGCCAAAGCTAAGGAACAAATGACGGCCACAAGTCCCTCAAAGGAAACCATCCTCGTAGCTGATGATGAGGCAAGTATTAGGAGGATCCTAGAAACTCGCCTATCCATGATTGGCTATCAGGTAGTTACTGCTTGTGATGGTAATGAAGCATTGGATCTGTTCAGAAATTGTGAGCCTGATTTGGTGGTACTCGATGTAATGATGCCTAAATTGGATGGATATGGAGTTTGCCAGGAACTAAGAAAGGAATCAGATGTTCCAATAGTCATGCTGACAGCATTGGGAGATGTTGCAGATAGAATCACTGGCCTAGAGCTTGGTGCTGATGATTATGTTGTGAAACCATTTAGCCCAAAAGAATTAGAAGCTAGGATTAGATGTGTTTTAAGAAGAGTAGAAAAAGAACAAATAGCTGGACTGCCTAATTCAGGCGTGATTGCGGTTATGAATTTAAAAATTGATACAAATAAGCGTCAGGTATATAGAAATGATGAACGAATTAGATTAACAGGAATGGAATTTAGTCTTTTAGAACTATTGGTGAGTCGTTCAGGAGAACCATTTAGTCGAGGTGAGATTCTTAAAGAAGTTTGGGGATATACACCTGAAAGACATGTTGATACAAGAGTAGTTGACGTGCATATTTCTAGACTGAGATCAAAACTTGAGGATGATCCTGCAAATCCAGAACTAATTCTTACTGCAAGAGGAACAGGCTATCTTTTTCAACGAATTGTTGACTCTATGATTCCTGAAGGATCATAAATCAGTGGAAAAAAATCACCTAAGTAATAAAACAAATCGTTCTAAGGCAATTAGGCGATTGGTTATTTGGTATCGCCGAAATTCAGCTGTTACAACCCTTGTTGATACTGCAACAAGCTCAGCGACAGCAGCAAGCAATGTTGCTGGAACAGTGGTTTCTAATGCTGGCTCTGTTGTTACTAGTGCTGGATCAATAGCTAGAAGTACATTAGAACCATTTGTGTTTGATCCTCTGAGAAGACTGCAAGTTGGAGTAAGCACAGAAGGGAAAAATGGAATTCAAGATTCTGAAAGGATTTGGGTCGCTGTCGATGGAATGGGGGGAGATTTTGCACCTGGAGCGATTCTTGATGGCTGCTTGAAATCTTTGTCATTACTTCCATTGAAAATTAAATTTGTTGGTGAAATTGAGAAAGTAGAAAAAGCAGCTATTGAATTTGGTTTAGAGGAATCTCTAGACAAAGCTATAAATGATGGAAATTTTGAATTAATTCCGAGTGGCCTTTCAGTTGGCATGGATGAAGAAGCCACTGCAGTTCGCAAAAAAAAGGATGCGAGCATAAATATTGCATTGAAATTGGTTAAAGAAGGAAAAGCCATGGGTGTCTATTCAGCTGGAAACTCTGGAGCAATGATGGCATCAGCGATTTTCAAGTTGGGACGTTTAAAAGGAATTGATCGTCCAGCAATTGGAGCATTATTCCCAACTAAAGATCCTGGTCAACCAGTATTGGTTCTAGATGTTGGAGCAAATATGGATTGCAAACCAACCTATTTGCATCAATTTGCACTTCTTGGAAATATCTATTGTCGAGATGTTTTGCAGGTAGACAAGCCAAGAATTGGATTATTGAATATTGGCGAAGAATCTTGTAAGGGTAATGATCTTTCTCTAGCAACTTACAAACTTTTAAAAGAAGAACAACGTTTTTTCTTTTCCGGAAATTGTGAAGGACGAGATGTTTTATCAGGCGATTTTGATGTTGTGGTTTGTGATGGATTTACAGGAAACGTTTTGCTGAAATTTCTAGAATCAGTTGGAAGTGTTCTGTTGGGAGTTTTGAGAGCTGAGCTACCAAGAGGAAGAAGAGGCAAAGTTGGTTCTGCTTTTTTAAGAAATAATTTGAAACGTATAAAGAAACGCCTAGATCATGCTGAACATGGCGGGGCTTTACTTTTAGGAATTAATGGCATCTGTGTTATTGGTCACGGTGGAAGTAAAGCTTTATCTGTTTTGAGTGCTTTAAGAGTTGTTCATTCCGCTGCAAGTCATGGAGTAATGGATGATTTAGCAGATTTAAATAAACCAGATGTTTTAAAGGTCTGATTGGTACTGTCCTACCATGTGATTGACTTATGGATTGAGGGCTTTTTTTAGATTTGATTAGAAATTCTCAATGGGACTCTGGAATATCTTTTGTGGGGTGTGGAAGCGCCATACCCCAAAAGGTAATCAATAATGATCAACTTGGTCAGAGAGTAGAAACTAATGATGAATGGATTCAAAGTAGAACTGGTATTTGTGAAAGAAGAGTTATTGGAGAAAATGAGTCCCTTATTGACTTGGCTACTGAAGCAGCAATGAATGCTGTCAAAATGGCTAAATGGGATGTAAAAAGTATAGATTTGATAATTCTTGCAACATCTACTCCAGAAGATTTATTTGGTTCTGCGCCTAAAATTCAATCAAATTTAGGAGCTTCCAATGCAGTCGCTTTTGATTTGACTGCTGCTTGTAGTGGTTTTTTATTTGCTTTGGTAACTGCATCACAATATTTGGCTTCTGGCTCTATGAAAAGAGCTGTTGTGATTGGAGCAGACCAATTATCAAAATGGGTGAATTGGGATGACAGAAAGACCTGCGTTTTGTTTGGAGATGGAGCAGGTGCAGTAGCTGTTGAGACATCTGTAAATGACAGTGGTTTGATTGGATATGATTTGAAGTCTGATGGAAGTAAAGGTGGTTGCTTAAATCTCTCTCAATCAAATGCTTTTTTAGATTTAGTTCAAGGAGCTAGCCATCAAAAAGGGGAATATTTGCCAATAAAAATGGAGGGAAAGGAGGTTTATAAGTTTGCAGTTAAAGAAGTTCCTATCATTCTTGGAGAAATCTTAGAAAAATATCAAATCAAGTCAGAAAAAATAGATTGGCTTCTATTGCACCAGGCTAATCAAAGAATTCTTGATGCCGTAGCTGCGAGATTTTCAATACCATCAGAAAAAGTCCTTTCAAATTTGAAACATTATGGAAATACCTCAGCAGCAACGATCCCATTGATGCTTGATGAGGCAGTAAGAGATCAGAGGATTAAATCTGGTGATTTAATAGCCTGTAGTGGATTCGGCGCTGGCTTAAGCTGGGGAGCCGCTTTGTTTTATTGGCATGGTCCCTATTAAGCTGTTTAATAATTAATTTAGAAATTATGACTATTGCCTGGGTCTTTCCTGGACAAGGCTCTCAAAAATTAGGTATGGCAAATTCGTTATTGGATTTGCCTGGTTCGAGAGATAGATTTGAATTGGCCTCAGAAATTCTTGGAAGAGATCTTTGGAAAATTTGTTGTGGTGAAGGTGTTCCAAACGAAGAAATATATGATTTAAATGATACGAGAAACACTCAACCTGCACTTTTTGTTGTTGAGTCGCTATTGGTTGATGATTTAAAAAGGCAAAAAAGGGAGACCCAATTAATTGCAGGCCATAGCCTAGGAGAAATAGTTGGTCTTTATTCAGCAGATGTTTTAGATGCAAAGACAGCGTTATTGCTATTAAAGAAAAGATCTGAATTGATGGCATCAGCAGGCGGAGGAGCAATGATAGCTGTTTTGGGATTTGATCGAAATGAATTAGATGATTTGATTAGAGAAACTGAGGGAGCTGCAATAGCCAATGACAATAGTGAATCTCAAGTTGTTTTATCTGGTTTACCAGAAGCAGTAAGGAAAGTGGCTGATAATTTAAAATGTAAAAGAGCAATTCCTCTACAAGTTTCAGGTGCTTTTCACTCCATATTCATGACTGAAGCATCTAAAAGTTTTGCTGAAGAACTTGATCAAGTAACTTTTCAAGATGCTCAAGTTCCAGTTCTTAGCAATGTTGATCCAACCCCAACTTTAAGTGGTGAAATATTAAAGAATCGCCTGAAAAAACAAATGACTACGGGTGTTAGATGGAGAGAGACTATGGATGCAATGAAAAAAGAAGGCATAACCACAATGGTTGAAATTGGGCCAGGAAATGTGCTTAGCGGTCTTGCTAAACGATCAATGAAAGGGGTCTTGGCCAGTCAAATATCAAATGCAAGTGATTTGGGTTATTAATTTTGGAACAATTTAAAGATGTTAAAGGAGTTCAAAAAATCCATAAAAATAGACCTAGACAAAGTTTTATTTATGGATGTGTTAGTTATTTATTAGTTTTCCCTATTTTTCGTTTTTTGTTTAGAGGCCAAACAATAGGGATTTCGAATTTACCTCAGGAAGGCGGAGTTGTAGTTGTTTCTAATCATGGTTCTCATCTTGATCCTCCGATTTTGGGCCATGCATTGGGAAGACCAGTAGCTTTCATGGCAAAATCTGAACTTTTCAAGGTGCCCATGCTGTCATTCATAATTTCTGCTTGTGGTGCCTATCCAGTTAAGAGGGGAGCAGGAGATAGAGAGGCAATCAGAAATGCATCTAATCGATTAAGTGAAGGTTGGGCTACGGGTGTGTTTTTGGATGGAACCAGACAAGAAAATGGAAGAGTAAATGATCCTAAAGCAGGTGCTGCTCTTTTGGCTGCAAGGACAGGTTCCCCTATTCTTCCTGTGGCAATCGTTAATAGTCATCGAGCTTTTCCAAAAGGATCTCTTCTTCCCCGATTTGTCTCTATTCATTTAAGAGTTGGTGAATTAATTCATCCCCCTAAAACAAAGAGAAGAGAAGATTTAATATCAACAACTCAAGAAATTCAAATATCTATAAATTCAATGCTGGACAAAGGTTTAATACAGAATATCTGAAATCAACCTATCTCTAAAATATTAGAAAATATTTGAACTTTTTCATTTATATTTTTGATTATCGATTGGTGAAGTGGGATAGATTGGTAATGTTGTTTTCCAGTTGGATTGAACTTTTAACTTTTGACAATATTGAGAAAAATTTATAAGCGAAATAATATCTTTTTCTACATTATTAGATGCCTTGATTGATGGATTAATCTGTTTTTCATTGCTTATTAGTTGTGGAGAAAATATTTCACTAAATTCATGAAAATTTGACTCTTTGTGAATTTTTACTAGTTGATATTTACCTGCCACAATTCCTCTGCGTGGCAAAACATCTGTTATCCAAAATGGATTTAAGATTTGGTTCTTATCAAGATCTTTATATAACCTGGGAGCCATTAAATGAAAGGAACTAATCGAATCTAATGAACAATCAATTTGCTGAGCAATAGTTCTAGCCATTGAGATGGTTAATCTTGTACTGGTAAAACTCCCAGGACCTTTTGCTACTGAAATGCGAATAATTTGCTTCCAAAACTCTCTGGGAAGAATTGTTTCTATACAACTAAATAATTTCTTTGATAATGAGCGACCTAAATTAAATATTTCGCTTTTGATAATTTTTTCTGGATTTTCGGTATCTTTAATTGCTATTCCAAAGGATTCTGAGCAGCTGTGTAAGGCTAATAAATATTTTGATTTTGAGTTATGGAAATTTTGCAACTAATTTATTATGATTCTTATTTTGGAATTTCTTCTCCTGGACGAAGTCTGCTCCATTTCCCTTGATCAAGTTTAAAACTATCGCATCCTCTGACATCCCATTCGATACCTGTCTTGCTTTCAGGCAGATCAAAAATATTGATGTGTATTTCTGGATTAGTGCCTTGAAAATCTGGATTTTTGGAGAGATGTTTGACTTGATGATTTTCTTCAACTGTGTAGTAGGTCTTACATCTATCTACCCAAGCACAATCAACACAGATGCACATAACTATTCAAGAAGAATCTAGGTGTCATTTTGATAAGTAAGGACACATTACTATCAAATGATCTTTTTGGAGATTTAAATCCTAAAGATTGGCCAATATCCATTGATGATTTGCCTCCTGGAAGTGCCTTAGTGGGTGGTTCTGTAAGAGATGGATTATTAAACAAATTGAGTCAAAAACCTGATTTGGATTTTGTGATACCAATAAATGCTATTAATTTCAGCGAAAATTTATCTAAAAAGATTAGTGCCACTTTTATAAAGCTTGATGAAAATAGAGATATTGCTCGATTGGTTATTAATGGATGGACCCTGGATTTTGCTAGACAAGTTGGAGAAAATCTCACAGAAGATCTATTAAGACGAGATTTTCGAATAAATGCAATTGCTTTAAGGCTTAAAGCAAAGCCAGAGATTTTTGATCCTACTGGAGGAATAGATGATTTAAAAAGTAAGAAAATTGTTGCAATAAGTGAAAAGAACCTACTTGATGATCCTTTAAGGATTCTTAGAGGTTTTCGATTAATGTGTGAATTGGACTTCAAATTAGAGAAGGAAACTAAAAGGTTTTTAAAAAATAATGTAGATAAATTAAGTAATGTTGCACCTGAAAGGGTAAAAATGGAGATCTTGAAAATAGTTCAATCGAATTGGAATTCTTCGATTTGGCAAACATTTTTAGAACTTCAATTATTGAATAAATGGAATAAGGATAATCTTCCTTATCTTGAATTAAAAAGAAAAGATATTTCTTCCAGTACCCCTATTTTTGGAGGCATTCTAGCGAAATTAGTATGTTTACTTAGTGATGATGGTTTGTCAAAGTTGACTTTTAGTAAAAATGAAATCAAAAGATGCAAGAACCTAAGGTTTTGGGTTCATAAAATTAATAATTTAGGTTTAGATAATCTTTCCGAGGATGAGAGGTTTCAGCTTCATATTGATTTGGAGGAGGATTTGCCATCTTTAATTCTTTTCTTGAAAGATAAATATACAAGTACTTGGCTAAAACGCTGGAAAGACCCCTCTGACCCTCTCTTTCACCCTTCATCGCCTTTGGATGGCCATTTGCTTCAAAAAGTTTTTAGAATCCCTCCAGGGCCTTTCTTGGGAGAACTTATTAGACATCTTTCAAAGGAAAAAGCCTATGGAAGATTTTTTACTGAGAAAGAGGCTTTGGAGGTCGCTCGTAAATGGATCCTAGAGAATTCACCCTTTTTGTGATTAACTACACACAAATCAAATTAATCTCGGCCGAATGCCGTCTTCTTCTTATCCCCCTTTTTTCTAAATGAGTGTTCGTCTTTACATCGGTAATTTGCCGCAGAATGTCAATGTTAAAGAACTTGAAGCCCTTCTTGCATCAATAGGAGATGGCGTCAAATTTAAAGCTGTTTTTGACAGAGATACCAAGGCTTGTAGGGGATTTGGTTTCGCTAATATTAAAGATGAGAATGTTGCGAATGAGCTTATTGAAAAATTAAATGGCCATGAATTTAATGGCAATAAATTGAGGGTTGAACGTTCTGAGCGAAAAGATTCAAATTCTGGTAACTCAAGAAAAGGAGCAAGTTTTAACAATGGAAATAAAGGTTCTAACCGTAAAGATGTTAAGAAAGTTGTACATAGTGATGCACCAATTAAAGAAGCTCCAGATCCAAGATGGGCTGGAGAACTATCAAAATTAAAAGATCTTTTAGCTAACCAAAAAACTCCTGTATAAATCTTTTAGTTAATTAGTGTTCTAAGTTTATATTTTTCATCGTTGATAGTTAGCAAATATGAGATGGGTAGATTTGCAGCTTTTACCCAACCCTTTACGAAAGCACGATTATTGAATACATCATAATCAAGTTTCTCAATTGAATTTAATATTCCGCTATAAAGTTTTAGCGAGGTCCATATTGGCCACCTTGCATCTATTGAGAGCCATTTAATGCCTTCTTCAGATTTAAGGAACCAATCTCTTGCTCTTGCTAATTGAAAAGCCATTAAAGCTTTCCAGTTATCATTAATTTTTCCGCTCATTAGATCTTCTTCAGAGTAATTAAATTTTTCCAAATCTTCTAACGGCAAATAAATTCGTCCTCTCTCTCTATCTTCACCGACATCTCTAAGAATATTGGTTAATTGATTCGCAATTCCTAGAGCTACAGCTGCTTGTGAAGTATTAGGAGGTGGCAAGTTTGGATTAGACGTATAGGCAGAATCTATTCCTATTACACCTTGAGTCATCAAACCAACAGTTCCTGCGACTCGATAACAGTAGAGTTCAAGTTCTTCAAAGGTTTTATATCTGCTTGTATCTAAATCCATTCTCTGGCCTTCAATCATGTCGATATAAGGCTTAATAGATTGAGGAAACTTTTGAAGAGTGTCGGCTAAGACAGCATCAAAATCATCTTCTGTATTACCAGCAAAAATATTTTTTGTTTTTTCTTCCCATTTATTCAATCGATCTGATAACTCATCTCTAGATTTTTTTTGAGCTTCAGTGCTGTCCATCAGTTCATCTGTTCTCCGGCACCAAACATAAATAGCCCAGATAGCTCTGCGTTTAGCAGGGGGAAGCAACATGGTGCCAAGGTAGAAGGTCTTGGCCCATTGTGCAGTTTCTATTCTGCAAGCCTCGTAGGCATCCTCTAGATTCAAAGAAGGCTGCGCCAAAATTAGAAGTTTGTAGGTTTTTTAGTGTGCATTAAGCAGTTGAATTTCAATTTTAAATAAATTGCTGTTGATACATTAAGACTAAGAAGAACCTATGTCAGTGGAGATATGGATTTTTTCTGCACATAGTTTTCCACTTAACACCGCACCTTCCATGGACGCGAGATATTTTTGCATTGTGTAATCACCAGTTAAGAAAAAGTTGCTTATTGGAGTCTTTTGATCTGGTCTCAAATCTTGGCATCCAGGAACAGCTTTGTAGACTGATTTTGGGGTTTTTATTACTTTATATTTTCGTAATTTAGCTTGATTTCCCCCTGAGAAATGCATGGGAAAAAGTTTCTTCAATTCTTGCATTGTTGCATCAATTATTTCTTCGTCTTTACGACCGATCCAGTCTTTTGCAGGAGCAAAAACTAATTCAAGCATTGACCGATTTGGATCTTCATATTCTTTACAAGTTATGCTCATGTCAGCATAAACACTTAGTAGTGGAGATCTGCTGAATAAAAGGTGATCAATATTTGTAAGTTTTCGATCAAACCAAAGATGAATATTGATAACTGGAACCCCTTTTAGACCTTCAAGTTTTCTGAATATATCTTGAGAGGCCCATTCATTAGGCAAAATTGTTTTAAAGATGTCTACGGGCATTGCGCTGACATATGCGTCAGCTTCAATTTCTTTACCAAGGGACTCTTTGGCGCTACCTATTAAGAAATTTTCAACAGAGCCATCTTCTTTTAAATTTATTTTTTTAAGTGGGCTATTTAAAAATACGTCGCCTCCCAAAGCTCTTATGTGATCCACAATTGGTTGACAAAGCCTTTCTGGTGGAGCCCCATCAAGGAATGCCATTTTTGATCCGTTTTTTTCCTGTAAGAAGCGGTTTAATGCTGTTAGCAATACAGTTGAGGATATTTCATCAGGACCTATGAAGTTGAGTGCCTTACTCATTGCTATAAAAACTTCATCATTTACTCTTTCAGGAATATTTTGATTTTTTAGCCATTCGGTCCAAGAGTACTTATCACAATCTTCTACATAATTTTGGCCGCGCAACATAGCTGGGATTAATCCTATTCCAAACGAAATTTTTTCTGACCAGCTCAGCATGTCATTGTTACTTAATATTGCTGCCACTCCATTGATGGGAGCAGGAAGATCAGGGAAATCGAAACGGCTATATGTGCCAGGTTCTTCTGGTTGGTTGAAAATCATGGAATGACTTTTCCATTGAAGACGGTCTTCAATATCTAGTTCTTTAAAAAGCTGGAGCATGTTTGGATATGCTCCAAAAAATATGTGTAATCCAGTCTCATACCAGTCTCCATCGTCATCTTTCCAAGCTGCAACTTTTCCACCAAGGACGTTTCTTGCCTCATAAACGAATGGTGTATGACCTGCATCGGCTAAGTATTTTGCACATGAGAGTCCTGCCAAGCCTGCTCCAGCGATTGCTACGCGCATACTTAAATAAAAGAGTATTTAACAACTTTAGTGATTAAGACCACCCAACAAGGGATAAGGTCGTTAAATTTGCAGTATATATTTCGGTTTGTTGTTTTAAATTCATGAGCGACACAATTCTTAAATGCACAACGAGACATGTCAGAATATTTACTGCAGTAGTTGAAAATAATGATTTAATTTTAGATGATGGACATTTGACTTTAGATATTGATCCCGATAATGAATTCCTATGGAGCAATCAGTCTATAAAAAAGGTGCAAGATTATTTTCGGAAATTAGTCGATTCTCAAGCTGAGAATGAATTGAGTGATTACAGTTTAAGAAAAATAGGATCTTTGCTCGAAGATTTTATTCGAAAGTTGCTGCAAGATGGAGAACTCAGTTATAACCCAAATAGCAGGGTAATGAATTACTCAATGGGATTACCTAGAACTCAAGAATTATTATGAATCAAGGTCCTTATAATCGGCGACCATCATCTCGTAGAAGATCAGATCTGGCGAGAAGACAAGAAGGGAATAGATTTAATTCTAGAAAAGATTCAAATGTCCGAGATCAATATGAATCAAGAGGAAGTCGATTTAGTTCGTCAGGCCCCTCAGATGGAGGCGGTGGTATAAAAATCAACTCTAATTCAATTGCTATTTTGGCTGGAGTATTGGTAATAGGTGTGGGTATCGGCAGTCTTATCACAAGTACAACTTCCGGCGGTCAGGGAAATATTGCAAGTCAGCAACAGTTGGACATGGCTGTTCCTGACCCTGACTTTTGTAGGCAATACGGTGCAAGTGCGTTTGTTATCGATGTTGAAATGTATACGACCTTAAATCCCTCTACAAGCTTTGTTACACAACCTGCTCTACAACCTGGTTGTGTCATTAGAAGGGAGAATTGGACTGTTTTGCAAAAACAAGGAGCCATAAATAATGAAGATGTAAGAGAGTGTAAGCAGAGAATGAATACATTTGCTTATATAGGTTCAATTAGGGATCAACCAATTGTGCGTTGCGTTTATCAAGCAGATGTAAATGAAAATAAATTTATAATAAAAGGGGCTGAAGAAGATGCTGTTGGTATCAATAAAGAAGCTATACAGTTCTAATTTGAAGGATTAAAGAGTGGCGAAAATGAACTTGCAAATAAAGGTAATATATCTTGTGTGAATGCTTCGGCAGCTCTAGATGAATATCTGCCAGGATTAGTAATTACTTTTAATTCTCTTTTGACTTCTAAATCTGCAACAAATGGTCTGTGAATAGTTCCTCCTGAGAGCTCTCTTTCAATTGATACAACTGGGAGAAAAGCAGCTCCTAGCTCAGATTGGACAGCATTTTTGATGGCTTCAAGAGAATTGAGTTCCATCTCTATATGTAATCTCTGCACGTCTAATCCTGAAGAGGATAATAGTTGATCAACGACTTTTCTTGTAGTGGATTGATTATCTAGAGTTATAAACCTCAGACTATACAAATCTTCTTTTGTGAGTTCTTTTGACTTTGCCAATGGATGATTAGTAGGTAAAACAAGAGCTAACTCATCAGTTGCAAAAGGAGTAACTTCTAATGATTCGTTCAGTTCTAATGGAAGTTGACCACCAATGATAGCAATATCAATTTGTCCATTAGCAACACTCCATCCTGTTCTTCTAGTGCTATGAATTTGAAGTTGAACTGAAACTTCTGGATACTTTTGCCTGAAAAGCCCAATCATCCTTGGCATTAAGTAGGTTCCAGTAGTTTGACTAGCCCCAATAATGATGGATCCCCCTTTGAGATTATTTAAATCTTCAATTGCTTTGCAAGTCTCTTGGCACTCTCCTAAAATTTTTTCGCAATAATTAAGAAGAAGTTTTCCAGCTTCAGTTAATTGAGCCTTTCTGCCGCCTCTATCAAATATGGCAATTTCTAGTTGTTTTTCCAAATTCTGAACTTGCAAACTCACAGCTGGCTGAGTAACAAACAGACTGTCAGCAGCTTTTTTAAAACTTCCCTCATCAACAATTGCTTTGAGGATTCTTAGTTGGTCAAGAGTGAAAGGAATTTCGGCCATGGTGGCAGGCCTTCATGGCAGTTATTAAAATAAAATGTAGGGAAAAACAACAGCAACTGTTGATCCGGTATGGATCTAATAATTTATTTAGAGGCTTTTTAAAGGACGAATGGCATTTTCAGATACTCATGGTTCGAGTTTTGTGATGATATTACTTCTGTTTTGCTTTGCCATTATTCACAGTGGTGGAGCGGCTTTAAGGGTGAAAGCGGAAGGTTTGATTGGTGCAAGAGCATGGAGATTGGTTTTTGCTTTTGCAAGTATTCCCTCAGCAGTTATTTTGGTTGGTTATTTTATTGCTCATCGTTACGACGGAGTTAGATTTTGGAATTTGCAAGGGGTTAGCGAACTAATTCCAATGATTTGGATTTTGAGTGCAATTAGTTTTCTTTTCCTATACCCAGCTACATATAATCTTTTAGAAATACCAGCTGTTCTGAAACCTAAAGTTAGAATTTACGCTACTGGAATTATTAGAGTCACTCGTCATCCGCAGGCAATAGGTCAAATTATTTGGTGTTTTGCCCATTTACTTTGGATAGGCACAAGTTTTACTCTTGTGACTTGCTTGGGATTGATTGCTCATCATTTATTTGCCATATGGCATGGTGATAGAAGACTTAGCCTCAAATTCGGACAAGAATTTGAGGATGTGAAGAAAATAACATCGGTCGTTCCATTCTTAGCTGTGTTGGATGGACGACAAAAATTACAAATAAAAGAATTTCTCAGGCCCTCTCAACTGGGCATTCTCATTGCAGTGTTTTTTTTCTGGTGGTCTCACAAATTTATTTCTGTTGGAGCTCAGAGATTTCTCTCTTTTGATTTAACTGAATTACTAGCAAGAATTGCTTAAACTTATTTCAATATGATTTAGCTGGATGCATTCGGCTGCAGATTTTGCTTGGTTAATTCCGCTACTTCCTCTTTGTGGGGCAGTTTTGATTGGTTTGGGATTAATTAGTTTTAACGATCTTTTTAATCGTTCAAGGAAACCCGTTGCAATAACCCTTTTAACTTCCTTAGGTGCTTCTGCATTTATTAGCTATGCAGTATTGGCTGAGCAACTTTCAGGTAAGCCTCCAGTTGAGCACTTGTTTGTATGGGCAAGTGCAGGTTCTTTTGAGTTGCCAATGGGATATGTGATTGATCCTTTAGCTGCAGTCATGCTTGCTCTTGTGACGACAATAGCTTTCTTGGTAATGATTTATTCGCATGGTTATATGGCACATGATCCTGGGTATGTTCGTTTTTTTACTTATTTAGCCTTATTTAGCAGTTCTATGCTTGGTCTAATAGTTAGTCCAAATTTGCTTGAAATATATGTTTTTTGGGAATTGGTTGGTATGTGTTCATATTTACTCGTTGGTTTTTGGTATGACAGAGATGGTGCTGCGCATGCAGCTCAAAAGGCTTTTATCGTCAATAGAGTAGGAGATTTTGGCTTATTGCTAGGCATCTTGGGTCTTTTTTGGGCAACTGGAAGTTTTGATTTTCATGGAATTGCTGACGGTTTATCAGAGTCAGTCAGCTCTGGGACGGTTCCAATATGGGCGGCCTTGACTCTTTGTATCCTTGTTTTTATGGGACCAATGGCAAAGTCTGCACAATTCCCTCTGCATGTTTGGTTGCCTGACGCAATGGAAGGTCCAACTCCCATATCTGCCTTGATTCATGCAGCAACAATGGTTGCAGCGGGAGTTTTTTTAGTAGCAAGGCTTGATCCTTTATTTAGCCAGTTCCCTTTCGTTGGATTATTTATTGCAATTATTGGAACAGTAACTTGTTTCCTCGGGGCATCGATCGCTTTGACACAAATGGATTTGAAAAAAGGATTGGCTTACAGCACGGTTTCTCAGCTTGGATACATGATGCTTGCGATGGGATGTGGAGCACCAGTTGCAGGAATGTTCCACCTTGTTACTCATGCTTGTTTTAAGGCCATGTTATTCCTTGGCTCAGGTTCAGTTATTCATGCCATGGAGGAGGTGGTTGGTCATGAACCAATTCTTGCTCAAGACATGCGATTAATGGGAGGCCTTCGTAAAAAAATGCCTATCACAGCAATAACTTTTTTTATAGGTTGTATTGCCATAAGTGGTATACCCCCTCTAGCAGGTTTTTGGAGTAAAGATGAAATTCTTGGTCAAGCCTTTAATAGTTTTCCAATACTTTGGTTTATTGGCTTTATAACGGCTGGTATGACAGCTTTCTATATGTTTAGGCTTTATTTTCTCACTTTTGAGGGAGAATTTCGAGGAGAAAATCAAGAGATGCAGCTTTCTTTACTTGCTTTAGCAGGTAAAGAAACAGATGAAGAACATGAAGAACATGAAGTTGGCAAAATACATGAATCTGCATGGCCAATGACACTTCCATTGGCAGTTTTGGCAATTCCTTCTGTCTTAATTGGATTTATAGGAGTGCCTTGGAATAGCATTTTTGCAAACTTGTTAGACCCTCTTGAGGCTCTTGAAGCTGCAGAGAATTTTAGTTGGGGAGAATTTCTTCCACTTGCAATTGCATCTGTGGCAATCTCATCTACTGGAATAGTATTAGCAGTTTTAACTTATTATTTGAAACGACTTGATCTTGGTGTTTCAATATCCAAGAAGTACCCTCAAATCAATTCATTTCTTCAGAACAAATGGTACTTGGATGACATAAATGAGAAGATTTTTGTAAAAGGTAGTAGAAAGCTCGCAAGAGAAGTACTAGAAGTAGATGCAAAAGTAGTTGATGGAGTGGTCAATCTGACTGGATTATTGACTTTGGGTAGTGGAGAAGGACTTAAATATTTTGAGACAGGAAGAGCTCAGTTCTACGCCTTGATTGTTTTTGGAGGAGTGATTGCTCTTGTGGCACTTTTTGGAGTTGTAGGAGCATAAATTACATAATGTTTTTAGGTGTGTGTTTCATCCCCTATCTAGAGGGTGCCAATAATCTCATCATTTCTAAACTCAAAAAGTGGTGATTAATTTCGAGTCTTGGAATTTGCTCTCAATACAAGTTTGAACCTAGGAACAATGCTAATTCCTGAGCCAATTCAAGCCGATTTCCCTTGGTTAAGTTTATCTATATTGTTTCCAATTGTTGGGGCATTAATTGTTCCTTTTATTCCAGATAAAGGGGAGGGTAAAGAAGTTCGATGGTATGCCCTAATAATTGCTTTAATTACTTTTCTTATTACTGTCGCTGCTTACTTCAAAGGTTTTGATCCAAGTCAAGAAGGCTTGCAATTATATGAAAAAGTTAGTTGGCTCCCAGATCTTGGATTGACTTGGTCTGTTGGCGCAGATGGCTTGTCAATGCCATTGATTTTGCTTACAAGTTTTATCACTTCTCTTGCTGTTTTAGCAGCGTGGCCAGTTAGTTATAAACCAAAATTATTTTTCTTTTTAATTCTCGCTATGGACGGCGGCCAGATAGCTGTATTTGCTGTTCAAGATATGTTGCTTTTCTTTCTTGCTTGGGAATTGGAGTTGTTCCCGGTATATTTATTTCTTGCAATCTGGGGCGGAAAGAAGAGGCAATATGCAGCGACGAAATTTATCATTTACACAGCAGGCAGCTCTTTATTTATTCTCCTTGCTGGTCTTGCAATGGGTTTCTTTCAAGGGGGTGGGATACCAGATTTCGGTTATACCCATTTAGCTCAGCAAAATTTTGGCAAGGGGTTTCAACTGCTTTGTTACACAGGCTTGCTAATAGCTTTTGGGGTCAAACTTCCTATTGTTCCTCTTCATACGTGGTTACCAGATGCGCACGGAGAGGCCACTGCTCCAGTACATATGCTCTTAGCAGGAATATTGTTAAAGATGGGTGGATATGCCCTCCTTAGATTTAACGCACAATTACTTCCTGATGCGCATGCCCAATTTGCTCCATTGTTAATTGTTCTAGGAGTAGTGAATATTATTTATGCAGCTTTAACCTCTTTTGCTCAGAGAAATTTAAAAAGGAAAATTGCTTATAGCTCAATAAGTCATATGGGTTTTGTATTGATAGGCATTGGAAGCTTTAGTTCATTAGGAACTAGTGGTGCAATGTTGCAAATGGTTAGCCACGGTTTGATAGGAGCAAGTTTGTTTTTCCTTGTTGGAGCAACTTATGACAGAACTCACACGCTTCAATTAGATGAAATGGGAGGTATTGGTCAAAATATGAGGATTATGTTTGCTTTATGGACAGCATGCGCTTTCGCCTCTCTTGCCTTACCTGGAATGAGTGGATTTATCTCTGAATTAATGGTCTTTGTTGGTTTTGTAACTGATGAAATTTATACTCTTCCATTTAGAATTGTTGTTTGCTCTTTAGCTGCAATTGGAGTCATTTTGACACCGATATATCTATTGTCTATGCTCAGAGAAATTTTCTTTGGCAAAGAGAATGCGAAGTTAATATCGAAAGCAAAGTTGGTAGATGCAGAACCTAGAGAAATCTATATTATTGCTTGTTTATTAGTTCCCATTATTGGAATTGGTTTGTATCCAAAAATCATGACTGATACCTATATCTCATCAATAGATGGATTGGTTAAAAGAGATTTGTTAGCTGTTGAGAGAAGTAGAAGTGATCAATCAACAATAATTAGTAATTCAAATTTATCAATTGCGACTCTTGAAGCCCCTCTCTTAGATTGAAAATTATTTCAACTGGCATTACATCCAATATAGAGATAACTTGCTTTTAGATTCATAGTTTTCATTGCCAGTTGATCTTTTAACTCACACTGCTGATTCTGGCGCGAGACTTGCTATTCGTTTATTACAAGATGCTGCTCAAAGGGGAGATATTGATCCTTGGGATGTGGATGTCATTCCAGTCGTAGATGGTTTTTTGGATCAACTTAAACAGCGTATCGAAATTCCAAAAAAGATTTCAAAACATTTAAGACAGAATGGTGGAAGCTATGAAGTTGATCTCGCTCAGAGTAGTGAGGCCTTTTTAGCGGCTTCTGTCTTGGTTGGTTTAAAGGCAGAGGTACTTGAGTCTGAAACGTTTTCTGTTGAAATGGAAGTTGAAGATGATTCAGGTTTTGATTTTGGAGAACAGGGTTGGCTAGATGAAAGTTTTCAATTACCTCTTCGACCCGAGAGGCATCTGTTCAGAAGGCCTGTTGCACCTCCTCCATTTCGGAGGCCAGTTACGCTTGGAGAATTAATCAATCAGCTTGAGACAATTGCAGAATCTTTGAAAAATGATGAGTTGCAAAACCGTAGAAAGTTACGACAAAAAAAGTTAAGTAATAGAGAGGTTATTGCTCAAGTTTCATCCCTTGCTCATAGAGAAAAATTACCTGAAACAACTGCTGCTTTAGCGATTTTTATAAATCATTGGGAGCAGGCTTTGCACTGGGTTGATTTTGAATTATTAGTTGAAAACTGGAAAGAAAATTCTGCTTCAGATAATTTGGATACCGATAGAGTAGGAGTCTTTTGGGCGTTGTTGTTTTTGTGCTCTCAGGGCAAGGTGGAGATTGATCAAAAAGGTTCTTTGTTCTCCCCAATAAGTCTAAAAAGGCTTTTGGAACCTGGAATGGTTGCTCAACTCCCTTTAGCTTCTCTAGACGTGACAGATGGCTCGCCGGCTGCTGCTTAGCTCTTTGTGGATGCAGCATTCTATGTTGGCCTTGTGTAGCTTAGGTTAAACCGCCTATGAAGGCGATGATCCTGGCGGCTGGGAAAGGAACCCGAGTTCAGCCGATCACGCATGTGATACCAAAACCAATGATTCCTATCCTTCAGAAACCTGTAATGGAGTTTCTGTTGGAACTTCTTAAGGAGCATGGTTTTACTGAGGTTATGGTTAACGTTTCCCATCTAGCAGAAGAAATAGAAAATTATTTTCGAGATGGTCAAAGATTTGGAGTGGAAATTGCATACAGCTTTGAAGGCCGTATTGAAGACGGAGAATTAATTGGTGATGCACTTGGTTCAGCGGGCGGTCTGAAGAAAATTCAAGATTTTCAAAAGTTTTTTGATGATACTTTTGTCGTTTTGTGTGGAGATGCACTAATCGACTTGGATTTATCTGAAGCTGTAAAACGACATAAAGAAAAAGGTGCTCTAGCTAGTTTGATTACTAAACGTGTTTCAAAAGATCAAGTCAGTAGTTATGGAGTTGTTGTAACTGACGAAGAAGATCGTGTTAAAGCTTTTCAAGAAAAACCTTCTATAGATAATGCTCTAGGCGATACGATTAACACTGGAATTTATTTATTTGAGCCTGAAATTTTTGATTATATTCCCTCAGGAAAACCTTTTGATATTGGCTCAGATTTGTTTCCTAAATTAGTAGAAGAAGGTGCCCCTTTCTATGCTTTACCAATGGACTTTGAGTGGGTTGATATTGGTAAAGTTCCGGACTATTGGAGAGCAATAAGGAATGTTCTTAAAGGTGATGTTAGACAGGTTGAAATACCAGGAAAGCAAGTAAGGCCAGGAATCTATACTGGTTTAAATGTTGCAGCTAATTGGGATAAAATAAATGTAAAAGGTCCTATATATGTTGGTGGAATGACAAGGATTGAAGATGGTGTAACTATAGTTGGTCCTTCTATGATTGGTCCTAGTTGTTGTATTTGTGAAGGTGCAACAATTGATAATTCAATAATCTTTGATTATTCACTAATTGGACCTGGAGTACAACTTGTAGAGAAGTTAGTTTTTGGTAGATATTGTGTTGGTAAAGAAGGTGATCATTTTGATTTGCAGGAGGCCGCTTTAGATTGGTTGATAACTGATGCTAGAAGACAGGACTTGGGCGAACCATCACCTCAACAAAAAGCAATGGCTGAATTATTAGGTACTGATCTGATTGGTTCCTCTAATTAATATTTGCTCTATCTAAAATCATAGGTATTTGTTGTTCTGCTTTAACGGCCATGATATGAACTCCTTGAGTAATTCCTAGAAAACTTTTTACTTGCTCAGCAGCAATTGATATTCCCTCATCAATAGGATTTAATGAACTTTCAAGTCTGGAAATAATTGATTCTGGTATGCATGCTCCTGGTACTACCCGATTGATGAATTCAGCATTTTTGGCAGATTTGAGTAGAAAGACTCCAGCTAAAACAGGCATTTTCATAGGCTCTGTTATTTCTTTGCAAAATCGTTCAAGTACTTTGGGGTCCATGACCATTTGAGTTTGAAGGAAATTTGCACCTGCCTTTTTTTTCAGTTCTATTCTTCTTCTTAAACTCTCAAACCCTCTACAATTTGGATCGGCGGCGGCTCCTGCATACAAATTAGTTGGGCCATCCATTAACAAATCAGATACTGGATCTTTTCCTTTGTTAAGTGATGTTACTTGCTCAATAAGTTCTATTGAGTTGAAGTCTTGAACTGATTTGGCTTGAGGTTGGTCTCCTACTCTTGCTGGATCACCAGTTAAGCAGAGGATATTTCTTATTCCTAAAGCATGCGCTCCAAGTAACTCTGCTTGTAATGCGATTCGATTCCTATCCCTACATGATAATTGCAGGACTGGTTCAAGATTTGCCTCTAAAAGCAGCTTGCATAAGGCTAGGCTACTCATCCTCATGATTGCCCTGCTGCCATCTGTAACATTAAAACCATGCACACAGTCTTTTAGTTGGACGGCTTTTGATAGCGCTGAGGATGTATTGCCTCCTCTAGGAGGCATTATTTCGGCAGTAATGGCTGATAAGCCAGATTCAAGACGATTTTGAAGTTTAGATTTCACATGTATTTTTTACCAGATAATTACTATCGGTGATGAAAGGCCCTAATCTAAGTAGTATTAATTAAAGAGTTGTGAGTGAGGGGAATGTTTACAGGAGAGATCGCTAATTCGTCCCATATGGGACTCTCAGCTAGGGAAATGGAGATTATTGGATTAGTTGCAGATGGGCTCACTAATCAAGAGATTGCTGAAAAACTCACAATTAGCAAAAGAACTGTAGACAATCACGTGAGCAATATGTTTACAAAAACTGGCTCAAAAAACAGAGTAGCTTTATTGAACTGGGCAATGGATCATGGAAAGATATGCAGGGATGGGTTCAATTGTTGTTCATTGCCAGATGAAACCGATTCGTAGAAAATCTAATTATTGTCTTCCTCATTGATATCTGATAAGGGCATTAGAGAAAACTCAATTGATGACAGCTCAAATAACTTTGCATATGCGATGCAAGCCTCCTTGTCAGAGCATGTGAAGCGAAGGATACCTTCTCTGTCATAAAGACCATACAAGTTATACCTCTTGCAAAGGATGCATAGCTAGTGGAACTTACCAGTAATAATTATAAAGACAATCTAAAGGACAAGTTGCTTTTTGCTTAGGATTCTTTGAGTTTCATTCGATCTTTGACTGATAACTTAGAAATAGGTGTTATTGCTAGAGAAGCATTGCTTAATGATTTGATCCCAGTTATCTCTTTGCCACACCATGATGGGATTTGAATTTCTTCGGATTCAGAATGCAATTCAATTTCAGCAATTATTAGAGAAGAATTTGATCCATCAAATACATCAACTACCCAATCTTTTTTATTTATTTTTATCTGATGACGAGTTTTAGTAATTTTATATTTTGAAAATTTTATTAATTCAATAGCATCTGTTGTGGGAATTGAATATTCAAATTCATAGTTTTTTAATCCATCTAAAGATGATTTTAATGTTATGTATGCTTTTTTATTTTCTATTACTCTTACTCGAGTGGCCCAGGTATCTACTTTTGAATTTAGGTAGGCTTGATCAAAAGCTTCACTTAGTATGATTTCAGATTTCCAATCTTCATTTGCAACTAAGAATCTTCTTTCGATTTCTATCCCCATAATTTATTATTTATTACTCTCATTAAGGCTGCTGGCCCAATGAAGTTTTTGAGTGATTGTTTTATAATAAGAAAGATTTTCGTCTAAAATTATTATCGAGGTTGAATGATTAGATTTCTTTATTAAGCATGTATCACTAGCTTCAATTAGACATCCACTAGATCCATCTAACCATAAGTTAATTTTTTGCTTATTTTCTTTTATTGGTTTTATTACTAATTGAGATTCAGGAGGCACCACAATCGGTCTACTGGCCAAGCTCATTGGACAAATTGCGCTTACGATTATCGCATCTAATGAAGGATGGATTATTGGCCCTCCTGCGGCCATAGAGTAAGCAGTAGAACCTGTAGGAGTAGAGAAGATAAGTCCATCTCCTTTATATTTGTCAACAGCTTCACCATCTATTGCAAGCTCAAGGCTGCAAGTAGGTGAAATTTCGTCTGTGCAAGATCGTAAATAAAAATCATTTAGTGCAAAAAATGATTTTTTAATTTTGCTTTCATGATTATTCTTTTCGGTAAATATAGTTGCTTCAAGCATCATTCTTTTTTGAATATTAAATCTATTATTTGAAACTCTTTCCCAAAAATTTGCTTGCTTTAAGATATGACGATCGTGTGTCAAAAAGCCTAGATTCCCTCCAACATTGAAACTTAAAATAGGTATGTTTTTTGGGGATAAAAATCTGGCTGCTCTTAAAACTGTTCCATCACCTCCTAAAACAAGAGCGATTTCCGGTAAAATCTCAGATACTGAAAATAATTTATTAATATTATTGGTTTCATTACTTATTTCTGAAAATAAAACTTTTTTCCCATAACCTTCGATGATTTTCTTACAATTCAAGGTTTCTTTATATGCAGTATCGCTATCTGATCTATATAAGATCCAGATCAGATTTGTTGTCATTGATAATACCTACCATTTTAGTAGATTAAAACTTTCCATATCAATAGTAACTCTATTTCTATACAATGAAAGTAGTATTGCAAGTCCAACTGCCGCCTCTGCCGCGGCTACTGTGATAACAAAAATTGAAAACACTTGTCCTCTAATTATTGATCCGTCTATGTAGGATGAAAAACTCATAAGATTTATGTTCACTGCGTTTAACATCAATTCAATACTCATTAAGACTCGTACCGCATTTCTACTATTTATTAATCCCCAGACACCTGTACAGAAAAGAAATGCAGCAACAATAAGATAAGCTTGAAGAGGTACTGGCCCAAAAGAATTTTCTAACATCTTTAGTAAGTAAATTTTATAGATATAGTTGTATTCATTTTAAACTATTTTCTGAAAGAAGAGGAATTTTTTTATCATTTAAGGAATTATCATTCTTGAAATCATTTATATCATCTTTTGGAATTGAGACATCTCTTCTTGCTAATACAATTGCTCCTATCATAGCCATTAATAATAGAATAGAGGCAAGTTCAAAAGGTAATAAATAATCTGTGAATAGATGTTCGCCAATTCTTTCAGTTGCTTCTTCACCAATAGATTTTGGTCCAGGTAAGTTCCATTTAGTGGTAATGCTTACTCTCAATAATAAAATTAGTAATCCACCACAAACCGCACCAGATATCAATTTTCTTGTTCTCAGACCTTTAATTGGTTTTAATTTTTCTTTCTTATTAACTAACATAATTGCAAATAATATTAAAACATTTACAGCTCCTACATATACAAGAATTTGAGCTGCAGCGACAAAACTAGCATTTAGTAAAAGATATAAACCTGCTACAGCCATAAATACTCCGCCTAATAAAAATGCTGAGTAAACAATATTGTCTAATAAAACAACTGCCAAACTCCCAGAAATTACTACAGAACTAAGAATTAAAAAACAAATTAATTCTGTCGAAAAAGCAATATTCATTAATTAGTAGAATTTAATTTATTTGGAAGCATATCGGATGAATTATTCTTGTCTTCTTCTTTTGATTTCTCTGCTTGTAGTTCTTTTATAATCTGACTTGGAAGTTTACCTGCTCTTGTTTGATTCGCAGGTAATTCATGAGGATCCATTATGCCTTCGGGCAAATAAGCTAATTCTCGAAGAGACCGAACTGACGGATCTGACGTTACACTTGTTGGTAGTCTTCCAAGAGCAACATTGTCATAGTTAAGGCTATGTCTATCAAATGCAGCCAGTTCATAT
Source organism: Prochlorococcus sp. AG-402-A08 (assembly GCA_003279585.1). GTDB lineage: Bacteria > Cyanobacteriota > Cyanobacteriia > PCC-6307 > Cyanobiaceae > Prochlorococcus_B. The sequence continues at coordinate 34,073 of QCHH01000006.1, read as the reverse complement.
TCTTCTGTCATTGATAAGCAATTTGTAGGACAATACTCAACGCAATTTCCACAAAAAATACATGCGCCAAAGTCAATGGAATAATTTCTCAATTCTTTTTTCTTGGTTTCTTTATTCATTACCCAATCAACAACTGGAAGATTGATTGGGCAAACCCTTACGCAAACTTCACAAGCAATACACTTGTCAAATTCATAATGAATCCTTCCTCTATAACGCTCTGAGGGAATTAGTTTTTCGTAAGGATATTGAACTGTTACAGGCCTTCGACGCATGTGGTCGAAGGTAACGCCTAGTCCATCAACTAAATATTTGGCTGCACTAACTGCTTCTTTAGTGTAGTCGGCAACTTTTTCAAGGAAACCAAGCATATTAAATTTGCTGCCGGCGGCCTCTATTTACATTAGTCATTATACAGTTTTTTTCAAGTAAATGTAGGTAATTTTACTTAAAAAACCTAGAGATTGTGTTGCTTTTCTTTTATCCGCCAAATGTCATTGGAAATGCCAATTTAAGTGAAGCAGTTACAAGTAAATTGACCAATGAAATTGGTAAAAGAAACTTCCAACCTAAATCAAGTAATTGATCAATTCGAACTCTTGGAGTAGTCCATCTTAATAAAATTGCTAAGAAAACCAGTAAATAAGCCTTGAGGATTGTCATAACAATTCCTAGAGACGCAGCAATAATTTGAACTAATGGATTATCAATTGAAAGACCTATCAAAGATGAAAACCAATCAATTGATATTGGAAAACCCCATCCCCCTAAATACAGAACCGAAACAAGTAAAGCAGATAAAACAAGATTGATGTATCCAGCTAAGTAAAACAGAGCAAATTTCATACCTGCATACTCAGTTTGATAGCCAGCTACAAGTTCTTCTTCTGCCTCCGGTAAATCAAAAGGTAATCTCTCGCATTCAGCCAATGCACAGATCCAAAAAATAATAAAACCTACAGGTTGTCGCCATATATTCCAGCTTAGAAAACCAGCAGTATTTTGTTGCTCAACTATATCAACAGTACTCAATGAATTGCTCATCATAACTATTGCTAAAACCGCTAGAGCTAGGGGAATTTCATAACTAATTGATTGCGCGGCAGCTCTAAGTCCACCTAGCAAAGAATATTTATTATTGGAAGAGTAGCCACTCATCAGAAGACCAATAGGTTGGATACTACTTAAGGCAATCCACAAAAAGATTCCAATGCCTACATTGCTAATCAAAAGATTTTGACCAAAAGGAACAATTAACCAAGATAGAATTACCGGCACTAAAACTAATATTGGACCAACTGTAAAAAGAACACTGTCTGCCCTCGCTGGGATAATGTCTTCTTTTACTAAAAGTTTCAAACCGTCTGCCATTGGTTGAAGAATACCAAGTGCACCTGCATATTCAGGACCAATTCTCTGTTGAGCTGCTGCAGAAATTTTTCGTTCAAGCCAAACTGTGACTAATACACCAATAACAGCGGACACCAATACTAGAAGCATTGGAAGAGGGATCCATAAAAGATGTGCTAATTCATGAGATAAACCAAGGTTCTGAACACCTTGGGTAAAACTCATCTCAAGGTCTATACCTGAATTCACTTCTGATATTTAATCTATTAACAAGGTTAGTGTAATTTTAATTAATTTTAAATTCGAAAAAAATAAATTTCAAATCATCTGCTCTCAAGAGGCTGCCAATTTCTGATTTTTGCTCCTTCATAAATTTGTGATGGCCTGAAAATTCTATTTGCTCCAAGTTGCTCTCTCCAGTGAGCCAACCAACCAGCAACTCTGGAAATTGCAAAAACTGGTGTAAACAAGTCTCGAGGTATACCAAGCTTTCTATAAACAAGTCCGGAATAAAAGTCAACATTTGGGAATATACCTTTTGGTCCCAGCCTGGAAATAGCTTCTTCTTCAAGCGCTTTGGCTACTTCATACATTTCATCTGTACCAAATTCTGAGAAAAGTTCTTCTGCGAAGGCTTGTAAAATTGTTGCTCTAGGGTCTTTGACGCGATATTCCCTGTGCCCAAAGCCCATGATTTTCCTTTTTTTATCAATTGCATCATTTAGAAATGAAGAGGCTTCATTAGGTCTTCCAATTTCTTCTAGCATTGCTATCACATCTTCATTGGCCCCTCCATGAAGAGGACCAGCTAATGTCCCAACGGCAGAAGCTACGACAGCATAGGGATCAGTTAGTGTGCTGGCAGTTACTCTTGCACTAAACGTACTCGCATTGAGACTGTGCTCGGCGTGGAGAATTAAGCATCTGTCGAAAACCCTTGCTGCAAGAGGATTGGGCTCTCTCTCGGTTAGCATATAAAGGAAATTGGAAGAATACGGTAAATCATCCTGGGGTTGAATTGGATCATCTCCTTTTCTTATTTGCTCGAAAGCAGCAACCATAGTTGGAATTTTTGCAATCAACCTCACTACTGCGTCGTAGATATATTTTGGATCATCAATTGCTCTACGAGAATAGAAGAGGCCCAGAGATGCAGCACTTGCTTGCAGAGCATCCATAGGATGGCCAGATTCTGGAAAACACTTGAGCATATCTCTGATTCGAAAGCTCACTCGTCTATGCATTTGAACGTCCTTTTCGAATTTCTGAAGCTCATTTTTAGTGGGAAGTTCTCCCCATATCAAGAGAAATGCAGTTTCTAGAAAACTACTGTTTTGGGCAAGCTCAGATATTGGATAACCTCTGTAGTTCAAACTTCCTTCGGTTCCATTGATTTCGCATATACCTGAATTGGTTACTGGAACCCCTTCCAATCCTGGCTTTAGAATCACATTAGTTGTCTTTTGTTCGTTATCTATGGCTTTAGCTCCAGCAAAATAATTTTTCTGTTCAATTGGAAAAAATAATCTTCAACTTGAACCTTGTTGTATAGCATTAAACTATAAGTTTAATATAGCACTTTAAACTTATGATTAACTTGTTTTTAAGTTGATTTTAACTTTAATGAAATCTGGATAATTAATTGTAGGGACTGCAACAGAAATATCAACATTCTTAGGGGGCCTTAGTTTATTTCCTAGCATTGTTTTAAATAAGATATATGGATAGAAATTATTTAAAACTGTCTTAGTTTTTTCTTCTCCTAGATGTATTCTTAGTACATCGTTAAACTCATTAGACTCATCTAACTTTTGTTTATTATTTGAATAATTTTGTAGGTACGATGTATTGTCAAAATTCGAAATAGAAGATAAGTTTTGACTCCAAATATAAGTCTCATCAACTTCTTCAATAATAGCCTCAATGTTTTCTTTTAGTTTATAAATTTCATTTTCATCTGTACTTATTTTCGACCAAATCTCTAGTTGCCTGTTTTGAAAATCTAGATTTGAACTTAAAAAGTTCTCTTTTTTTAGAATATCACTTATCTCTGTTTTGTTCGTATCAGATTTCCTAGTTAAAACCAACCAGTCTTTATCATTTATCCAAATCAAATTTCCTTTAGATTTTTCAAGAATTATTTTAAAAAGATTTGAATAATCAAACGTTGTTGATTCTTCAATTAAAAAAGCTATTAGCTTTTGATATGGATGGACAGAATCTTTGCTGAAATACTGGTTGGGATTATCAATTAATATAAAATCTTCATAAAATTTAGATTCTTTTATTATATCAACTAAATTATCATCAATAACTTTGGATGGCATTTCAGTCTTATAACCATAAGATAGTATTCCTTCTATATTTAATATATTCTTTTCTAAATTTATAGAAGATATTAAATCATCTATCTCATTCATCTCAAATAAATTTTCTTTTTGACCTATTAGATTTAAAATTTTCTTTGGAGACATTTCTAATAATAATAACCCGTCTTTAAGATTTTCTTTTAATCGAATTTTCTTATACTTTTCTTTTGTATTTAATATGTTTCTATTGATTTTCTCTATTGATGATTGAATGATTTCTGGATTGGATGCTATTAAAAGATTATCTTTGTCATTTGCAAAGTAAATTGAGTTGTTAGAATTAATTTTTTTTGAAACTATTTCTATTTTTGAAGTGGTTGATTTATTATTTGGGTTATCACTTTCATCAGTAATTTTTGAACCTACAATAGGTTCTAATTCTTTTTCAATATTTATATCTTCTTTTATTGCTAAAACCATAATCCAATCTTTTAGAGGTTGTTTATTTGAATTAAATAGAGCAAAGCTCCCATAATCGCCTACCCATTTGGAGATGTCATTCGCAAAATCAAGACTAATTAGTTTAAAAGAAGAATCTATGATAAAACTTATTTTTTTATTTATAGTATTTTTACTAGCTTTGTCTTGATAATTTCCTATGTAGTTTGGAACTGTAGCTGGATTTATTTTCCAGTGAAAAATGAGATCAGTATTGGCTGGTATGTATTTCGAGGAAATCGGCGCATTAAATGATTGTTCATTGAATTCAGGGATTTGCTTTAGATGCTTATTACGCCAGATAAATATACTGGTGAGAATTAATGAAATTACTAATCCTGATATTAAAAAATAAGATAGACGTGATTTCATTTTTTATTATTTGAGCATTTGTATACTTTTTGAGTTTTGATAACAGAAATCTTAATCTTTACTTAGAATCTCAAGTATGAACCAGAATATTCCTTTAAATATATCTCCAAAAGAGTTAAATAAAATCTTAGAAGATGATTCTTCTGACAAACCATTCATTGTAGATGTGAGGGAAGAAAATGAAATTGCTATTGCTTCATTTTCATTTTCAGTATTACATCTTCCTTTGAGTAAGGCTGCAAGCTGGTCAGCTAAAATAGGTGAACTGTTACCGAAGGATCAGCCTGTGGTCGTTGTCTGCCATGCTGGTGTGAGAAGTCTGAATTTTGGTATTTGGCTTTTGGAACAAGGAATAACTAAAAGTGTTTGGAATCTTGTTGGGGGAATAGATGCTTGGAGTACTGATGTTGATCAATCTGTTCCGAGGTACTAATAGGGTTTTAGTTTATATTTTTGGTCCTAGTTTTTCAGCAACTGTATTCACATCTTTGTCTCCTCTACCAGAGCAGTTAATGACAATTTCTGAATCTTGATGGAGAGTTGGGCAAAGTTTTTCCAGATAGGCAAATGCGTGAGCAGTCTCGAGCGCAGGAATAATACCTTCCAGTTTACTTACTAATTGCAGAGCTTTTATGGCTTCAGTGTCAGTAACCGCAGCATATTCCGCACGACCAATTTCTTTGAAGTAACTATGTTCCGGTCCAACTCCTGGATAATCAAGACCTGCGCTAATGGAATGAGCCTCCTCAACTTGCCCATCTTTGTCTTGTAGCAAGAGACTCATGGCTCCATGAAGAACTCCTATCCTTCCTTCAGTAATTGTCGCGGCATGTCGACCAGTTTCGACTCCATCTCCAGCAGCTTCAACCCCAATCATTCGTACACTTTTGTCTTCGACAAAAGAATGGAATAGACCCATTGCATTCGATCCGCCACCAACACAAGCCAAAAGAATATCGGGAGACCTCCCAAAGGCTTGTTTACATTGTTGCTTTGTCTCTTCTCCAATAACTGCGTGAAAATCTCTGACCAACATTGGATATGGATGTGGGCCCGCAACTGAACCGAGAATATAATGAGTTGTTTCAACATTAGTAACCCAATCTCGAATAGCTTCGCTTGTTGCATCTTTGAGTGTCGCAGTTCCACTTGTTACTGGCTTCACTGAGGCTCCCAGCAATTGCATTCTGAATACGTTTAAGGCTTGTCTTCGCATATCTTCTTTGCCCATATAGATAATGCATTCCAATCCAAAACGAGCGCAGACTGTCGCAGTCGCAACTCCATGCTGTCCAGCTCCAGTCTCAGCAATAATTCTTTTTTTTCCCATTCGAATCGCAAGAAGAGCTTGTCCAAGTGCATTATTTATTTTGTGAGCACCTGTGTGATTCAAGTCTTCTCTTTTAAGCCAAATCCGTGGTCCTTTGAATGTATTTTTTCTGTAATGTTCAGTTAATCTTGTAGCTTCATATAGAGGGGTGGATCTTCCTACGTAAGTTTTTAGTAGATGATTCAGTTCTGAATTGAATGAAGAATCTTTCCATGCTTCTTTAGCAGCTTGTTCTAGTTCGATAAGGGCAGGTATTAAAGTTTCAGGAACATATTGCCCCCCGTACTTACCAAATCGTCCAAGAGCATTTGGCCTTGTTAATGGAGATAAATCCGAATCTTTAAATTGTGTTGGGAGTGTACCTGTCACCTTAGATTAAAAGAATAGTTTCCAGCCAAAACGTAAGAAAATGTCCAAAGGTGGCTGGAGTGAATTTAATGACCCTCTTAAGACAATAGAGAATGACACTCAAAATAGTGTTACTCCTAAAGGAAAGCGACAAGTTCGTCTTGAAAGAACTCGATCTGGAAAGAAAGGAAAACTTGTTACAGTAATTAAGGGGCTTGAATTAAAGCAAGTAGATGCAAAAAAAATTCTTAAGAATTTAAAAATAGCCTGCGGAACAGGGGGAGCGTTGAAAGGCGATTTTTTAGAGTTACAAGGAGATCAAATATCAAAAGCTCAAGAATTTCTTTTTAAGGAGGGTTTTAGGCCAAAACAGAGTGGAGGTTAGGACTAAACTGTGTAGATCAACATGGAGAATAGTAAACAATTAGTCTGAATTCATGGAACACAAGTCTCAAAGTCCTCTATCAAAAGCCACCAATATAGTTTGGCATCAATCTTCAGTTAATAGAGAAGCTAGATCGCAGCAAAGAGGACATAGCAGTGCCATACTTTGGTTTACAGGTCTATCTGGTTCAGGGAAAAGCACGCTAGCCAATGCAGTAAATGTAGCTCTACACAAAAATGGTTATTCAACTTATGTTTTAGATGGTGACAACATCAGACATGGTTTATGCAAAGATTTAGGTTTTTCTGATCTTGATAGAGAAGAAAATATTAGAAGAATTGGCGAAGTCTCTAAATTGTTCCTTGACGCTGGAATAATTGTTTTAACTGCATTCGTATCACCATTTAGAGTCGATCGCGATAATGCAAGATCATTAGTAGGTGAAAATGATTTTATAGAAATATATTGTTCAGCTGATTTAGGTGTTTGTGAAACAAGAGATACAAAAGGACTTTATGCCAAGGCAAGAAATGGAGAAATTAAAGATTTCACTGGAATCTCAAGTCCTTATGAAGATCCTCAGTCTCCAGAATTGAAAATTGATACTGGAAATCTTGAGATTGATAAATGTGTAGACATAGTTACTAACTTGCTTGTGAAGAAAAAGATTATTTCAAAAATTTCTTAGTAAATTTACTAAGGAATTTCACGTTCATGACATTTTTTCTAGATAAGTTTTAGCTCCAATCTCTTTAAGTCTTTGATCTTTTTTTACGACAAGGTCGTGAAGCTCAGATCTGTAGATTTTTAATTTATTTGTTAATTCATTATTGTTAATTGCTAAAATTTGCGTAGCTAAAAGGCCAGCATTTAGGCCTCCTTCAATGGCAACCGTTGCTACTGGGATGCCTGAGGGCATTTGCAATATTGAATACATAGAATCTATTCCTGAAAGCGCCTTGCTTTTGACGGGAACTCCTATCACTGGAAGAGTCGTAAGCGATGCAATCATTCCAGGTAAATGAGCAGCCCCTCCAGCCCCCGCAATTATGACTCCAAAACCATTTGATTCTGCCATTTGAGCAAAATCCATCATTTCTTTTGGAGTCCTATGAGCAGATAAGATCCTTACTTCATTAGATATGCCAAATTGATCTAGAATTGCAACAGCTGGCTGAAGAGTTTTAAGATCTGAATCACTACCCATTACTACTGCCACTTCCTTAAATGTATTAGCTTCGGTTAAAGACAATTCTCAATTTTATAAATCTCATTCTTAATAATGCCAATTATTTATGAATCCTGCATTAATTATTTTTAGTTTTTAAGAAATGAGAAAAATTATAAACATTAAATTACCTCAACCAGATCAAAACGAAGATGAAAATAGTTTATTCTCACTGGTTTTAGATGAACATGGAATGATTCTCTCGATTGATAAAAGTTCCAATAGAAACTCAATTTATGACGAAGATTGGTGTGGTGATTGGCTAAGTCCAAGAGCGATTGATCTTCAAATAAATGGAGGTTTAGGGATCTCATTTACAGATTTAACTTTTACTAAAATACCTAAATTATTAACATTGCTTGATCGACTTTGGCTTGATGGAGTGGAAGGAATCTGTCCAACTTTTGTTAGTTGTTCTCTAGATCAATTCCAATTAGGAATGAAGGTCTTAAAGGAAGCTAAAAAACATATTTCAAAAAATAGATGTCGACTTCTTGGTGCTCATATGGAGGGACCTTTTTTATGCGAATCATATTCTGGAGCACATGATATAGAAAGTATTTGTAAGCCAAGTATTTCTGCTTTAAATGAGAGAATAAACGGATTTGAAGATGACATAGCATTAATGACATTGGCTCCAGAATTAAAAGGTTCTTGTGAGGTCATTTCTCGTCTAAGAGAATTAAAGATTGTGGCATCACTGGGACATTCTTCAGCTGATTTTGATTCGGCAATGAATGCTTTTAATAATGGAGTGAGCATGGTTACGCATACTTTTAATGCAATGAAAGGTTTGCATCATCGAGCTATTGGACCTATTGGAGCGGCTACCAGAAGAGACGATATCTTCTTAGGACTGATCGCTGATGGTGTTCATGTTCATTCAGATATGATTAGGCTTTTAAAGATACTTGCACCAACGCAAATTGTTTTAGTTAGCGATGCAATATCAGCTTATGGCTTAGGAGATGGATCGTTTAATTGGGACAAACGCAGGATAAAAGTAGAAAATGGTTTATGCAGACTTCCAAATGAAACAATTGCGGGATCAACTTTGCCTTTACTAGATGCATGCAAAAAAATAGCTAATTGGATTCATGATCCTTCAGCTGCTATTTGGATGGCAACATTTGCTCCACGTATGGTGTTGAGTCAGAATAAAATAAGTGCTGAATCTTTTTTTATAGGAAAAAATATTCAGTCTTTACTTCGATGGAAAATGAATTCTTGTAATCATCAGTTGTCCTGGCAGTTGGCTGCGTAAGATTGGTAAGAGGTAATTATCTGATTAAATGACAACGCAAATTGAAAACAATGAAAAGGCGGAAGTCACAGAATATTTTAATGGGACTGGGTTTGATAGATGGAATCGAATATATAGCGAAAGTGATGATGTCAATAAAGTGCAAAAAAATATAAGGTTAGGTCACCAAAAGACAGTTGATGATGTTATTAGCTGGTTGAAAGAGTATGACAATATCAAGGATAAAAGTTTCTGTGATGCTGGCTGCGGAGTAGGTAGTTTAAGTATTCCATTGGCAAAGTTGGGCGCTAAATCAATTCATTTAAGTGATATATCTGAAGCCATGATAAATGAGACAAAAAGCAGGGCAAAGGAAGCAGGCTTGGACTTAAATAAGCTGAATTTTCGAACATCTGATTTAGAAAATTTAAAAGGTTCATTTAATACAGTTATTTGCTTAGATGTTTTCATTCACTATCCTCAGCAAGAGGCTGAGGCAATGGTGAAACATCTCTGTCAATTATCTGATGAGAGATTAATTGTTAGCTTTGCTCCCTATACTCCTTTGCTGGCCCTTTTGAAAGGTATTGGTCAACTATTCCCTGGACCAAGTAAAACTACACGTGCATATACATTAAGGGAGACAGGGATTGTTGAAGCTGCAAAGCAATCTGGCTTTAAAGTTGTCAAAAGTAAGTTGAATCAAGCTCCTTTTTATTTTTCGAAACTAATAGAATTTGAGAAATCCTAAAGAACTAAAATTTTTATTTTTTAAAAACACTTTTAGGTAACCAAATGATTTTCTAGTGCATATCTGACTAGTTCTGTTCTACTAGAAGTACCAGTTTTAATAAATAATCGACTCACATATTTCTCTACATTTCGGATAGAAGTCTCAAGTTGTCTTGCAATTTCTTTGTTCATTAAACCTTCTGCTACTAGCTGCAAAACACTTGCTTCTCTTGGGGTGAAATTAGGAATCGAATCATCTTTCCGTGAGTTGTTTTTATCCCCATGGCTAAGCATTGATTTGATTTCTGTAATCTGTTTTGCCATTTGGCCAACATCAGCATTCGCAAATCTGGCTGCTTCAGTTAATAATCGCTCTTGCCGCTGAACTACATTCTTAACTCTTGCAACCAGCTCATCGGGATCAAATGGTTTTGGCATGTAGTCGTCTACACCTGCTTGATACCCCTGAGTTCTATCAGCAGTCATACCCTTAGCAGTAAGGAAAATGACAGGTGTACCTCCAAGTCTTTCATCTTCTCTGATTTTTTTTAAAAGCCCGTAACCATCACATCTAGGCATCATAACGTCACTGATAATTACATCAGGAATCATTTTTTGAGCTTTTTCCCATCCCTCTTCTCCATCTACAGCTGTTGTAACTTGAAATCCTTCATCTTCAAGATATGCCTGAACAGCAGTTCTTAAACCAGGCTCGTCATCGACAAGTAATATCCTTGGAGTCTGAGAAACTTCTTGTGTTGATGTATTTGGATCACTCATAAAAATTGGACTTCTCGAGTTTTTAAATAGAATATTAACCTTTATTCCTCTCTATTATTTAGCTTAACGAATGAAACAATGGATAATAATCATCTGATTTTTGATTTTCAATCCTCAACACCATGTTGTACGAAGGTTGTTGAGGAGATGTCTCCTTATTGGAATGAGTTGTGGGGTAATCCCTCTAATACTAATAATCGATCCGGTGTTTTTGCTTCTGCTGCAGTAGAAGTATCTCGTGAAAAAATAGCTTCATATTTGAATATCGAGCCTAAAAGATTAATTTTCACGAGTGGGGCAACAGAAGCGAATAATTTGGGTTTAGTTGGTCATGCAAGAGCTAAAGCACAACTCATTGGAAAACCTGGACACATAATTACCGTTTCAACTGAACATCATGCAGTCCTTGATCCGCTTAGGCAGGTTCAAAAAGAAGGGTTCCGTTTGTCAGAATTACAACCGAATAAAGATGGTTTAATCAATATTCAACAACTGTCTGAAGCTATTGAAAAAGATACTTTTATGGTTAGCGTCATGGCTGCAAATAATGAGATAGGGGTTTTGCAACCTATTGCTGAAATTGGATCTTTTTGTAAGAAAAAGGGAATTGCTTTTCACACTGATGCCGCTCAAGCCTTTGGATACTTAGATTTAGAACCCGATAAATTTGGCATTGATTTGATGAGCTTGAGTGCTCACAAAATCTATGGCCCTAAAGGTATTGGGGCTTTGGTGATTAAGGAAGGATTCCCACTTGAACCATTTCAATATGGAGGAGGTCAGGAGATTGGATTAAGATCTGGCACGCTCCCTGTCCCTTTAATTGTTGGCTTTGCAAAGGCAGTCGAAATAACAAAAAATGATCAGGATGAAAGGAATAAGAGACTTTTATGTTTTAGAAACTTATTGTTGAGCGGATTAAAAAAGAATATTTCTGGATTGATAGTCAATGGATCTATCGAGCAAAGATTGCCTCATAATCTCAATATAACTTTCCCTGGTGTGAAGGGAAGTCAATTACATGGTCAATTAAGAAGGTTTATTTTTTGTACTAGTGGTTCAGCTTGCAGTAATGGGGAAGCTTCTCATGTCCTGAGGGAGATAGGACTCTGCAAAAAAGATGCTGAAGCATCAATAAGGATGAGTATAGGGAGAAATACTACTGAGAAAGATATCAAAGAGGCTATTGAGATTATTACAAACATAGTGATTAATCTTAGAAAATAAGTTAAGTCTATTTTAAGAATTTCTTTGCAGAAATTCTTAACTTTGCGCTTTTACTTCTTGGATTTAATTCTATCTCTTGAGGGCATGCTCTCAAGGGCTTTTTATATATTACTTTTAATCTATTGTCAGTTTTAAAGCTCGATTTGACTCTTCTATCTTCTAGAGAATGAAAACTCATTACCATAAATAGTCCATCCTCTAACAACCAGTTTGGAGCTTTTTTTAATAAGCTATCCAGCGATTCCAATTCATTATTAACAGCTATCCTTAAAGCCTGAAAAGTTCTAGTTGAAGGATGAATTCTGCCATATCTTTGCTTGGGTGGAAAACAACCAGCAATTGCATAAGAAAGAGCTTGAGTTCCACTGTAGGCTCCATTTTCTGCAAGATCATTTTTGATTTTTCTTGCAATACGTCTAGAACGTTTTTCTTCTCCTAAGTTGTATATTAAATCTGCTAAATCTTGTTCAGCTAGAGTATCAATAAGTTCGGCTGCACTTAGACCTTTCTCAGGATTCATTCTCATATCTACCGGACCATCTAAACGAAAGCTAAAACCTCGTGAAGGCTCATCAAGTTGATGACTACTAACTCCAAGATCCGCTAAGACGCAAATGGCTTGTTCGTTAAGTGAAAAGTCGGCGAAGTTTGTAGAAATTATTTCTATTCTTGTTCCGAACTTTCGTAATCTTTTCGATGCTGCTTTTCTAGCCATTGGGTCTTGATCAAGCCCAATAATTTTGATTCCTGGGAAATTCTCTAGTATTTGAGCTGAATGCCCCCCTCCTCCAATGGTGGCATCAATAATTAATCCTTGTTTTGTTAATTCACTTGGTAATTCCTTTAGTGATTGAATTATTTCTTTCCCCATTATAGGGACATGATTAAAGTTAGAACTTGAACTAATTGACCCTTCTTTCATAAGTTTTCACTAGTATTTAGACATTGCTTTGATTGGGCCCAATGACGCAGCTTGAAACGCGTACGGAGCCAATGGTGGTCAACTTTGGGCCACATCATCCATCAATGCATGGGGTATTGCGGTTGGTCGTAACCCTTGATGGAGAGGATGTTGTTGATTGTGAACCAGTTATTGGTTACTTGCACAGAGGTATGGAGAAAATTGCTGAGAATAGAACAAACGTCATGTTTGTTCCTTACGTGAGTCGCATGGATTATGCGGCTGGTATGTTTTATGAAGCTATTGTTGTGAATGCCCCTGAGCGTTTAGCAAATATAAAGGTACCAAAGAGAGCAAGTTATATCAGAGTGATAATGCTTGAGTTGAATAGGATCGCTAACCATTTGCTATGGCTTGGCCCATTTCTGGCAGATGTCGGAGCCCAAACTCCTTTCTTCTATATTTTTAGAGAAAGAGAGATGATTTACGATTTATGGGAGGCTGCAACTGGTCAAAGATTGATTAATAATAATTATTTTCGTATTGGTGGCGTTGCATGTGATTTACCTTGGGGTTGGTTAGAAAAATGCAAAGATTTTTGTGATTGGTTTGGTCCAAAAATTGATGAGTATGAAAAATTGATAACTAATAACCCTATCTTTCGTAGACGTATAGAAGGATTAGGAGTTATAGGAAAAGAGCAAGCGATTAACTGGAGTCTTTCTGGTCCAATGCTTCGGGCTGCAGGTGTCCCATGGGATTTGAGAAAGGTAGATCATTATGAATGTTATGACGATTTTGAATGGGATATTGCATGGGAGAAAGAGGGGGATTGTTATGCAAGATATAGAGTTCGTATTGAAGAAATGAGACAGTCATTAAAAATATTACGACAAGCTTGTGAGATGATTCCAGGGGGGGCGACAGAAAATCTTGAGGCAAAAAGGACAGTTGAGGGAAAAAAAGGTGATATGTCAGGCTTTGATTATCAATATGTAGCTAAGAAGGTTGCACCTACTTTTAAGATACCTAATGGTGAATTATATACACGCCTTGAGTCTGGGAAAGGAGAGATAGGAGTATTTATTCAAGGTAATAATGATGTAACTCCTTGGCGGTTTAAAATTAGAGCGGCTGATTCTAATAATTTGCAGATACTTCCTCACATTCTGAAGGGAGCCAAGGTCGCTGACATAATGGCCATCTTAGGATCCATTGATGTGATTATGGGTTCTGTTGATAGATAGATTATTTGGAAAAGCGTAATCCTAGAAAATGGTTATGTTTGAAACGAACCGTTCGTTTTGGTGAGACAGATGCTGCTGGCGTGGTGCATTTTCTTGAATTATTTAGATGGTGTCATGAAACTTGGGAAGCAAGTTTAGAAAAATATGGAGTAGTTTTACAAGAAATTTTTCCTACAAACCAAATCAATACAAGCCAACTGGATGTAGCTTTGCCAGTTGTGCATTGTGAAGCAAATTATTTTCAACCACTTTATGTAGGAGATACTATCAATATCGAACTAAATCCTGAGAAGATCAATGACTCTTCATTTGTACTTCGATTTAAATTTAAAAAAAATGGTGAGAAAATTGGCACGGCAAATATAAAACATGTATCGATAAATCCGATCACAAGAGACACATGTGTATTATCTAAGCAAATAAATTTGTGGCTTCATGAATCTAGTTTGAATGTTTAGTTAATAGGTCTATTAAAGGCTATCCAGTTTTGCCATTTTTTTATTTCCCATTTTTTATTGATATTTCTTGAGAGTTTTGGACAATCGTACCAGTTCAGTGGTTTTTTGGATGGTTGCCAGTCTTCAATGAGATCAGTCAGAAGTGAGATGATTGGAAATCTGTTGATTCCTTTTTCTTTGAATTTAGTTAAGGCCACTAAACGTTGTCCCCATTTCTTATCACTCACTCCTAGTACAAAAATGTCTTTAATTGGGATTTGATTTTTCGAGATTATTTTCATTAATTCCATTTCGATATCTTCTGGGAAAATCGTTTCACCACCAGAATTTATAGCTGAATCTCTTCTGCCCAGGATTTGAATTGCTTTTCTATTGTCGAGAGTGATGTATTGCGCTAAATCGCCTGCTTCCCACCATCCATTTGTGTCTGTAATTGATTCGAATTTGTCATTCTTCCATTTTGATGTTGCAATCCTACTAGTTTTAATCTTAAGGGAATTTCTTTTGTTGATTGCTATCTCAACATCTTCGAGAGGGAACCCAACACTATTACTTCCTTTTAAAAAATCGTTGGGACTCAGGCAAGTCACCATTGCAACAGTTTCGGTGGCCCCATAACAAGGAGCTAAATTAATAGACTTTCTTCTTGCTTTGTCAGCAAGATCTGTGGAGATCGAAGCCCCTCCAACCCATATTATAGCTAGAGATTGAAGCCATTTTAAACCATCAGAATCATCAATTAAAGACGATAATTGAGTTGGAACTAGAGATGTAATTAATGGACGTCTATATTTATTAGTTAATGCCTCACTAAACTGCTTAAGTTGAAGTGGTTTATGCATTAAAGCCGGTGCAATCCAATGATAATCCGATCGCCACGTGTGATATCTCCACCAAGGCATGAAACCACTTATATGGTGTAATGGTAGTGAATTGAGAATGATGCACTCATTTGGCTTAAGGCCATGATTCTTTAACCACATTCCGGTTGCTAAAGCCGAATTAGTTAGATTTTTAATTGGTTGTAAACAAAGATTTGGTCCTCCAATGCTCCCCCCGCTTGAAATGATTATTCCTTCTCCTTCAGGTAAAGTTGACGATGTGGTAATTTTCGTTTGATCTTTTGGAGGTGCTAGATATACCCAGTTATGCTTTGCAAAATTCTTCAAAATTTCTTTTGAACAGTCCAGATTTTTTTCAGGAATACATTTTACAACTGCAATTTTGGTCATACGGCTTCCCAGACTGATTTTGGATTGTTGTTAAAGAGTGGACCTTTGGGGCACCATCCAGGTGCAAGTCCAGGTGCACAAGGATTTCCCCCTTTGACTTGCCTGGCAGCGAGGTGATTAATCCACCTTCTCCCAATTCCAGTTTCAAAAGCTGTGCTTATGACTGTTTGACTATCTTCTTGCTCTATTTCTTTTAACAGTAATCTAGGATCACCATCTAATGCAGGGCGACGTATTTGCCAACTTTTCCATGTTTTTCGTAAATATGGAAATTCAGTCAAAGATTCATCTAGTGCGATTGGAATTTGATTGGCTAATGAAAATAAACCTTCAATATCTTTTGATGGGAGTGGCTGTTCAATCCATTCCAAACGAGGCTCGTTTTTGAGTTCATTAATCCATTCTTGTGCTTTTTGGCGACTCCATCCTCCGTTTGGATCAATTCTAAGTTTAAAATTATTTGGTAAAATATCTAAGATTTTTTGTAATGTTTTCTCTTCCTTAAAGTTATTTTCTTGGTGAGATACTTTCCATTTTATTGTACAAGAACTTTTCTTGTTATTTGATCGATCTACATATTTCACTATTGACTCTAATGGATCAATATCTGTAGGTAAAAGATAGGCTGATTTGGCGATGTCGAAACCTTCAAGATTTAACTTGCTCTTAGTGAGATTTTCTAAATCGGCTAAGCAGGTTCCTAATCCGAAAGCAAGTGGTCCTGGTAATTCACATAAATAATTTTCTATTGAATCTTTTGTAGTTTGTCTCCCAATAAAATCGAGACTTTCGATACTTCTTTGTAATTCCTTTTTCTCAATAGTTGATATTTCACCCCATCCGTAATTTCCATCTGAGTCTTTTATTTGCAACAATAAACCCACCTTGCTATGAATACTTCCTTGTGAGGTTCTTAATTTTCTTGTTAGTTGAAATGAAAATGGCTTGATAGTAATTATTAATTTCATGATTAAATAAAATCAAAAATTAATTATAAAAAAATGAGGATATACCAAAACCTAAACTCAAGCATAAACCATTAATTGTCTGAAAGCGTAAAGCTAAAAACTTACTGTTTTTAATACGCTCAGGTTGGTTATGATGTCTTTTAATTAATTTGATAAGATCTACACCTGAAGGAAGGCTAATTAAACATATAAGAGTCGTTATTGGCCATATTCCAATTACTACTGGTAATAATTCTAATAAAAATATTAGACCAACGAACCATGGTAAAAATTCTGCCGCTCGATGAGTGCCTAAAATAACTAAGGGTGATTTTTTACCTACAGCAGCATCTTGATTGATTTGATGAAAATGCGAACAGAATAGAACCAAAGTGGTCGCCATCGCCGGACCTGCCCCAACCATCAGTGCTGTTCCCCATGGGATGGTATGAAAATTAGATTTTGGAGAAACAACAATTAGTGCTGCAGCTGTAGCAAGCGGGCCAAAGGCAATCCAGCAGAGGGGTTCTCCCAACCCCTTATACCCCAGCCTGAATGGTGGTCCTTGATATAAATATCCAAGAAAACAACAAATTAAGACCAAAAAAAGTACTGTTATTTTACTTTTTAGAGCAAGGATAAATATGATAAATAAACCTAATAAAAGAGAAAAATATGCAACTCGACGTACAGTGGTTTTATTACCCGTTAAAGCGACTACGGAGTGGAATTTGTATTTGTCAACGCCAGTTTCATCGTCAAAAAGATCATTGGTAAGATTCTCCCAAAGCAAAATCAAGATAGAGGCAATTAGAAAACCGATGAATTGTCCTATACGAATATTGCCGCTATTCCCTAGCTCCCATGCTGCAGATAAAATTACAGGCATTATTGCGACTGAATATAATGGCCACTTAATTGCAGCTTGCCAAAGATGTTTCTTTTCAGTTGTAGAAGACTTCACTGATAAAATAACCTGTTCTGTTTGTTTCTTGGTTCCTTCCTTAAGACTAGGCAGCAGTTCATGTATTGGTTTATTTATGTCTAAAGGCTCTAATTGGTTATGAATTTAGAACCTGTCTTTAGTGAGCTTTTAGTTAGTTCTCTTCGCAAATGGAGTGAACGAAAAGTTGATGAATGTATCTTGAGCATTTCTGTTCCTGTAAGTCAAACAGACCCTTTAACGACATTACCTTTGATTTCTGAAAAAC
The DNA here is from genome assembly GCA_003279585.1 of Prochlorococcus sp. AG-402-A08. GTDB lineage: Bacteria > Cyanobacteriota > Cyanobacteriia > PCC-6307 > Cyanobiaceae > Prochlorococcus_B. Next base: position 16,275 of record QCHH01000006.1, on the reverse strand, counting down.
ATCAGTTTAGATTTCTTTGGGATCTATCCCCAGGGTTGTGCATTTCTGCCGGAGGACATTGTCAATCTTTGGATTTATCTGGACCAAAGAGGTTTGAAAATGCACAAAGGTTTAGTGATGAGATTTTTAGTCGATTGATAGATACTTCTCCAAGTCCAGCATTTTCAGCATCAAGGATTCTATTTTCATTTTCTTTTTTTGATCAAATTAAGAGTAATGAAAAATCAATAGATGATAAATTTTCACTGCAGGCTGTTTTGCCTAAGTGGCAATTAACTGCAAAAAATGGATTGACATGCTTACGTTTACATTCAGTTGCCCTAAATCCTTCAGATGTTCGTGAATCCGTAGAAAGATTATGGTCAATTCGAGAAAAGATAAATAAATCACCAGTCCGAACTTTCCATGATGTAAAAGAAAATTTCTTAGTCGATCACTTCTCTAATGATTGGAGATCTCAATATCGAGATGCGTTGGCTAAAGGGATCGAATTAATCAATGCAGGTGATTTGGATAAGCTTGTATTGGCAACGAGACAACGCCTTTACCTCAGACAACCATTAGATCCGTTGAACTTGCTTGCTCGTCTAAGAGTTCAGCAAACTAATAGTTGTCGATTTCTATGGCAAAAAAATTGTGATGAGTCATTTTTCGGTGCATCACCTGAGAGATTGATAAGTCTCAATCAAAACCAGTTGTTAATCGATGCTTTGGCTGGTACTGCAAAAAAGGGTGATGATGGTAAAGAATTGCTTGCATCTTCTAAAGATTTAAGAGAACACCATTTTGTAGTTAATTCTATTGTGGAGCAACTTTTAAAAAAAGGTATTAAAGCAAGTCACTACCCTCAACCAAAATTAATTACTCAAGGCCATTTAATTCATTTGCATACTCTTATTCAAGCGTGTGTCAAAGAAAAATTTCCTCTTGAATTAGTTGAAGCTCTTCATCCAACTCCTGCAGTCGCTGGATTGCCTTTGACTAAATCTTTGAGTTGGTTGAGAGCTTTGGAACCATTTGATCGTCAAACATATGCTTCTCCAATTGGATGGATAGATAAAGATCAAAATTCAGAATTTAGGGTGGCCATTCGTTACGGACATGTTAGAGGCGATGAACTTAAATTGTTTGCTGGTGCTGGCCTAGTAAAAGGCTCAACTGTTGAGGGGGAAATGCAAGAGGTGGCTTTGAAATTTGAAGTTTTACGAAATCAATTAAACTTAGATAGGGTTAATTGTCCAAATGATCTATAAGATAGTCAATCACTTGATCTGCTAATGGAATATTCATTAGGTTTTCTACTTCTCTAATACCAGTTGGACTCGTAACATTAATCTCACTTAGCATTCCTCCAATAACATCTATACCAACAAAAAAGAGCCCTTCATCTTGTAACGCAGGCTTTATTTGATCACATATCTCTATCTCTTTAGGAGTTAATTTAGTTATCTCAGCTTTTCCACCTAAAGCGAGGTTGCTTCTGAAGTCTCCTTTTTTTGGACGTCTATTAATTGCACCTAATGGCTCTCCATTAACCAAAAGGATTCTTTTATCGCCATTTATGACTTCTGGTAAAAATTGTTGCATCATTACTGGCAAATGTTCTTGTGAAGTAACTAGTTCGAGTAATGCCTCTAAGCCTGGAGCGTCCTTTGCAATTCGTATAACTCCTTGCCCACCTTTCCCTCCAAGTGGCTTTAAAACAACTTCTCCGTACTCTTTTGCAAATGTAATTAATTGCTCCACTCTACTCGCTACAAGAGTGGGAGCCATTAAATCACTAAATCTTAAAGCTCCTAACTTTTCATTCCAAGCTCTTAGGGATGCAGGCTTATTAATCACATTGACACCATCTCTTTCTGCAACTTCTAATAAATGAGTTGCATATAAAAAAGCCTCATCAACAGGTGGATCTTTGCGCATCCAAATGCATGAGAAATCTCTTAAAGGAAGGCTTTTTGATGAATGGACAGTGATCCATGGTTCACAATTGACTTTATTAGAAACTACCCATGCATCGTCCCCTCGGGCTTGCAGGTCAGAAGGAGTACAGATCCAAACATCTATTTTAGCTCTAGATGCGGCTTGCATAAGTGCTGCTGATGAATCCTTGTTGGGATTAATATTTTCAATTGGATCTAGAACAAATAGTTGCTTCATGAATCAATTTCTAATTCCAATAAGTTCATTTAATTCGTTATTGCTCTCAAGTTCGTAGAGCTCGTCGCAACCTCCGATACTTTCTCCATTAATAAAAATTTGTGGAAGAGTTCTGCGACCTCCTGCTCTTTCAGACATTTTTATTCTTGCATCATTGTCTCCATCAATAGAATATTCTTTGAACTGGACTCCTTTTTCATTTAGTAGTGCTTTTGCACGTAGGCAAAATGGGCAAAATCTCCAAGTGTAAATTTCCACTGTAGGGATGCCTGAATCGTGAATTGATCTGTTCATTTATAGTTTTTTGGTTGATATGCTGATAGCTTTTAATGTATTAATTCTATTACCTCGTTTGCAAGACCTGACTGATTTTAAAAGAGACCTTTCTTTATTGACTGCTCGCCTGGGTACAGCCCAGGATTGTCTTTGACGAACCTGCATTGCTAGCTAGAAAAAAGGACTTAGAGCAAGTTGCATCGCAACCTGAGTTTTGGAACGATCCCAAAAATGCACAAAAACAGATGCGTCAACTTGATGAGGTTAAAGCAGAGTTAGAAAAACTTATTACGTGGAGAGGTGCTATTGAGGACGCAAATCTTTCGTTAGAGCTTTATGAGTTAGACCCTGATGAAGAAATGCTTGCGGAGGCTCACCATGGACTTGAGAAATTAAAGCAAGAACTTGAACGTTGGGAGATGGAGCGTCTCTTGAGTGGAACCTATGATAAGGAGGGTGCAGTTCTTTCAATTAATGCTGGCGCTGGCGGAACTGATGCCCAAGATTGGGCCCAAATGCTTCTACGGATGTATACAAGATGGGCTGAAAACAATGGTATGAAAGTAATTATTAATGAACTTTCTGAGGGAGAGGAAGCGGGAGTCAAAAGTGTCACCATCGAAATAGAAGGTGTATATGCATATGGTTTTTTACAAAATGAAAAAGGGACTCATCGTTTAGTAAGAATTTCCCCTTTCAATGCAAATGGAAAGCGACAAACAAGTTTTGCTGGAGTTGAGGTTATGCCTAAACTTGATGAAGAGGTTGAACTTGAAATCCCTGAAAAAGATTTAGAAATCACGACAAGTCGCTCAGGTGGTGCAGGAGGACAAAATGTAAATAAAGTTGAGACTGCAGTTCGGATTCTTCATGTGCCTACAGGTATTGCAGTTCGATGTACACAAGAAAGATCTCAGCTTCAAAATAAAGACAAAGCAATGGCTCTACTAAAATCAAAATTGATGCTAATAGCAGTAGAGCAAAGGGCTGCAGAGATCGCAGATATTCGAGGGGATATTGTTGAGGCTGCGTGGGGCAATCAAATTAGAAATTATGTTTTTCACCCGTACCAAATGGTAAAAGACTTACGTACTGAACAAGAGACAACAGATGTAGATTCAGTAATGAATGGGGAAATAGATATTTTTATTCAGTCTCTTTTAAGGCAAAATATTGAAGGATCATAAATCAATTGGATATGAACAATAAAATTATTTCTGATGACGTCATCAAGAAGGCAACTCCACCTCCAAGTTTTGTCAAACTCGCAATGAAAAATATGGTTCGTAAAGGTAGTCAAAGCCTTTCTCACTTTGGGTTAACAGCTTTGGGTTTCCTTGGATTTATTCTTTTAGTTGCTGTTCTTGGGAAACCTCATATCCCTCAATAACTTTATGGAGAATTTTTCGACTAGTTCTTCTAAATTGGATGTTGACCTTTCTTTTACACCCTTCCCGGTTCAAGATTTAGATGTCTTTGTGAACAGTGAGTCTTTGGAGTTGATGAAAAATCCAAATCAATGGATTGAGGAAATAGGAAGCTGGATTAGATTCATAAAAGTAAATTCAGCATTTAAGTGTCCGGAAATAGTCCTAAATGCGTCTCAATTTAGCTTGGGGTTGGAATTAACTAATGATAAGAAAATTCTTGATTTGAATCATTTCTGGCTCGGGCAATCAAAAAGTACAGATGTGCTGTCATTTCCCATAATTGATGAGACATTCTCTGGTGTAGGTAATGAATGTATCGAATTGGGTGACATAGTTATCTCAGTTCCGACAGCAATCAGGCAAGCTAAAGATAATAATGCTGATTTATTTAGAGAACTAAGATGGCTTGCTACTCATGGTCTCTTACACCTTTTGGGTTGGGACCATACTGATGAAGAGAGCCTTAATAAAATGCTTTTGATTCAAGAGCAACTTCTTGATATTAGAGGTATTCTTTAAAATAAAGAGTTGAAGGTTTACAAATATGGTTCCTGAGATATCCAATGACTCTGAGAGAGAAATTAGGGACGTACCTAAAACTCTTCAAAGACCTAATAAAAGATCATCGTGGAAGATAGCTAAAGATTTACCAACTAGCTTTTTATATGCAGCTAAAGGCTTAAGATATGCTCTCTCGACCCAGAGAAATTTTCGGATTCATGTTGGTTTTGCATTGGGTGCGTTTGGCTTAAGCTTTTTTTTAGGCCTTAATAAAAGTGATTTAGCAATAATGGCCCTTACAGCCACTAGTGTGTTAATAGTTGAATTGCTAAATACAGCGATTGAATCTGTTGTTGATTTGGCCATTGGGAAACGATTTCATCCTCTCGCTCAAATTGCTAAAGATTGTTCAGCTGGGGCAGTTTTATTAGCTTCAATCAGTTCGGTACTGATTGCCGTTTTATTATTATTTCCTCCATTCCTTAAACAGTTAGGAGTTTAATGGCTTAAAAATTATGTTTTTGGTAATCGACAATTATGACAGTTTCACTTATAACCTCGTTCAATATTTGGGCGAATTAGCTTCTCAGCATCCTATTGCATCAGAAGTAAGAGTCGAACGTAATGATGCTCTGACGATCAGTGAGATTAAAGATTTAAGTCCTGATGCGATTTTGTTATCTCCTGGTCCAGGAGATCCGAATCAATCTGGAGTTTGTCTGGACATTTTATCTGAGCTATCAATTGAAATCCCAACTCTTGGTGTCTGCCTTGGTCATCAAGCTATTACTCAAGCGTTCGGTGGAAAAATAATCAGAGCTAATGAATTAATGCATGGTAAAACATCTAATGTTTTGCATAGAGGTACAGGAATATTTAAAGATTTGCCGAATCCCTTAGTGGCAACTAGATACCATAGCTTAATTGCAGAGAGAGAGGAATTCCCAGAATGCTTAGAGGTTATAGCTTGGTTAGAGGATGAAACAATTATGGGAATAACTCATAAAGATTATCCGCATATATACGGTGTACAATTCCATCCTGAGAGTGTATTGACCGAATCTGGTCATAAGTTGCTCTCTAATTTCTTGGATATAGCAGATGCTACCTAGATAATCTTAAGTTATATAGACGTTTCAAATTAATCTAAACTACACTTCATCGACAATCTTGAATGCTGACCAGAACCTTTTCATTTGCTTAATTGTTCCAATGCTCACTCTGATAGAGCCTTGTAAGTTTTCTTTCTTATCCATATTTCTAATTAGAATTCCAGATGACTTTAACTTTTGCTCAACTTGTTTTGGGCTTGATTTTGGCCAAAGTAGAAAATAGTTTCCTCCATCAATATGATGTTTAACATGGTACGTCTCGAATTGATCTTTGATCCAAGTACGAGCCTCAAGTACTTCTTTTACATACGAATCAATATAGGAGTGATCTTTAAGTGCTGCAAAAGCAGCAATGACAGCAAAGCTATTGACGTCATAAGGACCAGTGACTCTATTCACTATATTGATTACTTTAGAATGACCAATAGCAAACCCAATTCTTAAACTTGCCAAACCAGCAGTTTTAGAAAGGGATCTTAATACAATAAGATTAGGCGTATTTTGGAAATTAACAAATGGAAGAACACTATCACCTGTAAACGCCTCGTAAAGTTCATCGACAACAACTAGTGTTTTAGATGAAAGTTTTGTAATCTCTATAATTTTTTCTGGACTTAATCTTGTTCCAGTAGGGTTATTCGGGTTGCAGATGAGTAAAATTTTTGGATTATTTTGTGTTATGAATTCGCAAATACTATCAAACGGATATTGAAAATCTTTCCCCTCATAAGGTATTGAGTTGATTTTCATTCCTCGCATTTGTGCGCAAGGAGTATAATACCCAAAAGTAGGCGATGTTGTGAGCATTAGATCGTTAGAATCGCCATAGGCATGAAAAATAGCATTAATTGCTGCATCTACTCCATTAAAAATACCAACTTCAGATGAGTTTATATTCACTCCTGAATTTTGTTTCATGAGAGTTTCTACTACTTTTTCTTTTAAACCTGAGTATTCAGGATAAATAGAGATTTCATCTCTGCTTATTTCTCTGAGAGATTTAATTACTAGTGGGCTTGGTCCAATGGTGTTTTCATTAAAGTCTAGTCTTAGTAAATTTCGTCTTCCTTCTAGTGGTGCAGAATATGGCTGTAAATCGTCGATATCTTTCCTGGGATTTGGTAGATCAACAAATGAATTTTCTGTTTTTTCCATTACATTCTTTCCAGAGTAGGGATGCCTAACAAACTCATTCCCAGTTTAAGTGTATCTGCAGTGATAGAGCATAAAGCAAGTCTACTGGTTCTTGCAGGTTCACTTGCTTTTAAAATAGGAACTTGATCATAGAATCTGTTAAAAATCTGACTTAATTCAAATAAATACCCGCAAAGTCGATTAGGAAGCAGTTCTCTTTCGACTTCAGTGATAATACAATCAAGTTGTAATAGCTTGCGAATCAAGGCCCATTCTTGTGGTTCATTGAACTGTATATTTTGACTTGATACATTTAAATCCCCACCATTGCGCGATATTCCGGCTATTCGTACCAATGCATAAAGTAAATATGGCGCTGTATTTCCCTGCAAAGAGAGCATCTTGTCAAAACTAAATTGGTAATTAGAAACTCTATTTTGACTTAGATCCGCATACTTGATGGCTGCAATCCCGACAGTTGTAGAAACTTTATCTATAAAACTTTCATTTTCGGATCTGCCTTCAGTCTTGAGACGATCTTTAAGATCTTCTCTTGCTCGTTGAATTGCTTCATCCAGAAGGTCTACTAATCTAATTGTTTCTCCTGATCGAGTTTTTAACTTCTTACCATCTTCTCCTTGAACAAGACCAAAGGGGACATGCTCAATTTGACAATCTTTAGGAATCCAATTTGCAAGCTTTGCAATTTGAAAAACCCCAGCGAAATGTGATGCCTGCCCAGCATCTGTGACATAAATCAACCGGAAAGCTCCATCTCCATGTGGAGGAGTAGTTAATCTATATTTAATTGCTGCCAAATCAGTCGTTGCATAATTAAAACCTCCATCACTTTTTTGAATAATTATTGGTTGAGGTTTCCCGTCTTTTCCTACTACGCCATCAAGGAAAATACATTGAGCCCCTTGATCATTTATTAGTAAATTTTTATCTTTTAAATCATTAATAACATCTACTAAAAATTTGTTATAGAAAGATTCACCTCTTTCAGTCAGCTTGATATCAAGTCGATCGTAGATCTTTTGAAACTCTTTTCTGGATTGTTTGCAGAGTAATTGCCACGCAATGAGACTTTCTTGGTTACCTGCTTGTAAATTAACAACCTCATTTCTAGATTTGTTTTGAAAGATTTTATCTTCATCAAATCTTTTTTTTGCTTGACGATAGAAATTCACGAGATCGCTTATCTCCACTACATTTCTTGTATGGAGTGCCTCTGGTACAACCTCTTTAAGATGAGTGATGAGCATGCCAAATTGTGTACCCCAATCCCCCACATGATTGAGTCGTAAGACTTCATAACCGCAGAATTCAAGAACACGTGCTAAGGAGTCTCCAATAATTGTTGAACGTAAGTGCCCAACATGCATTTCTTTAGCAATATTTGGACTGGAAAAATCAATAATCACGCGGTTATTATTTTTCCCCTCTTCTATTTTTTCACTACTGAATTTTTTTAGAGGCATTCCCAATCTTTTATCATTTAGACGAAAATGGATTTCCGATATAAGTGTTTTTGAGTTAATAGATAGGTTTATAAAACCTGGACCTGCAATGAGTGGTGGATTGCATATTTGAACGAAATCATTATCTTTTTGTAGTTGATCAGCTATTTGTTGTGCAATTTCACGAGGAGGTTGTTTTATCTCTTTTGCCAGTGATAAAGCACAATTTATCTGAAAATCTCCAAATTCTGGCTTAGATGCGGGGACTAAATTAGAACTTGTAAGTATTGAAGAAGTTTTTGAACTTCGATCCTCTTTTGGAAATACTTTGATGAAAGCTCTATTAAGGGCTTCTTCTAATCTGGAGGATATTTCAAGCATGATGTTTATGGTTAGATAGATACTTTTAAGATTTTTTTGTTTTTAGGATGTTGCCAGAAAACCGTTTATTCATTTTTTAGTCAAAGCGCATACTGAAATCTATCCATTTGCTTTTAGTCATTGGAGCACTAGTTGAGATTAGATCAATACCTGTGAAAATATAGTCAGACAAATTATTTGGGTCGATTCCAGAAACTTCAATAACAATATTTTGTGAGACGTATTTGGAATTACTAGTTTTTGAAAGTCGACGTAATTCTGGAACTAATTTCTCTATGGTTTGAATAGACATTTCATCAAGTAAAATCCCGTCAGCGCCTGCCTCCACAGCTTCTTTTGCTTGGGAGGGAGTTTCTGCTTCGACTATTATCTTTTTTGTCCATGGAAGAGTATTTTTTAAGATTTTGATACTCTCGCTAATCCCCTCAGACCATTCAATATGATTCTCTTTCAACATGGCAGCATCATCCAACCCAAGTCTATGATTAATTCCGCCACCACAATGAAAGGCATATTTTTCGAATATTCTGAGACCTGGAGTCGTTTTACGTGTATCTGCTAACCTCACATTGGATCCTGATAGTTTAGTTACCAGTAAAGCTGTAGATGTAGCAATACCAGAAAGATGCATGGCTACATTAAGAGTTAGTCTCTCTCCTGCAACTAAGGAAGACGATGACCCTTTTAGTTCTAGGAGTTTTTGATTTTTTTCAAACTTTTGACCATCCTCTAATAGAAGTTGAATATCAACTTGAGGATCAATTTTTTTAAATATTAGTTTAACAAGATCTCCACCACAAAAAGTGCCATCATCTTTTGCAACCCAATGAGCTGATGCACTGCTGTCGTTGAGGACAAATCTTGTGAGGTCTCCATCACCAAGATCTTCTTCAATCCAGGTATCTAATATTTTATGTAGCTTTGGTGAGCGAAGATCCACAATACAACAAATACATTCATTACTATACCAATCCTGAAAGCATTTATAAAAAATATTTTTTCTATTTTTTTAATTTCATCTAATTATCTTTGTCTTAAATATATTTAAGAAAATAGAAATTTTTTAGTATTTTTTCTTTGTCATATGTTAACCATATGCTTTAATTAGTTTACTCTCGACTGTTTGGAACAAGTGGACGTAGTTCATAGTGTGAATATTATGGTTGCTGTATTGATTGGAGGGGTTTGCTACTATTTATATTATATTTTTACAATAGATAATAACTAGACGACAAAAATTGCTTGATTATTTACCAATACAGAATTTTGAAAATATATTATCAAGTAAGCTTTCTGTTAAATCTTCTCCAGTTAGTTCTCCTAAATAATTAATAGCTTGTCTTAAATCGATCGTCCAGAAATCCCATGGTAGCTTTTCATCAAAAACTTTATGAATATTCTCCAGTGACTCCAAAGTTGACCTGGCTAAGTCAACTTGTCTTTCATTTAGAGCAATATCCAATCCATGCGTTTGAGAAGAACCACATATTTTTAGAAGGTAATTAATTAGATCATCTTCTCCATTTCCAGTTTTTGCACTTATAATAACTAGATTTTCTTTTTCTAATATATATTTTGGAACTTTTTCAAAAGATTGATTATTCTTTAAATCAGATTTATTGCCTACAATCAAGAGTGGAATATTTTTGGGTAATTGTTTTAGTATTGATTCATCCTCGCTATTCCAACCGTTTGAATAATCAAAGATTAATATGATGAGATCAGCTTGAAATAAAGTTTTTTTAGTTCTAGAAATACCAATTTTTTCGATGATATTTGTAGTCTTTCTTAGACCTGCTGTATCAATAAAAGTTACCGGTATTCCGTCTAAAACAATCTCACTTTCCAAAAGGTCTCTAGTAGTTCCAGGCAGATCAGTCACAATGGCTTTTTCTTGCTTGGAAAGCCTATTCAGTAAGGAGCTTTTCCCTACATTAGGTTTCCCGGTCAGTGCAACTTTTAAGCCAGAACGAACCCATGATCCTCTTTTAGCATTATCAATTAGTTCGTTAAGATCTTTTTGGATTTCGATAATTTTATTTTTTACCTGTGTTTCATCTAAAATTGGAAGGTCTTCTTCAAAATCTATTCTTGCTTCGATTTCCGTTAGTTGTTCTATCAATCGTTTCCTGATTGATAGAATCGTAGTTTGAATATTTCCTTCAATTCCATTAATAGCGAGCTCTGCAGCTTTTCTACTTCTTGCTGCCACTAGTTCACTAATTGATTCTGCTTGAGTCAGGCTTATACGACCATTCAGTACTGCTCGTTGACTAAACTCACCTGGCTCTGCTCTTCGAACGCTTGGGATATTCAGTATTCTTTCTAGGATCTTCTGCACAGCAATTATTCCACCATGGCAATGAATTTCTACTACATCTTCACCTGTAAAGCTTCGCGGCCCTTTCATGATTAGTATTAATACTTCATCGATATAGATTGTTTGATTTGTTTCAGTTACATGTCCATAAAGTACTTTGTGAGTGCTCCAATCGTGTATTCCAGGAATATGAACAATGGTTTTTGTTATCTCAATGGCTGAGGAGCCAGAGATCCTAATAGCAGCGATGCTTCCTTGGCCGGGAGAAACGGCAGTTGCAATAGCAGCAATGGTATCTTCAGTAGGGGAAAACGAATTCATTAATAAATAATCACGCAATCTTCACTAAGATCAAATCTAGGTTTCTTTTTTGGACCAGGATTTTTTAAAATATGAAAAAAATCTTCCTAAATCTAATACAAAGAATTCGTAAATTTATCTCTTGGCTCTGGAATCAGGAAGGTTCTCCTTCTCAGCGGGCTTTAGGATTGGGCATGGGGATATTTAGTGGTTGCTTTCCATTCTTTGGTTTGCAAACCTTGATGGGTGTATTTTTAGCAAAAATCTTCAAGGGGAATAGTATTTTGGCTGCTATTGGAACCTGGATTAGCAACCCATTTACTTATATTCCTCTTTATTATTTTAATTATAGACTAGGCTCTCTAATACTTAATAAAGATAAAAATATAGTAGATTTTAGCCATATAACTACTAATGAGTTGTGGTCTCAAGGTTGGTACTTGAGTTCACGACTAATAATGGGATCGATATGTATGGGTCTTTTGACTGGAACAGTTGGTGGTTTGGGTCTATATTTTTTACTCAAAAAACTTTCTAATAAAATTTAAATTTTTATATATTAGATATCATTTATTTAAAAAGTTAATTAATTCCTGTCCTTGCGATATCTAAGACATCAACCATTGAACGTATTTGATTGATAGTAATTTCTAATTGATTAACGCTTTCCAGTTCCACTCTCAGGTCTATGCAAGCAGGCTTACCATGAGACGTCTTAACTCTTGCATCGATTACATTAATACCCCTATCAGAAAGTCTCATTAATATGTCTTTAAGTACTCCGACTCTATCAATAACTTCAATTCTTAATTGAATAGGAAATTTCTCTTCTTTGATATGTTTATTGCTATTCCACTTAACGGATAGTCTTCTATTGTTAGGTACTGATTGTACATTGACACAATTAGTTCGATGTATCGTGATCCCATGATTACCAAGTGCAACTGTTCCAAGTATTGATTCTCCTGGTAAAGGGCTGCAACATCCCCCTAGTCGATAGTCAAGTCCTTCTAAGCCAATTATTGGTGAATATTTTGTTTGGGATGTTTTTGATTTAGTTGAAGCTAGATTTGCTTGTGATCCAATTTGGTTCGCCAGCTCAATATCGCTTAATTCTGTCTCAGGCAGCTGGTTTTGTATTTTAATCTCCTCTCTAAATCTATTAATTACTTGATGTAGGGTTAATGCCCCAAATCCAAGCGCGGCTAATAAATCTTCCGTAGACTTTAGATTACATCTCTCTGCAACTTTTGTTATTGCTTCACCTTTCAGTAAATTATCAATTCCTTTACGACCAAATTCTTGTTCTAGTAATTCTTTCCCTCTTAATATTGTTTCTTGACGATGACTTTTTTTATACCATTGTCTAATGCGATTTTTAGCTGTGGGTGTGGCTACATAGTTTAACCAATCTAAGCTTGGATGAGAGCTCTTGTGAGTAAGGATCTCAACGAAATCTCCATTCTCTAGCGGTGTTGATAGCACGCAAAGACGATCGTTAATTCTAGCTCCATTGCAATGATTCCCTACCTCAGAATGAATACGATAAGCAAAATCGATAGCTGTTGAACCATTTCTTAAACCCAAAACATCACCTTTTGGAGTAAAAACAAATACTTCTTCATCAAATAAGTCCTCCTTAATTGATGCAAGGTAGTCATTGTGATCATTAACCCCATCTTCTTGTTGCCATTCAACTAATTGGCGTAACCAATTAAATTTTTCTGAATCAGGATTAGCAGGAGATCCTCCTTCTTTATACTTCCAATGAGCTGCAATTCCAAATTCTGAAACCCTATGCATTTCAGGTGTTCTGATTTGTACTTCAATAGGCCTGTGCCGGCCAATTACAGCTGTATGCAGGGACTGGTAGCCATTTGGTTTTGGAAGGCCTATATAGTCTTTAAACCGTCCAGGTATTGGTCTGAATGTGTCATGAACAACAGCAAGAGCTCGGTAACATGTCTCGACATCTGAGACAAGAATTCTTAAGGCCGCAACATCAAAAATTTCATGAAATTCTTTTTGTTGTCTTTGCATTTTGCTCCATATTCCATATAAATGCTTTGGCCTTCCACTAACTTCACATGCGCTAAGTCCTGCTGCGTCCAAGCGATCTTTTAGTAATTGAACAGTTATATTTAATCTGTCTTCTCTTTCGCTACGTTTGCTAGCTATTTGTTGTTGAATTTCTCGGAATGGATCTGGCTCTATGAGTTTAAATGCTAGGTCCTCTAGTTCCCATTTGAAACGTCCTATTCCTAAACGGTTTGCGAGAGGAGCATAAATTTCTCTCGTTTCTTTAGCTATTCGAGTTTGCTTTTCTTTATCTAAGTAACTGATAGTTCTCATATTGTGAAGCCTATCTGCAAGCTTGACAAGTACCACTCGAATATCGCTAGCCATAGCTAGAAACATTTTACGAAGGTTTTCTGCTTGTGCTTCTGTTCGATTATTAAAGTGGATTCCGCCTAATTTAGTCACACCTTCAACTAAGTATCTAACTTCACTGCCAAAATATCCCTCGAGTTGCTCTGGAGTTATGTCTGTATCTTCTACTACGTCATGTAAAAAACCTGCTGCAATTACACTAGCGCTTGCACCTATCTCTCTAAGTAAGTCAGCTACTGCAACTGGATGGGTTATGTAAGGTTCCCCACTTTTTCTGTATTGCCCTTTATGTAATTGAAATGCAAGATCAAAAGCAGCAACTAAAAGTGCTTCAGAATCTCTTGGACAACTTGCCCCTATCCCTGGTGGAATATTTTCAATGCAATTTTTTAACCACTCTGGCAAAATAATTTCATAATCATCAATATGTTTGATCTGATGAGTTTTAAGTTCCGGCTGGCCATTGAAAAATTCATCACAGACTATATGAGTCTGGCTTGAATTGTGTGCAGAGGTGACTTTAGGCATCAGCACCGGAGCTTAATTTATTTTATTCAAACTCAACATTTCCTGCTACCTTTTCATGAATAATTCATCAAAAGAAGTTTTAAAGATAACTAAATTAAATGCTATTTATCCAAATACTGCTACTTACGTATTAAAAGGTTTAAGTCTTAATATGTATCGTGGAGACAGGCTTGCATTAGTTGGTAGTTCAGGATGTGGTAAGAGTACTGTTGCTAAGGCTGTAATGCAGCTCCTTCCCAATGGATCTGTTTGTAATGGCGAGATTGTTGTAAATGGAACAAATGTATTGGACCTAGATAAACTTTCTCTGCAAACTATTCGAGGGAAAGAGGTTGGATTGATTTTTCAGGATCCAATGTCACGTTTAAATCCTTTAATGACTGTTGGCGATCATTTGGTTGATACCTTTAGAGCTCATGATAATTCTGAACCTATTTATAACTTAGTAAAAAAAGCTAAAAGCTTATTAGAGAAAGTTGGAATAGAACCTTTAAGATTTAATTCTTTTCCACATGAATTTAGTGGAGGGATGCGACAACGTGTAGCAATTGCTTTGGCAATTTGTTTAAGACCTCCTTTGATAATTGCTGACGAACCTACAACTAGTTTAGATACCATAGTTTCTGATCAAATTATGAGTGAATTGAGTTTGCTTTGTGATGAGATTGGTACTGCTTTACTATTAATTAGTCATGATTTATCGATGGCATATAAATGGTGTAATAAAATTGCAATACTTGATGATGGGAAAATAGTAGAATCTGGAAATATTAAAGAGATAGTTGGTAATCCAAAAACTTATATTGCTCAAAAATTAGTGAATGCAGGAAAGTTTTTAGAGGGTTCTGAGAGAGAAAGAATGAATAAAAGTAGTGAATTGTTAAGAGTCAATAGATTACGTTGCTGGCATAATTCGGGCTTTTGGCCTTTCAATTCTTTTTGGTTGAAGGCTGTTAATGAAGTTACGTTTTCACTTCATGAAGGTGAAACTCTTGGTATCGTAGGCCCGTCAGGATGTGGCAAGAGCACTCTATGTAGAGCGTTGACTCGTTTGTTACCTACAAGAGGTGGAAGTGTTTTTTTTCTTGGAAAAAATATTTCAACTATTAATAGAAAATCTTTGAAACCATTACGTAAATATATTCAAATTATTTTCCAAGATCCTTCTGCTTCTTTGAATCCTAAGATGTCAGTAATTGATGCAATTATAGATCCAATTCTTATCCATAAATTGTTAAGTCGATCTCAAGCTAGAGAAAAAGCTCGTAATCTTTTAGAACTAGTTGGGTTAACGCCCTCAATAATGTATGAAAAACGTTTACCTTCTCAACTTTCAGGTGGTCAACAGCAACGAGTAGCTATTGCAAGAGCACTGGCACTTAGTCCAAAAATACTTATCTGTGATGAAAGTGTCAGTATGTTAGATGTAGAAATTCAAGCGGAAGTTTTGGAGTTACTACGCTCTTTACAAGGAAAATTAAGACTGTCTATTTTGTTCATAACTCATGATTTGTCTGTTGCGTCAGGCTTTTGTCACAGAGTATTAGTGTTTGATAAGGGAAAAATTATAGAAGAGAATTCTGGAAAAAATTTGTTAAACCATCCTCAACAATACCTAACAAAAAAGATGGTGGAGGCTTGTCCTAGACTTCCGTAAAAATATTTTTTTTAGGTTTTAACACTTTTAAAAGTCGTTCAAAATCTTGAGGTAATGGAGCTGTGAATTTCATTTTTTCTAATGTTATTGGGTGGATTAAACCCAATTCAACTGCATGTAAAGCTTGGCCAATAAGTTTAATAGGTAATTTTTTACACCTACTGTAGGTTTGGTCTCCAATAATTGGATGACCTATGTGTGCACTATGAACACGAATTTGATGCGTTCTACCTGTATCAAGTTTGAATTTAAGAAGGGAGAAATTTCCTAGATTTTCAATTAATTTCCAATGTGTACAAGCATATCTACCAGATTCTTCATCAACCACAGCATATTTTTTTCTATCTTTTGGATGTCGACCAATACATCCGACAATCATACCTTCATTGTCCTTAATTGCTCCATGGACAACAGCAAGATAGTTTCTTGAGGCTACTCTTTTTTGTATTTGAATTTGTAGTTTAACTAAGGCTTCTTGAGTCTTTGCTACGACAATGCATCCAGTTGTGTCTTTATCTAAGCGATGAACTATTCCCGGCCTTAATTTGCCTCCTATGCCAGGTAAGTCTGGGCAATGATTGATTAATCCATTAACTAAAGTTCCAGATTTATTCCCTGGGGC
>QCHH01000005.1 GCA_003279585.1 Prochlorococcus sp. AG-402-A08 | reverse complement strand
AATGATTATTAGAGTTCCAATAAACCAGGGGGTGGATTGATTAGCAGCCATTTTTCTTTGATTTCTATTTCTGGGACAATTTCTTGAACAAAAGGTACCAAAACTTTTTTACCTTCCACTAACTCTATCTCTAGAAGGTCATTCCCTCCCGTGATTAAGTCAGTTACATGACCAATTAGAGTCTTTTTTGGTCCTCTTCTTGCTTCTAAACCAATTAAATCAAAGTAATGGTACTCCTCTTCACTTAATATTGGTCTGCTATCAACTGGTACAACTAATTTCCATCCAACAATTCCCTCTGCAGAGCTCCTATTAGATACTCCCTCGATAGAAAGTACATAGATTGATTTTCCTGGAATAATCGTTCCTTTTTTTAATATTATTTCAGTGGGCAATTCATTAGCTTTTTGAATCCATCGTTTTCCTGGTTTGGTAAATCTTTCAGGAAAGTCGCTTCTAGGTTTAATGCGAATATCTCCTTTTAAGCCCTGTGGAGCAACAATTTCACCGATAGACATCCATTTATCTTTTTCGATCATTTTTATGAGTAGACTTTTGCTAACAGTTTATTTGAAGATTTTTAATATGAGTGATGCAAAAGATCCTATTCTCCCTGGAACAATAGTAATTGTTAATAACCAAGAATCAATTTATGATGGGTATGAAGGGTTTGTTCAAAGAATTAGTGGTGATAAGGCGGCGGTGCTTTTTGAAGGAGGTAATTGGGATAAATTATTAACACTACCATTGCAAGATCTTATTAAAAGCTAATTAATCACTTTCCCAAAGAAACTAAAATTATTGATCAATTATATTATTCTCAAAATACTTCAATGCTTTACTGGCGGCATCTTTCTCAGCTTGTTTCATTGACTTGCCCCAACCCTCAGCGATCGATCGATTTTGGATATAAACAGTACAAAAAAATCTTTTTGGATTGTCATGCTTTTTGTCAATTTCAGTTGTTTTGTATACGGGAATTGATAAGCCTTTGCTTTGACTAAATTCCTGAAGAGCTGATTTGTAATTTTTTTTATGAGGATCTGCTAAAACTTCTTTACTTTTTTCATCCCAGAATGGAATCAGCCAAGCTTTTATAGGCTCTAAAATAGTGAGACTTTCATACAAAGCTCCTATTAAAGCTTCAGTTGCTTCTGCAGTAATAGTTGCATTTGCTGATTTGTCTCTAAGGGCTTTTTTCCCAATTACTAATAAACTTTTGATTTCTATTTTTTTGCCAACCTCTCCCAGCCATTGATCACTGACAAGATGTGAACGAAGTTCAGACCTTTCTCCTACTTTCATATATGGATATTTATTTTTTATAAAATCTGACGCGATGAGTCTTAGAACTGCATCTCCAAGAAATTCAAGTTTTTCGTAGTTAATCTGACTATTTGCTGAGCTATGAGTTAGTGATTCATTAATATATAAAATATTTTTTATTTTTTTATTAGTGAATTCCTTTTTATATTTTTGATCTAAATTTAGACCTTCAACAAAATTAACTATTTCCTCTACTCTTTGATTTGAGATTTTCATAATGATTTACAGCATATATTTTAAGTGAAAAAAAGACAGGATTTTGACTGTAATTTGTTTGAGTGGAATCAATAAAGTGAAAGCAGGTCGTAAGCCGGGTTCTGTTCATTCTTCTTTCTTTAGAAAGAAGAATGGGTAATCATCTATCTGGGACTAGCGTTACCGATAGCCTCAAGCGGTTCTCCTTAGGGACAAGGTCTATGGCCTCCAATGCCCCTCACCTTGCTCCTAGCCGGGGTTTACCTAGCCAGCACCTCTCGATGCTGCTGGTGCGCTCTTACCGCACCTTTGCACCCTTGCCGCGCTTGTTGGGATTTCCCCATTAAGCATTAGGCGGTGTGTTTCTGTGGCACTATCCTCACGGTCACCCGCACTGGGAATTACCCAGCAAGCCTGGCCAATCAGGAGCCCGGACTTTCCTCAATCGAATTCTTCAGCTTTTTTCTGAAGTTCGATTGCGATCACCTCCCCTGCTTTCAACTCCATCATGCCTCAAGGCATAATTAATTTCAGGGGGCTGTAGCTCAGTTGGATAGAGCGACGGTTTCCTAAACCGTAGGTCGTGGGTTCGAGTCCCGCCAGCCCCGTCCGAAAAACGAATTAAAAATAAAAATATGTAGTCCTATATGTGGTGGGTGTGCAAAATCATTACTCTCTCGCTAGCGTTGTTATAGTGAATCAGTCAACATGGCCCAGCTTCACGATCTTCGCTTACGATTGCTTGTTCAACAAGAGAGTGAGCAAATATCTAACTCGCAACCTGGTGATTTAGATTTATCAATTGTTCAAGCTCGATGCTTATGTTGGTTAACACTTTTAGCTGAAGCACATGAAGATCAATCTAATGATGCAGAAGGAAGAGGTGATACTGAACAAGCCATGGGTTGGTTTGCCGACTCAATGAGATTGCGTGATGTTATTCAAGTGGTTACTAGCATTGAAATACCTCTCCCTGAAAGCTCCGAAATAGATAACAATGATGGAGAGGGTGACTTATTTAACGATGATCCCCCTATGACGGCCTAAGAAGTGCAATGATGGTTTCTAAGCTGCATCGATGAAGGTGCCTGAAGAACCATGCCAATGTGCAGATTGCCTGAGATTTTACAGGGAACATGATCGTTTAATTAGAGAGTTTCCAACATTGCGTCAACAACAAGAGATTAATTGGGCTGCGCTTCAATCTTTTAGAACTTTATGTGGAAGAGTATTGGAAGATTTGCAAAAGAAGTTGAATTCAAATTTATCCAATCAATCTGAAGAAAAATGTCAAACTGGAATTATTGAAAACAAAGAAAAATCAATAACACAAGTAATATCAGATCTTGAAAATATTAATGCTCATCTCTATTCCATAGAAGCTTTAATGGAAAGAATTTTCGATGTCAAAGTTCCTGATGACATTGAAGATACATTTCGAGAGATGGCAGGTGAACTTGCTCCAGACCCCTTAAATATTGATCGGTTAAAGTTGAACAGATTATTGCATCAAACCCCAGACTTGCCTGAAAAATAAAAATTTATTTTTCACAACTTATCTCTACAGGCAATGGTTTAACTTTCCATATTGACTGACAATATTCCCTTATTGATCTGTCTGATGAGAAAAAACCTGACCTTGCTGTATTTAATAATGCCATGCGATTCCATTTTTTACTTTTTTTCCAAGCTTGACTAACCTCATCTTGTGCTCGTAGGTAATCATCAAAGTCCGCCATAACAAAGAAAGGATCGTTGCCAGTCAAAATATTTATTATTGGTCTAAAGAGCTCACTATCACCGTTACTAAAGTGCCCAACTTCTATTAACTTGAGAGTCTCTTGTAGTTCATTTGATTCTCTAATAAAGCTAGTTGGACTGTAACCTTCATGTCTTAATTCCATTATTTCTGATTCTGTTTTACCAAACAAAAAGAAATTATCTGCGCCAACTCTTTCTCTGATTTCTACATTAGCCCCATCAAGAGTTCCAATTGTTAATGCACCATTCATAGCGAATTTCATATTTCCAGTTCCTGAAGCTTCTTTACCAGCTGTTGAAATTTGCTCAGAAAGATCAGTTGCAGGATAAACTTGCTCTCCTAGTTTCACGTTGTAGTCAGGAAGAAAAACTACTCTTAATAATCCATCCATATCAGGATCAGCATTAACTACATCTGCTATCCCATTGATAAATCTAATCATTAACTTCGCCATGAAATAACCCGGCGCAGCTTTACCACCAAAAATGATGGTACGAGGCGCAATGTTCTTTGTTATTCCATTCTTAATTCTTAGATATTGAGCAATTACTTGTAAAGCATTTAAATGCTGTCTTTTATATTGGTGAATTCTTTTAACTTGAACATCAAATAAACTAGAGGGATCTACAAGAACACCGGTTTGCCTATGTATGTAACCAGCTAGTTTTCTTTTACCAGAAAGCTTAGCTGATGCAAAAAGATCTAAAAAATTAGAGTCATTTTCTTTTTTTTCTAATTCTAGTAATAGCTCCATATTAGTAATCCAATTTGGACCTATCTCTTTGTCAAGAAGTTTAGAAAGCTCAGGATTAGCTAAAGCGACCCATCTACGTGGAGTAACTCCATTGGTGACATTAGTGAATTTTTCAGGCCATAGTTCTGCAAATTCAGGTAGTAATTGTCTCTTGATTAAATCTGAATGAAGCGCAGCTACTCCATTTACATGATGTGCTCCAATTGTCGCTAAATGTGCCATGCGAATAGCTTTTCCACCATCTTCATCGATAATTGAAAGCTTTCTCAAAATTGCATCATTACCTGGATACTTGAGTCTTACTTGTTGCAAGAAACGTCTATTGATTTCATAGATAAGTTCTAAATGTCTAGGTAATAAGTTTTTAAACAAGCTCAGGTCCCATTTCTCGAGAGCTTCAGGCAACAAGGTGTGGTTTGTATAGGCTACGGATCTGTTAGTGATTTCCCAGGCTTTATCCCAATCCAATCTATGTTGATCGATCAACAGCCTCATTAACTCTGCAACTGCAATAGCTGGATGAGTATCATTCAATTGAACTGTCCAGTGATGCGGGAATTCCTCAACAGCTATTGCACGCTTTTCTAAACTTCGAAGCATGTCTTGTAAGGAACAACTTACAAAAAAGTGTTGTTGCTTTAAACGTAATCTTCTTCCTTCATCAGTTCCATCATTAGGGTAAAGAACTTTTGATAGAGTTTCTGATGCTACTTTCTCTTCAACAGCCCCGTAGTAATCGCCAATATTGAAAGCGTAAAAATCAAAACTTTCGGTTGCATCAGCTCTCCATAATCTCAAACGATCACAGCTATTTACTCTGTAACCAAGAACAGGCACATCATGTGGAACACCTATCGCATGTTCGCTTGGAATCCATCGAGAGCGATAGTTCCCATTGTCATCTGTATAGCTTTCAGTTTGGCCTCCAAAACCGACTAGGCAAGCTTCGTCTGGTTGGGGTAATTCCCAGGGCCAGCCACCTTTGAGCCATTTATCAGTAACTTCTACTTGCCAACCATCTCTGATTAATTGGTTGAAAATACCAAATTCGTACCTTATTCCGTATCCCACTGCAGGGACCTGAAGACTTGCAAGTGATTCCATATAACAAGCTGCCAGTCTTCCTAACCCTCCATTTCCAAGTCCAGGCTCTTCCTCTACTTCCAATATGTCATTTAGTGATTCAATTCCAAACCTTTTTAGAGCTTCCTCGGCCTCTTTTTTGATGCCTAGATTTAGTAAATTATTATTTAGTTGAGGTCCTATGAGAAATTCAGCTGAAAGATAGGCAACTGTTTTTTGAGGTCTTGCTCGAATTGTCTCTTGACTTGTTAGATATCTACTCATCAATCTATCTCTAACAGCAAAGCTCAAAGCCATATAGAGATCTCTCAGGCTTGCCGATGTAGCTAGTTTGCCAAGAGTAAAAAAGAGATGCTCAGTCATTCCATCGAAGACTGCATCAGCATCCATGCCAGCCCGAACAGGATCTGCATAGCATCCTGGGGTCGGCAGACGCAGGTCAAGTGACTGGGAGCTGCTCATAAAGGCATCAAATGTTTCTGGACGCTAGCTAATAAAGCTTTAGTAATCAGTGAGTAACTTCAGATCCACACCTTATTGATTAAGTCACCTTTGATACTTATGCCAAATATGCCCTGTGATTAGGTAATTTATGTCTTAAAGAAAAGGCTTTTCTAGAAAACCTGATGGTATTAACTCCTTTAGTCTCAGTACTAAATACTCATGATGTTGAGGTTGCGGAAACACTTATAGGGGTCATTAATTTCTTAATGATCTTTGTTGCGGCTAGGACTTTGGCTGAAATCTTAGTGCGACTAAGTTTGCCTACAATCGTCGGTGAACTTCTTGCGGGAGTTTTAATTGGTGCTTCAGGATTACATCTTCTATTGCCTCCCAGTGCTCATGCTGAATTAAATCAAGGCTTTGTTTCTCTTATTAGCACACTTGCTTCAGTACCCAAAGAAGCAGTCCCCGATATTTATTTTGAAACTTTTCCATCTTTACAAGCAGTAGCAACTTTAGGTCTATATGCCTTGTTATTTCTGACCGGTCTGGAAAGTGAATTAGAGGAACTTGTAGCAGTTGGAGCGCAAGCTTTCACTGTCGCAATGGCAGGAGTGATTTTGCCATTTGCTTTTGGAACTTTTGGATTAATGTTTATTTTTCAAGTAGATATCATTCCTGCGATATTTGCTGGCGCATCTATGACCGCGACGAGCATAGGAATTACTGCAAGTGTTTTTGGTGAGCTTGGTTATTTAAAAACTCGTGAGGGTCAAATTGTTATTGGCGCAGCAGTATTAGATGACATACTTGGCATTGTTATTCTTGCCGTTGTAGTAGCTCTTGCTACGGGAGGATCTTTGCAAATTGCTCCTATTGTCAAACTAGTACTGGCTGCAACTGTTTTTGTCTTTGCTGCAATTGCTTTGAGCCGAACAGCTGCTCCAGCCTTTGATTGGTTGCTTGAAAGACTTAAGGCTCCTGGAGCTGTTGTTGTAGCTTCTTTCGTGATATTGGTCTTAAGCTGTTTTGTTGCTACTGCTATTGGTTTAGAAGCTGCTTTGGGTGCTTTTGCTGCTGGATTGATACTAAGTAGTTCCAAAAATAATCATGCAATTCAACAATCTGTTTTGCCATTAGTCTCCCTATTCGCAACTATTTTCTTCGTGCTAGTGGGAGCAGGTATGGATCTTTCTGTAATTAATCCTCTTGATCCCCAGAGTCGCTCTGCTCTAATTGTTGCTGGTTTCTTATTTGTAGTAGCAATTGTTGGAAAAATTGCTGCTGGCTGGTGCTTTGTCATTGATAAACCAACTAATAGATTAGTTGTTGGCTTGGGAATGATGCCTAGAGGAGAAGTTGGATTAATATTCCTAGGATTGGGAACAAGTGCTGGTTTGCTTACCCCATCCCTGGAGGCAGCAATATTGTTAATGGTTATTGGAACAACATTTTTAGCGCCTGTTTTGCTAAGAGTTGTTTTGAAAGATAAACCCCCTTCAGGAGGTAATTCTATTCCTGATGAAGTCGCAGCTGATCCAGTTGGATTAGTTTAGAAATTATTGAAAACTCATTTGAAAAGGTGAGGAAATTTCGAAAAAAAGAAATAAAATCACTAATCTCTTTCTATCAATGATTTACTAGGATCTATAAGTATTAGATTATTCTTAAATGGTTTCCTCAGTTGTAGAAAAAAATCTTTCTGATTGGAAATTCTTAGGACATTCTGTTTACAGTTTGAGCATTATTCCTGAAGATCATAAAAGTAAGAACGATGATGAAAAAGGACCAGCAATTCTTTTAATACATGGCTTTGGTGCCTCTACAACTCATTGGAGGCACAACTTACCGGTACTTGGAAAGCAGTATGAAGTTCACGCTTTAGATCTTCTTGGCTTTGGTAAAAGCTCTAAACCAGTTGGCCTTGCTTATGGAGGTCCACTTTGGAAAGATCAAATAGTTTCTTATGTTAAAGAAAATATAGGGAGACCAACAATATTGGTTGGTAACTCCCTAGGAGGTTATGCCGCTCTTGCTAGTGGGGCTGCTTTGGGTACAGAGTCAGCAGGTGTGGTTTTATTAAATGCTGCTGGTTATTTCAGCGAAGATAAGAAAACAACTAAAGGATTTTGGGCAACAGCTAGAAAAACTGTTGCTGGTATCTTTCTCAAAAATGCGCTATTGCAGCGAATAATTTTTGAAAATCTTAGACAGCCTTCAACAATTAAACGTACATTAAATCAAGTTTATATTGATACATCCAACGTTGATGATGAACTAGTAGAGGCGATCCGAAAACCATCTTTGGATGCTGGTGCTTTTAATGTCTTCAAAAGTGTTTTTGATCCCGCAGGTCCTCAGGGAAGACCACTCGACGAGTTGTTCGCTCAGTTGAAGTCACCATTGTTATTGCTCTGGGGTAACAGAGATCCTTGGATGAATGCTCCTGGTAAAAGGGCTACTTATAAAAAACATACACCTGAAAATACAAAAGAAGTTGTTTTAGATGCTGGCCATTGTCCACATGATGAAGTTCCCGATCAGGTTAATTCTGCTCTTTTAGAATGGATTAATCAGCTTTGATCTATGGCGGTCAGTTTCGAGAAAAAGAAAAATCCTTATCCTCACTGGGAATATTCAAATCCTGAATATAATTCATTAATCAGAATTGTCCCTGAAAGAGGAGGATTGATCACTGAATGGCTAAGCGAAGGGAAAGAACTTTTGTACTTCGATTTAGACCGTTTTCTAGACAAAGGCAAAAGTGTCAGAGGAGGAATACCTATCCTTTTCCCAATATGTGGTGATTTATCTGAAGGCTATTCAATTGGTGGTAAGAAGTATTTTCTAAAACAACATGGTTTTGCTAGAGATTTGCCTTGGTCAATTCAACTATTAAAAGATAAATTAGGTATTAGGCTCAAACTGAGTAATACAAAATATTCACTTTCTTATTTTCCTTTTTTCTTTACTCTTTTGATGGATGTTTTCTTGAAAGAAAAAAGTCTTAAAATATCCGTTAAAATTTATAATCAGGGTAATGATTCTATGCCCTTTAGTTTTGGCCTTCATCCATATTTTCAGGTTTCAAATTTACAAAAAGTCAAGATAGATGGTTTGCCTGAAAAATGTATTGATCAAACTAATATGAAAGTGACTAATTCATCTGACCAGATTCGAATTTTAGACAAAGGCGTTGATTTTCTTTCGTATCCTTCTTGTTCTGTTAAACTTGTCGATTGTTTATCTAAGAACGTAATTGAATTAATTCATCAAGAGCCAATTGATACAGCAGTGATTTGGACTGATCCTCCAAGACAAATGGTTTGTCTTGAGCCTTGGACCAGCCCAAGGAACTCTCTGGTGACTGGAGATAGAAAACTTAAAATTAAACCAGAAGAATATATAGAATTATCTACCACTTTCAAGCATTATTCTTTTTAGTTATTTAAGCTTTAGATGAGTATAGTTTGTAACTAATTAAATCCAATTTATAAATTTTTGTATAACAAATATTTCAATATTTCTTTGGTTTTTGCATCTATGATCAATATATTATAGATTCATTATTCATGAATTTGTGATGAATAATGTTAGGAGCAGATGTTTCCTCTCCAGGTGTACTTAATATAGATGACCTCAGGACTAGAGCTAAAAATCGTCTACCGGCGATGGTTTTTAACTATATAGATAGTGGTGCAGATAGAGAACAAACACTTTCACAAAATTGCAACGCATATAATGAAATTTTATTTAGACCTAGATGTGCAGTCTCTGTTCCATCGTGTGATCTTGGAATATCTGTTTTAGATCAGAAATTTCAACTTCCTTTCATGTTGGGACCAGTTGGGAGTAGCAGAATGTTCTATCCCCAGGGAGAAGTGGTTGCAGCTAGAGAGGCAGGTAAAGCAGGCACTGGATATACTTTGTCAACTCTCTCAGGTTGTTTATTGGAAGATGTTAAAGCTGCTACAAATGGACCAGCGTGGTATCAGCTTTATTTGCTAGGTGGTAAAGAAGTCGCTTTGAAAACAATTGCTAGAGCTAAAGAAGCAGGATTCTCAGCAATAGTTGTAACTATTGATACTCCCGTATCTGGCTTAAGGGAAAGAGATATGCGATCAGGAACCCAACAGCTTTTATCTATGAATCCTTTTGAGATGCTCCCTTATATTCCTCAAATATTAATTAAACCATGCTGGATGACTCAATGGTTAAGTGATGGAGGCTTAATGAGTTTCCCAAATGTTCAACTTGATAATGGCCCTATGGGATACACCGCAATTGGTCCTGCTCTAGAACAATCAGTTGTGACATGGGATGATCTTCAATGGATACGCGAGGCGTGGGGTGGAAAAATTATTGTTAAGGGTATACATATAGGTAATGACGCAAAAAAAGCGGTAGAGCTCGGCGCGGATGCGATCGTTATTTCTAATCATGGAGCTAGGCAACTTGATAGCGTTGCTCCCACGATCCGTGTTTTGCCCGAAATTTTAGCTGCAGTTGATGGAAAAACAGATGTGTTGCTAGATGGAGGTATTCGAAGGGGTAGTGATGTCGTTAAAGCATTATGTCTTGGGGCGAAAGGAGTTTTGATAGGTAGAGCCTATGCGTATGGACTTGCTGCTGCAGGAGGGAAAGGTGTTGCTAGGGCTATAGAAATTCTTCAAACAGATATAGTGAGAACTATGAAACTATTGGGCTGTGGGTCTGTTGCTGATTTAAATAAATCTTATATTCAAATTCCTGAAAGTTGGGAGAGATTCGAATAAATCTTTGAGTGAAAAATAGATTAATTTTTTATGAAAATAATTATTTTTGATGATGATCCAACTGGATCTCAAACTGTTTACGGATGCCCATTATTACTAAATTGGGATGCAAATACTCTAGAGAAAGCATTTACAAAATCTTCCCCTTTAATATTTATACTTGCTAACACAAGATCTTTATCTTCAATTCTAGCTGTTAAGAAAACTAGAGAAATATGCTCATCTATTAAGAAGTTTTTTTTAGAAAAAGGATATTCAAAAGATGATTATTTTTATATTAGTAGAGGTGATTCAACATTACGTGGTCATGGTGTTTTGGAACCTGCAATTCTTGAGGAAGAATTAGGACCATTTCATGCAACATTTCATATTCCAGCTTTTTTGGAAGGTGGACGAACAACTGAAAATGGTATTCATTATCTAAATGGGATACCTGTACATACTACTGAGTTTGGTAGTGATAAAATTTTTGGATTTTCAACTAGTGATTTATCTAAATGGATTGAAGAAAAA
This sequence comes from Prochlorococcus sp. AG-402-A08, assembly GCA_003279585.1. Taxonomy (GTDB): domain Bacteria; phylum Cyanobacteriota; class Cyanobacteriia; order PCC-6307; family Cyanobiaceae; genus Prochlorococcus_B. The sequence continues at coordinate 63,060 of QCHH01000005.1, read as the reverse complement.
AGTTTAGGAAAGATACAGGCGAAACAAATCTTGCATGTTGAAATTAACCAATTAGATATGGCTTTTAATAATGAAGATGATTTTAAATCTCTTGTAAGTTTTTTGTCTAAATTAGAAAATAATATTTCAGTAGTTGTGGATGCAAAATTACCTCATCATTTAGAAATATTAGCTAAGGCGATTAAAATAGTTTCTAAAGAAAAAAGATTTCTTTTTAGAACAGCAGCAAGTTTTATTAATTCTTTATCTGGTTTACCACCTAACCCCCAAGACATTGCAAATTTAGTATCTTTAAAATCAAAAAATAATGAGTTTAAATATAAGCCAGGTTTGATAATAGTTGGCTCTCATGTGAAATTAGCCACAGATCAATTAGAGTTTTTATTGAAAGATAAATCCTGCGAAGGTTTGGAAATACCAGTAGGTAAATTAGCTGATATTTTTACTTTAGAAGATTGTCAGCCGGCAATCTTAGAGTTGGAGGGTATTTTATTGTCGAAAATAGATGATATTTTGGATACTAATAAAGTACCTGTTTTGTATACTACTAGAGAGGAAATTAAGTTTTCTTCTTACTCTAAAAGAATGAATTTTGGACTAAAACTTGCAGAGTTTATGGCAATTCTAGTTGGAAAAATAACTATTAAGTTAGGTTATATTATTAGTAAGGGAGGTATTACAACACAACTCTTGCTTCAAAAAGGATTGAATTTTAATCAAGTAGATTTAAAAGGACAAATATTACCAGGATTATCAATAGTAATAAGTAATTCTGATCAAAATGATTTACCAGTTGTTACTTTTCCAGGTAATCTAGGTAATGAGAAAACACTTCTAGAATCATTTAGATTAATGGAGTCAAATTCTTAATTATTTAAAGACTTTAAACAATATTTAATTAAAATCTTTCAATAATTGACTTAGCAAAATCACTACAACTGAGAGGTTCTACTGGTGGTTCCATTAATCGTGCCAGATCATAAGTAACTTGTTTATCTGAAATAGACTTGCTCAATCCATTTGTAATTAATTTTGCTGCCTCATTCCAACCTAAATATTCCAGCATCATTACTCCACTAAGTATTACTGAACCTGGGTTGATTCTGTCCAAGCCTGCATGTTTGGGGGCGGTTCCATGGGTGGCTTCGAAAATAGCCGCCATATCTCCAATGTTGGCTCCTGGTGCCATCCCCAATCCACCAACAATTGCTGCGGCAGCATCTGATATGTAATCACCATTTAGATTGAGAGTGGCAAGGATGGAATACTCTTGGGGACGAGTTTGGATTTGTTGGAAAATACTATCTGCTATTCGATCATCAACCATCACCATATCCTTCCATTTTCCATTTCCATGACTACTTCCAATGTTTGTGAGAACTGAACAAACTTCATCACATATAGCTTTCTTTTTCTCTTCCGTTAAAGATGAAAAACCTGGATCAATCAACTGAGCATTCTCCTCGTAAGAAATGCGAGGATTTTTTTCTAAGTTATCTAAAATCCAACTTTCTCTCTCGGTTATGCATTCATTCCTGAATTCTGTGGTTGCTAATTCGTATCCCCAATCTCTGAAAGCTCCTTCAGTAAATTTCATGATGTTTCCCTTATGAACTAAGGTCACATGTCTTTTGCTTCCCTCAAGCTTGAGAGCATGTTTAATCGCTCGTCTGATATGTCTTTGACTACCACTTTTGCTAACCGGTTTAATTCCTATTCCTGCTCCGTTAGGAATCTTTCTGTTTTTTAGTTTTTGGCTGGCTGGAATTATTTCATTATTGAGTTGATCAATCAATTTGATGCATTCGGGATCATCAGATTCCCATTCAATGCCCATATAAATATCTTCAGTATTTTCTCGATAAACAATTACATCTAAATCTTGCGGCTTTTTATGCGGGCTTGGAGTCCCTTCGTAATATTTGCAAGGTCTAACGCATGAATATAAATCAAAAATCTGTCTTAGAGATACGTTTAAAGATCTAATCCCTCCTCCTACAGGCGTGGTTAAAGGTCCTTTGATTGCTATCCCGTATGTTCTTATCGCCTCCAGAGTGTCATTTGGTAAGTATTGATAAGTTCCATATAAGTCGCAAGCTTCATCACCTGCATAGATTTTGAACCATTCAATGGATCGATTTTTCCCATATGCTTTTTCAATAGCTTTATCGATTACTAATTGTGTAGCAGGCCAAATATCTATCCCTGTTCCATCACCTCTGATAAACGGAATGATTGGATGGTCTGGGACTACTGGGGTTCCATCAACAAAAGTAATTCTTTGGCCTTTTGATGGAGTAGTGAGCTTTTCAAAATTTGTCATAATTTTTATTCAGCGATTAATAGATCTAATGTTGAGCTTATGTCTAAGTGGTAAGTTTTGATTAAATGATTTTGAACTCATGGCAGTAGCCTTAGCTAGGCAACTTCGTGAAGGGACCAAAAAGTCTCATACGATGGCTGAAAATACAGGTTTTATAAGTTGTTTTCTTAAAGGAGTAGTTGATAAATCCTCATACAGAAAATTATTAGCTGATTTATATTTTGTTTATTCTGCTATGGAGGAAGAGATAGGAAAACTTTGTGCAAACTCTCATCCTATAATTTCTCCAATTGGATTTAAAGAGCTTTCTCGCAAGAAAAAATTGGAACAAGACTTGTTGTTTTACTTTGGTAGTAGTTGGCCTGAATTGCTAAAACCCTCTAAGCCAGCCATTGAATATGAAGCAAGAATTAGAGAAATCGCCAAAGATAATCCTGAACTTTTAATTGGGCATCATTACAGCAGATATATAGGTGACTTGTCTGGTGGACAGCTTTTGAAAACCATCACTAAAAAAGCTATGAATCTACCTGATGATGAGGGGCTTAGTTTCTATGTTTTTGAGGAAATCAGAGATGAAAAAGAATTTAAAATTAAGTATAGAAATACTTTAGATAATCTTCCGATTGATCAAAAGATAGCAGATTCAATTGTAGAAGAGGCTAATAGATCTTTTAAATATAATATGGATATTTTCAATGAATTAGAAGGAAACTTAATTGCTGCTATAGGGAAAGTTTTATTTAGATTTTTTGCCAATAAAAAGCGAAAAGGTAGTACGGAGTAATGAAATTAATATTTTCTTCAAGTTATCGCTTTATTTATATTCAGTATCTATTAAGATATCTATTAGTGCCGTATAAAAGTTTTGTATTTATTCTTTTTAACTGATTTCATCACATTAAGTGAGAGTAAATTATTATTTCTCTAAGGAGATGATGCTGTATGTTCGATGACCTTTTAAGTGAATTAACAAGAAATATTCTTGAACATGGCGGAAAGAAGTTGATTGTTCCTAATGAATTTTGCGAACGTGTTTCTAAAAATGGCAATTGTAAACTTAATAGCTGGTTATGGGATGTTCCTGAATTTCGTAGATGGAGAGTGACTAGATTGAACGCAGGTGACCGTTTGCAAGTATTAAATTCAGTTGCTTATCCTCATTATCAAAATGATTTGCCAATTATGGGTATCGACCTCTTGTGGTTTGAAAAAAAACAAAAGCTAGTTGCTATTCTTGATTTTCAGCCTCTTGTACAAGATAAAGAATATTTTGATATATACTTTGATGGCTTGAAAAGCCTTAAAAAATGTTTTAATCAGTTTAATTTTGATATGAAGAGTAATATATATGATCCAACTAAGTACTTCTCTCCATGGGCTTTATTTTGCAAAGGTGGTAATTTTGAAGTTGAGAAAATTTTGCCAAAAGTTTTTAGCTCTTTTCTTAAATATTATTGGGTAAATCTTGATTTATCTAAAGCAAATGAAAACCATATTAAATCTCATGAGGTCAAATTATTACATATAGATTATGACAAGTATAGTGCTGAAAAAGATCCTGCTCATGGTTTATTTTCTAGCTTTTTTGGTAAAGAATGGTCAGAGAAATATATGAAAGAGTTTTTGTTTCCATTAAGCTTAGAAAATATTAATTCTTAATTTTATTTTTTAAATGCAAAGTAAACGTAATGATAGTCTTGATCCTATTGCAATTTGTAATTGGCGTTGGTCTTATTTCTTAGATGAAACGATTAAGGCATTTTCTATTTTTCAACCTAGACCTTATCAAATAGATAATGATTTTCTTTATAGAGAGTCTTCTTTTGGCTCACGTTCTAATCCTAAAAAAGTTATTTTGGAAACCTGGGGTTTAAAGACAAAAAAAATACGACAGGCTAGGTGCGTTTGCTTACAAGCTGGTGAAATTACTTCTGTCATGAATTTGGTAATTTCACCTTTAAATAATTATGATTTGCCTTTTTTTGGAGCCGATTTTGTAACACTTCCAAATGGACATCTTATTGCATTAGATCTTCAACCTGCTTTAAAAGACGATACAAATCATACTCAATATGTTTGGGATAAATTAAAACCTATACATGCTAAATGGCAATCTAAACTTCCGTCTGGAGGTGATATCCCTTCTGAGGCTAGACAATACTTTTCTCCAGCTTTTCTTTGGTCTAGAATTCCATTGGGAGAAAAAGGTGATAAATTAATTAATCAGATAATTAAACCTGCTTTTGATGAATACTTGAATTGTTTCGTAGATTTATTAAGAGATGCAAAAATGATTTCTCAGGAGAGATCTTTTCAACTATTAAATGGTCAGACAAAATATATGAGATATCGAGCGGAAAAAGATCCTGCAAGAGGTATGTTAAGAGGCTTTTTTGGGGAGCAATGGACTGAAAGCTATATAAACAAAATTCTTTTTGATCTAAAATAAAGTAAAGATATTAAAAAAATGGTACAAAAAATCCTCTTTGTTTGTTTGGGAAATATTTGTCGATCGCCTGCAGCTGAAGGAATTTTTAATCAAAAAATTAAAGAAAGAGATTTAGAAAATTTTTTTGTCGTTGATTCCGCAGGAACTGGTAGTTGGCATGTAGGAAACCTACCTGATAAAAGAATGCGTGCAGCAGCATTATCTAGGGGTATTGAACTTACTAGTAGATCGAGACAAATAGAAGAAAATGATTTGTATCAATTTGATCAGATTCTTGTTATGGATAAAGATAATCTTGAGGCTGTTAAATCATTAACTAATGATAATAAGAATCCAGTAAATTCTAAAATAAAGCTTATTTTAAGTTACTCAAAAAAATCTCAATTAGATGAAGTCCCTGATCCTTATTATGGTGGTCAAAATGGCTTTGATAAGGTTCTAGATTTGTTGAATGATGCTATTGATGAATTAATAAATAGCCTTATAGATTAGGGGTAGCCCAGACCTCTTCTGGGATTTTTGATCTAAAAATATAAGTTAGTTCTTCTAACACTTCTTCAATACTCATTCCATCAGTACAAATTTCTACCGCATCATGAGCTTTTTTTAAGGGGGCGATTTTTCTTTCACTATCTTGCTTATCTCTTTCTTCAATTTCTTTTTCAAGATTTTCAATGCTTGAGTATTCATAACCTCTTTTTTCTAAATCAATAGATCTTCGTTTTGCTCTTTCTTTTGGAGTAGCTGTTAGAAAGATTTTTACATCTGCATCAGGAAAGACTGCTGTGCCAATGTCTCTTCCTTCAGCAACTAAACCTCCATCCTCTCCAATGACCTGTTGTTGTTTTGTGAGTAGTTCCCTTACATATTGTTGTTTAGCAACTTCAGAAACCAGAGAAGTCACTTCGGGGGATCGTATCTTTTCTGTTACGTCAATATTATTTATCAAAATTTTTTGCTCACCCGAGCTTGAATTTTTAAATTCTAATTTTAAATCTCTCAAGTTATTGTTGATTTGCGCTTGATCACTTGGGCTAATCGAATTGTTTATTATTAACCAAGTCACCGCTCGATACATCGCCCCAGTATCTAAATAAATAAAACCAAGTTTTTTGGCAAATGCTTTAGTTACTGTGCTTTTACCTGCACCAGCTGGACCATCAATTGCAATAATTGGTTTTCGTTGCATAAGAAAAGTGTGATCAATGAGCCTCGTAGAACCACATTTTACCGCTGCTGCTAAAAGGCACAGTCCATTTAAATTTTCTTTTTCTTTTAATGAAAATGGATCTACGACTTTTAGATATTCAATTTTTAAATTGTTTTCTTTAATTTTAGAAGCTATTTTGTTGAGGTTAATTATTTTCTCTTTCTCAAATTCTGTTTTTGCTGCTCTGAGTGCATTTGGTAATGATTGAGCATTTACTTTTTCAGAATCGCTCAGATAAGCATTCCTTGAACTATGAGCAAATCCACTTTGGTCTCTTTGTGTGGAATAGGATTCAATTTTGATAGGTATGCATAGTTCTTGAAACAGCTTTCTAATTATAATCAATTGTTGCCAGTCTTTTTCTCCTAGGATTAGTTTCTCTGGTCTAATAATTCTTATGAGACGAATGATAACTGTTGCAACTCCATCAAAATGTCCTTCCCTCTCTGCTCCGCATAATCGATTATGTAATGTTTGAGGAACTTGAATTTTAAAATGTGAATTTTCACCTCCAGGAAAAACTTCAACATAATCTGGAGCCCAAATTGCATCTGCTCCAGCATTAAAAGCTAATACAGCATCTTTGCTTATATTTCTGGGATATTTTTTGTAGTCTTCATCCTTTCCAAATTGCAATGGATTGATAAAAATACTTACAAGAATAATTTGGTTTTTTTTTGCTTTTTTTTCTTTTGCTTTCTGAATTAAATATTGATGGCCAGGGTGAAGTCCTCCCATCGTAGGGATGAAAATTATTGCTGAATTTTGTTTACTCAGCCAATCTTTTAATTCAGCATTAGTTTGGAAGATTTTTTGTACCACTATGTTCGTAAATAAATTAATTTCATAAACTTATGATTGAAATGAAATAAGTTGATTGCATACTGATCCCATATAGATTTCATATTAGGGTTCAATCATTTGAATAAGAAAGCTTTTTACTGATGGATTACAAAACTGCGGGAGTTGATGTTACTGCTGGAAGAGCCTTTGTGGAGAGAATTAAATCATGCGTTGAAAAAACTCATAAAAGAGAGGTCATAGGGGGATTAGGAGGTTTTGGAGGATGCATCAGAATTCCAAAAGGCTATGAAAGTCCAGTCTTGGTATCAGGGACAGATGGTGTTGGTACAAAATTAGAATTAGCTCAGCAATATGGTTGTCATTTTGGAGTTGGAATAGATCTGGTTGCGATGTGCGTCAACGATGTAATAACTAATGGTGCTCGACCTTTATTTTTTCTTGATTACATAGCAAGTGGAACTTTGACTCCTGATGCTTTGGCTGAAGTAATAGAAGGTATTGCAGCTGGTTGTGGTCAATCGGATTGCTCTCTTTTGGGAGGTGAAACTGCTGAAATGCCAGGTTTTTATCCCAGTGGAAGATATGATCTGGCAGGTTTTTGTGTGGGGATCGTTGAGAATCATCATTTAATAGACGGCACACAAATTAATTGTGAAGATCAGATTATTGGAATTAAAAGTAACGGTGTTCATAGCAATGGTTTTAGTCTTGTTCGTAAAGTGCTTTCTTTGGCGAATGTTGATGAAAATACTCTTTATGGGAAAGATAAAAGGAACTTGATTAAATCTTTGCTGGAACCAACTGCAATTTATGTTCAACTTGTTGAGAAATTGCTAAGAGAAAATTTGCCAATCCATGGGATGACGCATATCACAGGTGGAGGTTTACCTGAAAATCTCCCTAGAATCTTCCCCTCTGGATTATTGCCACATATAGATAAAACTAAATGGGACATACCTGAAATCTTTTATTGGTTAAAAAACTCTGGAGATATTCCTGAGATTGATCTTTGGAATACTTTTAATATGGGGATAGGTTTTTGTCTAATTGTTCCTAAAAATAAAGTAAATTCTGTTTTAGAAATATGTATGAAAAATAATTATGAAGCTTGGAATATAGGTGAAGTTGTTGAAAGTCAGAATGATTCCAAGCATATAGAAATCTTAGGAATACCTAGGTGAGGTTATAAGCGTAGTTTTATAAAACTACGCAGTACACTTGTTTGAACAAATTAAATTAAGGTTAAAAAAGATTTTCTATAATGGTAAAAAAACAGTAAGATATAAAAAAACGCAAGCCGGATATTAGTTCGGGTAATGCGAAGTTAGATCTTAATTAGCTCTATGCCTTTTGAAAATCAACAGCGTCTAACGCGAAGGAGAAGTTCCGCAGGTCCAACTCCTCCTAGAAAGCCTTTAGGAGGTCAAGCAGATTCGAGTATGCGACAAAATGTAGGCCCAAGACCAACATTTTTAACCCTTAGAGATCATGGAAAAGTTTATGTAGCTGATTTACCAAACTTGTCTGATGGTCAACTTTCTCACATTGGGAAAGAAGCTGATGAAGTGCTTACCAGTTTGGAGAGTAGAATTAATGATCTAGAGCAAGAAGCAATCAATGGGCAAAGAGATAACGATACTTTGATTAAAGCGTCGACTAAGCATGAAGTCACTCTAAGATTTATTAGAGCCATTCAGGATGAACAAGAGCATAGAAAAAATAATCCTGCTTTAAAAGATGCTGCATCAGAGTCTTTACCACTCACATTCCTTGAGGTGGCTAGGCATAGATTGCCAGGCGCAACCTTTGACTCGTTGTTGAGAGAAGCATTAGAAGCTTGTGCTAAAGATGAAAAAGAGCCTGAAAAAGAAATAATTGAACAAAGCGCAAATTCACAGCCCATTCCACCAGCGAAAGTGATTAGTCTGCCTACTTCCTCAGATTCAATTAAGGTTATTGTCAGCCCTGATACTTGAATTTTTTTTAGGGACTAGAGAAAGGGTTTTGAGGCATATTTGCTAGACATTTATTTCTGCAGAAATCTAAACTTTCTTTTTCACTTTTAGTTAAAGACCAATTTAGTGCAGAAATGGCATCTTTAGCTTGATATGGATTACGAATCCCGACTATTGGTTTGGCTCCATGAGACCTTACCCAATTCAAGGCAACTTGTGCTTGGGAGGCTGAATACTTTTTACCAATATTATTTATTAATGTTCTCAATTCTATGGTTTTGGGAAGTATCCTTTGGAATAATTTTTGCCGTAAGAATGTTTTAGGCTTGGGAGAACTATTTGGTGGAACTGTTAAGATTCCTAGCCCTAGAGGACTATAACCTAAATATTCAATTTTATTCTCATTACATATATTTTTGATATTTTCATCTGCTAAAGATGGTTTTGTGAGTAAAGAAAGTTGCATTTGTATACTATTAATTTTAACACCTCTTTTTTTAAGTTTTTGGAATAAAAAATCTAGTCTTTTTGGACCAGTATTAGAGAGCCCTATTTCTTTAATTAAACCTTTTTCGTATAAATCTCCTAGGCCATTAAGTAATTGTTCTTCTTGCCAAGGTGCATAGCGATAAGTACTCCAATGCAGCTGAACTCTCGTCATATTTCCTTGCAGTCGCTGATTACTTTCTTGAAAAGCTTTATTGAGGCCATTGCGACCAATTCTCCATGGAAAGGGGGCGAGCTTGGTTGCGATAGTAACTTTGTTGAGCTTTCTCTTGGGTAACTCTTCTAGGAAATCGCCGATCAGCTTTTCGCTTTGACCAAATAAACTTCCAGTACCATATGAATCTGCAGTGTCAACAAGATCTAAACCCCCATATATGGCATCAAAAAAAGTTTTTTTCAGTAAAATATCATCTGTTTCAGCTTTGTAGCCCCAAACAAGTTTATTTCCCCACGCCCAAGTTCCAAAACCAATCCCAATTTTTTTCTTAGTCATGACTTCATTGATCTTATTTCAATTAAAGAAAACTAATATGATTATCTTACATGAATAAATTAAATAGCTTTCAAGATTCTTCTTTTGAAAAGACACACAGTAATGGGGAAAATCAAAAAGACAATGAAGATAAAGAACAGCAAGAAAAAGTTCTATGTAGTCATTGTGGAAGAACTTCTACTAATGGAATAAGATGTCTGGGTATTTGTGTCGCAGATAATGATTATTAAGTTATCTATTAAGCTATGAAAGTAATGAAATAGATTGTTAATATTAAAGTATTAATCTGTATCTTCTGTTATTCAATTACATCAATAAGCCCTTCAGTTATATATCTTGCCATTTTAGTTATATGTTTTCTTATTTCACGTTCTTTAATATTCCACTTATTTGACATTTCCTTTACTTTTTTATTTTCTTTAATGTACTCAATCATTTTATTTGCTAGGTAGACAGGTAATTCTTGTTGATTTGTAGAAGATAAACTATCCCATCCTTCTTTATCGATGAGTCCGATTTCTTGGAGATCTTTTGTATTCGTGAAATTATATAACTCGGTTATACCTATAGAGAGATATAGAGATCCTAATTCATCAAGAAAACTTTTCGAGTTATTACCAATTTTGAATTCATTAATTTTTTCATCGAGTAATGGTATTTGTTCGGATTCACCTTCCTTTATTGAATTTAATAATCTATAAAAAGAACTGAATTCAATTTGATCAGACACTGTTCTTATTGGTTAATATGATTAATATTAATTCATGAATAATGTTTCTATGTAAATCCTTCTATTTTATTGTAATGAAAAAAAACTTTCAAAAATTTGCAAAAAATAGTCAATAAAGTAATGAAAAAGATTGTAAACATTTGTTATCTTGATTACCTGCAAGTTTTTCGCGAGTGTTTTTTTCGAGGTTAACTGTAAGAATAGATATATGATCAATATTTAGATCTATTACCAAAACAATTTATTAATTTCTGAACCTTCTTGACTCTTGCCACTCTATAAACCTGGACCATAGTGCTGGAAGGGGTTCCCAGGAAGTTGAAGCAACGAAAAATCCAACCTCTACCCAGATTTAACTAGGATAAGGTTTATCAGATTATTGCCATAACTATGATCTGAGAGACTGGGTTTGTTTATGTTTCTGCCGGTTGAGTTTCACAATAATTGACATGATCTAGGAAATTGATATGGTTATAATTTTTTTGGTAGGAAAATAGGTTTATTTTTGTGTTTAATGAATTAAGGGTTAAATTGATTTCAGTTAGGGGTTGGATGCAGATTCTTTTTTGATCGAATTTGAATTGGATTGCAGACCCCTTAATTTTTTTAAGGAGGATAAATATTTCCTCTTTTTGTTTTTTGCGTAGCAAGAATGTAGAACTTTTGAGAGTATGGCAATGTGTTACTTCTTAAATTCGAACAAATTCAATTTTCTACCACTTGATAACTACTAAGAAATTGTGAAACTTGCCACTCGCTACACATGGAGCATAGTGCTGGGGAGGATTCTCAGAAAGTTGAAGCGTCGAATAATGAAGGCGGCACCCAGATTCGAACTGGGGATAAAGGATTTGCAATCCTCTGCCTTACCACTTGGCCATGCCGCCGAAAATGAAATTTTCATTTCCAATTCAAATCGTATCAGTCAAGCTGAACATAATCTTTTGTTTCTTTGTAATGGACATGGAGAAGACACGATTGCTTGCAGAGTTATAGAAGCTCTCCACGAAATTAATCCAGCTATTTCTCATGAAGTTCTCCCAATGGTTGGAGATGGTAAGGCCTTTACAAAGCTTGTAAAAGAAGGTTGGCTTACAAAGATTGGTGCCTCAACATTTTTGCCAAGCGGGGGATTTAGCAATCAGAGTTTTCGTGGTTTGGTTTTAGATTTAAAAGCTGGATTATTAAGCAGTCTCTGGATGCAATGGACTTTGGTTCATAGGTCAGCCAGAGAGGGAAGAATTATCGTTGCAGTTGGAGATTTATTACCTCTTCTTTTCGCTTGGGCTAGTGGTGCAAATTATTTTTTCATTGGTACGCCTAAAAGTGATTACACCTGGGCTAGTGGTCCAAGATCATCTTGGAGCGATTGTTACCATCGATTGAAAGGAACTGAGTGGGATCCATGGGAATATTGGTTGATGCGATCTGTTCGTTGCAGAATGGTTGCAGTCAGAGACAAAATCACTGCTAGAGGTTTGAGACAACACGGTGTAAAGGCACTATCGCTTGGCAATCCAATGATGGATGGGATGGCTAAGGCAGAATGTCCCAATGGCTTTGAAAAATATAGACGTTTGATTTTGTTATGTGGAAGTCGCTTGCCTGAGGCCTATAAGAACTTTAAAAAACTTTTAATTGCAATTCAACTGATTCAAATTTCATCTTCTATTGCAGTTTTTGTTCCTTTGAATTCTTCTTCGATGAGAAAAAAAATAGAATTGATATTGATTGACTTAGGTTTTAAACCTACTTTTCAGTCAAATGATGAAATAGGGATTTCGGAAATTTGGAAAAAAAACTCATTACTCGTATTAATTGGTTTTAATCAATTTTCTTCTTGGGCTAGGTGGGGAGAAGTAGGGGTTGCAAATGCAGGTACAGCTACAGAACAATTAGTAGGTTTAGGGATTCCATGCGTGTCATTGCCAGGCAAAGGACCTCAATTTAAGTTCAATTTTGCTAAGCGTCAAAGTCGCTTGTTAGCAGGTTCGGTAGCTATTGCTCAAGGTTATAAAACTCTCGCTAAAAAAGTAGCGTTTTTATTAAATTCTGATTTTGATAGAGAGATTATTGGATTAAGAGGGTCGAAAAGAATGGGTAGCGAGGGCGGAAGTCACGCTTTAGCTATTAGTATTTCGACTCACTTGTCCAAGGGTTGATAGTGCGGTGTAATCTATTAAAAGATTTTTTATGAAGATTTTCTATTCAAGCTCCTGCATATGCCTTTAATTGAAGATCATCAGTATCTAAAAATTTGTGCTCAGTTAGCATCCTCTTTGAGTGTTAGTATCTCGGCCGCTCGACGTAAAGTAGAGGTCGCGGCAGCTAAAGAAGGAAAAAAAGATTTGCAATCGAGAAAAGAAATTGCTCAAGAAATCCTTGAGCAAACTATAAACGAGGACAACAAACAAAATATATCGGCTTCTGAATCATTTGATCAATTATTAAAGGCTCTAAAAGAAGATGAGAATTTTATGCTTGAGGATTAGTAAAACTTTAGGCTGAAATAATTAATGTTCAAAGATATTTGTAAATCTTCTTCTATCAAGCTCGGAAAAAATCGGGACACATTGGAAACATTTTTTTGCTAATTCCCATCTTTCTTCACGTTTCAATATCTCTTCAAGTTTTTGTTTGGCTCCTAGTAAATATCTCACATCATTTGCGGCGTAGATAAGCTGTTTTTGAGTTAAATCTCCAACTTTTCCCCAGTCACTACTTTGAGCTTGTTTATCTAATTCAACTCCAACAGTTTCCATAACCACTTCCTTTAATCCATGTTTTGGGCTATAGGTTCTGCCTATTTTACTTGCTATTTTTGTACAAAAAATTGGATTAACTTGAATACTAAGATTACTAGCTAAGGCAGCGACATCAAATCTTGCAAAATGAAAGACTTTCTCAATCGTTTTTTTCTCAAGAATAGTTTTTAATTTAGGTGCCGAATGTTGATTCCTTTCTATACGAATACAGATAACATTATCTAACTCATCACATATTTGGATTAAACATAACCTGTCTCTACCATGAATTAATCCCATTGCCTCTGTATCAATTGCTAAAGCTAAAGATGAGCTCAATGCGATTTCAGTTTCATTATCTATATCCTTGTCAAAGATCTTAAAAGTTGATGGATCGTCAAGTTTTTTTGGCATAACAAAGTTAGTGGGAATTTAATTAATTGAGTGATTATGTATGATCTGATTCTATGCTTTAAATGATAAAAAATATTCAGTAACTTTAACGATTTTATCTTATCTCATTATTTTTAATTCTTTTAGCTCATTTTTGTAGCTATGTTTTCCATAATAATTAAAATATGACTGATCGGATTTTTGAGATGCAATCTGCATTCTCCTCAACTTTATTTCTCACTATTCTATTGGCGATAGGTTTGGGGTTTTTTTTGCGAGCAGCAAGTAAGGACCGTACAACGGTTGTAGATGTTCAGTCTCCTTTACCTCCTCTAGAAGTCTTGAATGGAGTTAGTTTTTGGTTGGAAGAGCGTGGCTGGAAAAAAAAAGGAGGTAATGTCGAAGAAAAACTGTTGATCTTTAATGGAAATGTTGGTGCTAGTACTTTTCTAACTATTTTTTTATCTTGTCTTGGAGGAGTTGGCTCAGCCTGTTTGGGTCTAGTTTTGATTCAGCTTTACCCTATATTGAGCTGGTGGCCGTTGCTTCTGTCAGTAATTGGTGCCCCTTTAGCTGGGATGATTTATCGGATTAAATCTAAACGGGAGGAATTTTTAGAGGTTAAGTTGTTAAGTTCAGATATATCAAGTACCTGTATCTTACGAATAAAAGCTCATCGAGATGAATTAATAGCAATTCAGTTGGAATTATCAGAAACTCTTGAGCTTAGTAGTGAGAACTCTTTACTTTCTTCCCCGATTTAAGTAGATATTTTGGTGAAAAATCAAGTCTTAAATATTCTTAGATTTACATTATTTTTAATTCTTTTTTATATTGTTTCTCAACTATATTACAAAAAGAATTTAAACATTGCTGAGGATCTTGAGCTAATTATTGGTGAAAGTACTAATCTTCCCGCTACTTGGGTTGGCATTAAAAATGTAGATAAAAATATTCCTATTTTAATATTAGCGGGACATGCAGATTCTCAAGGATTGGCTGGTGCTGGTACTCCTGGCGAAGCTGTGGATAAGTTTGGTTTGAATCCAATGAATTCCCAAATTAGTGACGAACTTTTTTGGAATTTAAAATTGCAAGAATTAATTGTTAAACTTGGCAAAAAGAAAGGTTTAAATATTAGCTCTTATGACCCAGGTATAAGAAATATAGATGATCCTAATGATCCTAGAACGAATTGGTCAGTAGGCAGGAGATTCGCCCAAAATGGTGGGTATGCTATTGAGATTCATTTTGATGCATATGGTAGTTATGGAGTCGGTTCAGGCTTGATCCCTCCTTTTTTTGATACGCCAAATAAAATAGACGAGTCAATTGCTAGAAAATTCGGAAGGTTTCCTGTTTTATTTAGAGGAGGTTTAGGTGCTCCTCGAAGAAAAATAAGGATTCTTGAAATTGGGAAACTAGAGGGTTCTCTAGAGAAAAATCTCAGAAATTTAAAAACTAGGCAAAGAACGCTGAATCTTCTTGCAAATGAAATAGTTCAGGCTTTTTTAAATGGAATAATTTAACAGTACAACGTCTAGTCCAATGCTTGATGTTGTAGACACCTCTCTTCCAGAGATTCATCTGTAAACCAGTCTTGAGGCTTAGTAAATAAATCTGTTAAAAGTGCCTCACGCGAATTTGTTTCTGGCTTATATCCATACTCCCATCTTGCTAAAGGCGGTAATGACATCAATATTGATTCTGTTCTTCCATTCGTTTGCAATCCAAAGATGGTCCCTCTATCCCATACTAAATTGAACTCAGCGTATCTACCTCGCCTATAAAGTTGAAAATCTCTTTCTTTGGTTGAGAAACTTTGATTTTTTCGTTTTTTTATTATTGGCTCATAGGAGGGAAGAAATGCCTGCCCGCAGGCTTTGGCAAGTGAAAAAAGATTTTCCCAATTTAAAGAATAGTTACCTAGCTCGTTTGAAATTTTAGAAGCCTTCCCATTAGGATTTTGTCCTTTATAAAGCAAACCTGATCCATCTTGATAGTCATAAAAAATACCTCCGACTCCTCTGGTCTCATTTCGATGTTTTAGGAAGAAATATTCGTCACACCACGGTTTGAAAACCTTATGAAGATCTTTGTTGATTGTGTCACAGGCAGCTTTATGGCATGAATGAAAGTGACGAGTGTCAGAGAGATATGGATAGAACGGGGTTAAATCTGCACCTCCCCCAAACCACCAAACTGGTCCTGCTTCGAAATATCTGTAATTAAGATGAACTGTTGGTATGTAGGGACTTTTTGGGTGAAGAACCATTGAGGTTCCTGTCGCAAACCAAGAGTGACCTTTCGCTTCCGGTCTTTGGCTAATGATTGAGGGTGGAAGTTCACTTCCATGTACTTCAGAAAAATTTACCCCTCCCTGTTCAAAGATTTTTCCATCTTTCAAGACTCTTGAGCGTCCACCACCACCCTCTGGCCTCTCCCAAGATTCTTCTAGGAATTTGCCTTCTCCATCAATAGCCTCCAAGCCAGTACAAATTTCATCTTGGAGCCCTAAAACAAGCTTTTTGGCACGGTCTCTTGAGTTTTTTGCCGGTAAACTGGCTTGATCTTGTGAGGAGGACAAAATGAATTGTATTTTTCTTTATTAAAAAAATACTTTCAAATGATGCAAATTTCACATCAATATTGGAAAAGTTTGTATTGCGAATATTTTTTACTTGTTACTAAAGTCAATCTCCTTGGATAATGAGGTAGAAAATCTGTCGATTTTTTTACTATTATCGTATGTAATAGAAATTAAGAATGGAAACCAACGAGAAGGTTTTAAAAGCGTTTGATTCAGTCAAAGATGTCGGAAGTAAACGATCTATTATTGAACTTGGATGGCTTGAAATAGTTTCAGTAAAGCCACCTAAAGTTGTTGTAAGACTTACTCTCCCCAATTTTGCAATATCTCAAAGAAGTCAAATAGCAGAGGATATTAGGGAAAGCATCAAGTCATTTGAAGAGATAGAAGAAGTTCAAATTGAGATTGGCGATTCATCTCCATCTGGGGACTCGCCTATTGGTCAGGCCGGACATGGTGGTCAATCTCAGGGGTTAACTCCAATACCAAAAGTTAAAAATATTATTGCTATAAGTAGTGGTAAAGGTGGAGTTGGTAAAAGTACTGTTGCTGTGAATTTGGCTTGTGCACTTAGTCAAAAGGGTTTCAAGGTTGGCTTGCTTGATGCTGATATCTATGGACCAAATACGCCTTATATGCTGGGTGTTAGTGAAATAACTCCTGAAGTCAGTGGTTCGGGTCCAGAGCAAAAGATTGTTCCCATTGAAACATGTGGGATCGGAATGGTTTCAATGGGACTATTAATTGACCAAAATCAGCCAGTTATTTGGCGAGGCCCAATGCTTAACGGCATTATTCGACAATTTTTATACCAAGCTTCCTGGGGCGAACGTGATTTTTTAATCGTAGATCTTCCTCCAGGGACGGGTGATGCTCAACTTTCTTTGGCACAGGCAGTTCCTATGGCAGGAGTAGTAATTGTGACAACTCCACAAAATGTATCTCTTCAAGACTCAAGAAGGGGTTTAGCAATGTTTAAACAAATGAACATTCCCGTAATAGGAGTGATCGAAAATATGACGCGTTTTATACCTCCAGACCAGCCACAAAAATCATATGAGATTTTTGGTTCAGGAGGAGGTAATCAATTAGCTAAAGAGAATAATGTCCCGTTACTTGCTCAAATACCAATAGAGTCAGATAATTATTCTGGTACAGGTAAGGATCTGCCAGTCGTTTATACCTCTAGAGAGTCAATAACAGCAAAAGTATTTTTAGAACTTGCTGGAACTTTATGTGATGAATTATCTGTTAACTAGTGATCTCAAGTAATGCTGGGTTTTGGTCGTACAAAAAAATCTTTATTAAAAATAGGTAGAAACAAAAAAAATTGGATTGATGTAGATTCTCTAATTGTGATTGTCCCTTTTATTTTAGTACATTTATCTTGTGTATTAATTGCAAGTACTCAAAGAAATCTTGGGATTACAGATTGGTATCAACATGCCATTATTGCTTATATAGGGTCTTTAATTATTTATTTTTTAGGTCAATTCCCTTTGCAAAATTTAAGAAAATATATTGGAATGATATATTTTCTTACTACAATAATACTTTTGTATGTGAATTTTAGCGGTATTTCCGCCCTTGGAGCACAGAGATGGTTGAGCTTTGCTGGCTTGTATGTTCAGCCATCTGAGTTTGCGAAATTAACCTTAATACTTGCCTTGGCTTCTATTCTAGAGAGAAAAAGGTTTTCTGATTTATCTCATATAATTAAACCTTTACTAGTTTCTTTTTTACCTTGGATTTTGGTATTCATACAACCTGATCTTGGAACATCTCTTGTTTTTGGAGCCATCCTTCTTGGAATGTTGTATTGGTCAGGGATGCCTTATGAATGGGCATTTATTATTTTGGCTACTTTTGTTACAGGTTTCCTGGCATATACATATAAATATGGACTTTTTATATGGATTCCAATAATTGGTTTTTTGTCTTATAAATCCTTGCCAAATCAAAAGAAATTAATAACATTATTTGTTGTTTTTTTTCATTCATTAATAGCAAAACTTTCTCCTTGGTTTTGGGAAACAGTTTTAAGAGATTACCAAAGAGATCGATTAATTCTTTTTCTCAATCCTAGCCAAGATCCTTTGGGTGGTGGATATCACATGCTGCAAAGCAAAATAGGAATTGGATCTGGCGGATTGCTTGGATCAGGTCTGATGCAAGGCCAACTAACGAAATTAAAATTTATTCCAGAGCAACACACTGATTTCATTTTTAGCGCTCTTGGAGAAGAGACAGGATTTTTAGGAACTGTATTAGTCTTATTTTTATTTTTTATTCTAATTTTTCGATTGATAAAGATAGCTATTGAGGCGCGAACGGATTTTGAATCTTTAGTTGTGATTGGAATAGCTTCAATGTTTATCTTTCAAATTATGGTCAATATATTTATGACTATTGGTTTAGGTCCTGTGACTGGAATCCCATTACCTTTTATGAGTTACGGAAGAACTGCATTATTTGTAAACTTTATAAGTTTGGGCTTTTGTTTATCTGTCTCTAGACGAGGTCAGTCAAAAAGAAAAAATCTTTGATGAGACACTATTTGCTTATGTGTATTTGTAAACGCATCATTGGAGCGCTAATGGAGCTTTGAGGCTAAGTCTGGTTAACCTGCAAATACCACCTTGAGGTAAAGTTTTTACATCTATGTAAAGGAAGGAATCCTCACTTTCATGGTAAACATTGGTTATTGTTAATTACTTAGAGTTCAGTTGCACTTTCCTCCTGACTATTTCTTACGCGTAGACGAATTAGCTCCCATGATCTTAATTTGTCAAAAGAGACTTTTTTTGCACAAAAAATAGATCCACTGAGATTTTACCGAGAAATTCTCAATTCATCTATTTCAACTAGTCAGTTAAAGCACCTCAATGAGTTGCAATCCTACTTTTTATGCTTTTTAAACCTTTAAAATCTAACCATTCAAATGGATTTAAAGGTTTGTATGAGGTTTGGAGGTTTTTGTGAGCACGCCGCCTCTAGTAACTATTCAAGCTTTACAAAAAAGAATGGCTCAAGGTGTTCCCCATGCCACATGCAGTGAATCTGCAGTAAGGAGAATGTGGTGGGCAGCTCTTGATACTCTTCAGTCAGACATCTTGCTACCAATGAACCTTACAAGAGGTCTATGGCTTTCTTCCCCTTTACCAGCATTATACGAACCTAAATTACTCAAGAAATTTCAAGGATGGGTGTGGGCCCCAAAGGATTTGTTAAACCTTGCAAATCCTTCTATTGGGATGTTGCCTCCTAGTCAATCCGTTTCGATGGATTTCCACAATAATTCTTCAGGCTACGAGCGCTTGACCCTTCTCGAGGAAGATGGAAATGACCCATTGCTAATAGTGATCACTCCTGAAATTCAAATTGCTTTAGCTCTCGAAGGTCAATGTCAGGAGAGAAAATTATTAATGCGAAGTGACCCTGAGACTTTGAGTGATCTTTTGACATTACTTGATAATAGATTGCATACAGAAAATATTGAACAAGCAAATAATCTTCGAAACGCACTTGGAGAGATGGGCCAGCTGAAAACTAATGATGATTTATCTCAAGTATTTTGGCCTTTACTATCACAACGGCTCGCAGACACTGCACCAAGTTTAAACATTCAACCTTTGCCAGATAATTTAATTAATGATCACAAATCAAGTTCAAAAAATAGTGAAATTTCCTTACTAGAGGCTTTAACTCATGAAATAAGAACTCCATTGGCAACAATAAGAACCTTAATAAGATCTCTTCTAAGAAAGCAAGATTTATCTAAAGTCGTTGAAACTCGTTTGAAACAAATAGATATTGAATGCACAGAACAAATTGATCGTTTTGGTTTGATTTTTAATGCAGTGGAGCTAGAAAGAAGAAAGCCTGAACACACAAATTTAGCTTTAACTGATTTAGGTAAAATGCTCACAATTCTATCTCCAGTTTGGAGAAATCAATTAGAGCGAAAAGGCTTGAAACTGGTTCTTGATATCACACCGGATTTACCAAAAGTTTTGAGTGACTCAGAAGGGCTTGAGTTAATGTTGACCGGTCTAATTGATAGAAACAGTCGTGGATTGCAAGAGGGTGGGGAACTAACTTTAAAATTAAGACCAGCAGGCCAAAGACTAAAGCTTCAAATCTTAACTAAGCTCTCCGAAACTACCCATTCTTGTGTCTCAGAAAGTGTTTCCAATGAAGAAATTGGACCAGTACTTAGCTGGAATCCAGCTACAGGAAATTTGCAGCTGAGTCAGGCTGCAACTCAAAGGCTTTTGAAAAGTCTTGGTGGTCGTCTTACTAATAGGCGAGATAGTGGAATTACAATATTTTTTCCTATTTCTGAATTAAAAGAATTTGATCTTCGAGATTAATGTTGACGCGTGTGAAGTTGACGTGAAATGAGTCAAAAGGCACAAAATAAAGTGCTAATTTAAAAATATAAAGAATAAGTTGATTTAATTAAAAGCATGACCGAAGTATTACCTGGAACACTGCCAAAGCACATTGGTAGCACTGGTGGATTGTTAAACTCGGCTGAAACCGAAGAAAAATATGCAATTACATGGACAAGTAAAACGTCTGAGGTTTTTGAACTACCAACTGGAGGAGCTGCAGTAATGCATGAGGGTGAAAATCTCATGTACTTTGCTAGAAAAGAACAGTGTTTTGCTTTGAATACTCAATTGAGGGGATTTAAACCAAGAATTGAAACAAGTAAAATATACAGAATCTATCCTGGAGGTGATAGAGAATTACTTTTCCCTAAAGATGGTGTTTTCTCTGAGAAGCCTAATGAAGGTCGCTTGAAAGAAGGCTACAATAATCGACGAATTGGAGAAAACCCTAATCCAGCAAGTTTGAAATTTAGCGGTAAAAAAACTTACGATGCATAAGTTATTAAATTTAAACTTTTGCCCCCTTTGAATATATATATTGGGCTGCCATTATGCAGTCATGCTTAGTTTAGATAAGGAAGAATTTCTTTTGTCAGCGTCCAGAGGGGCGAACTATATACCATTGGCAAAAAGTTGGCCGGCAGATTTAGAAACTCCTCTTACAACATGGCTAAAAGTTGGTAATGATGCTCCTTCAGGCGTATTGCTTGAATCAGTTGAAGGTGGTGAAACCATAGGTAGGTGGAGCGTAGTGGCGTCAGATCCTCTCTGGAAGGTGATAGTAAGGGGTGATGAATTGACTAGATTCTGGAGAAATGGAAAACAAGAAAAGTTTTATGGAAATCCAATTGAAATACTTAGGAAAATGCTTGAGCCTTATAAATCTGTTTCCTTGACTGGCTTGCCACAGCTTGGACAACTTTTTGGAATGTGGGGGTATGAACTAATTCAATGGATTGAGACCTCAGTACCTACCTATGAATTATCGGATAAAGATTTACCTGATGGTATTTGGATGTTTATGGATAAAGTTCTAATTTTTGATCAAGTCAAACGTTTAATAACAGCTGTTGCATATGGAAATTTAAGTGATGGAGTTTCTTCGCAAAAAGCTTATGAAATTGCCTGTGAACAAATCAATGAACTTCAAGATTTAATGGCCTCTCCTTTGAAACCAATAAAGTCTTTAAAGTGGAATGAAAATACCAATAGAACACTTGACATGACTATTAATACGTCAAAAAGTGAATTTGAGCATAGTGTCGAAGCCGCAAAAGAATTTATTAAACAAGGTGATGTTTTTCAGTTAGTTCTTAGTCAAAAATTGGAGTCGACTGTAATGCAAACACCTTTTGAATTATATCGAAGCCTGAGGATGGTAAACCCCTCTCCATTTATGGCATTTTTTGACTTTGGAGACTGGCAACTTATTGGTTCTAGTCCAGAGGTAATGGTCAAGGCCGAACAAACAGAAAAGGGTATTCAAGCAAGCCTGAGACCTATTGCAGGTACACGTCCAAGAGGTGAAAATGATTTGGAAGATGCAGATCTAGAGCAAGATCTTTTAAAAGATCCAAAAGAGAGAGCTGAGCACGTGATGTTAGTGGACCTAGGTCGTAATGATTTAGGTCGAGTTTGTATACCAGGTAGTGTTTTTGTAAAAGAACTAATGGTTGTTGAGAAATATTCGCATGTAATGCACATAGTCAGTGAAGTTGAAGGCACTTTAAAAAAAGACAAGGATGTGTGGGACTTATTAATTGCTTCTTTCCCTGCTGGGACAGTTAGTGGAGCCCCAAAGATAAGAGCAATGCAACTAATCAATCAACTAGAAAAACAACGTAGAGGGCCTTATTCAGGAGTTTATGGGTCAATAGATTTAAATGGAGCATTAAATACAGCTATTACTATAAGAACAATGATTGTTCGGAAGAAAAATAAAAATTATTTTACAGTTCAAGTACAAGCGGGGGCAGGGGTTGTTGCAGATTCTTTGCCATCTAATGAGTATCAGGAAACTCTAAATAAAGCTAAAGGGATGTTTACTGCTTTAGCTTGCTTAGAACCCCAGGATTTATAATCAACTTTATGCTTTTAAAGGGGTTTGAAGTAGAGCTTTTTACTGGCACATATGCTGGTAAAAATGTAGGTGTTGCATCTGCTATTACTAAAGATCTATCAGATTTTGTTAAAGAACCAGATCAAAGAAATCTTGAGTACATAACTGTTCCAGATCAAAGATACTCTGTTTTAAAACACGCACTTTTACTACCAAGACAAAAACTTAGGAAATGGCTTGATTCTCAAAAACTTACAATTTTGCCTGGAAGCACACTTAGTCTTGGTAATACAAAAGTTTTTGAAAGGTCAGATTCAGAAAATTCTTATCATTCATTTATAGAAAAAAACTATGGAACGAATGTTGTAACAGCAAGCATTCACATCAATTTAGGTATTGAAAATTTATCCTTACTTTTTTCGGCTCTTCGATTGGTTAGATGTGAAGCATCATTATTTCTTGCCTTAAGTGCTAGTTCTCCTTTCTTAGACGGGCAAGCAACTGGTGCACATTCACAAAGATGGGTTCAATTCCCTAAAACTCCCTCAAATGTTCCCATGTTTGTAAATCACGCACACTATGTGGCATGGGTTGAAGAGCAACTAGTTCAGGGCACTATGCAAAATGAAAGACATTTGTGGACATCAGTAAGACCAAATGGTCCAGAAAGACCTCATGTATTAAATCGATTAGAGATAAGGATATGTGATTTGGTAACTGATGTTGATTTGCTTCTAGCTATTACTGCATTAATTGAGCTCAGAATTATTAATCTTCAACAAAATTTGAAAAAATTTGATCCAATTGAAGCAAGCTCTAAAACACAAGAAGAATTGGCTCTATTGGCAGATGAAAATGATTTGATTGCAGCTAAATCCAGTCTTGATGGAAATTTATCTCATTGGAAAAATGGGAAACAAATCAACTGTCGTGATTGGATAAAGGAAATTCTTTTAGATGTCACTCCTTTGGCTAGGGAGCTTGATATGTTTGAAATACTTCAACCTATTGAATCTGTTTTAATAAACGGAAATCAATCAATGATATGGCTTGATTCTTATTACAAGGGAGAATCAATTCAGTCTTTGCTTGAGCAAGGTATTGGTGAAATGAAACAAGAGGAGACCAATTTCATTCAAATGAATTCAACCTATTAGTGACTAAGTCGGTAGAACTGCCTCATAATATGTTTATGTTGAAAAATTCTTCTAACGAAAATATCTCTAATCCCTCGACAGTATCTGTTGAGGGTCAAGATCCTGGATATTTATTGCAACAGAGGCTTGAACTGGTTGAGGATCTATGGAAAACAGTTCTGAAAAGTGAATGTCCTCCTGACCAAACAGAGAGATTATTGCGATTAAAACAATTAAGTGATCCTATCGAGTCAAATCAAGATAATTCCTCACAGGCAATAGTTGGATTGATTACAGAAATGGATTTAGCTGAGGCAATATCTGCTGCTCGGGCTTTTTCGCTATATTTTCAGTTAGTAAACATTCTTGAGCAACGTATAGAGGAAGATAGTTATTTAGACAGTATAGAAAAAGGTAAGTTGGAAAATAGTAATTATAAAATTGATCCTTTTGCTCCAGCTTTAGCCAGTCAGACTGCCCCAGCAACTTTTACTCAATTATTCGAGCGATTACGCAGCTTGAATGTCCCACCAGCTCAGCTTGATGCTTTGATGAGGGAAATGGATATTCGTCTTGTTTTTACAGCTCATCCAACGGAAATAGTTAGACATACGGTTCGCCATAAGCAACGCAGGGTGGCTACTCTTTTGCAGCAACTTCAATCTAATAGCTTAATTTCTGAATCGGAGAAGGATATCTTTAGGTTGCAATTAGAGGAGGAAATAAGACTTTGGTGGAGAACTGATGAGCTTCATCAATTTAAACCGACTGTTCTGGATGAAGTTGACTATGCACTTCATTATTTTCAGCAGGTTTTGTTTGATGCCATGCCTCAATTAAGAAGAAGACTGACCACGGCATTGGCTTCAAGTTATCCAGACGTAGAAATTCCTAATGAAGCTTTTTGCACATTTGGTTCTTGGGTGGGTTCTGATCGTGATGGAAATCCGTCTGTTACTCCTGAAATAACATGGCGAACAGCATGTTATCAAAGACAATTAATGCTGGATAGGTATATTGCATCAGTTCAAGAGCTTAGAGATCAATTGAGTATATCTATGCAATGGAGTCAAGTAAGTTCTCCTTTGCTAGAGTCATTAGAAATGGACAGAGTGCGTTTCCCTGAGGTCTATGAAGAAAGGGCCGCTAGATATCGACTAGAGCCTTATCGCTTGAAACTTAGCTATACATTAGAGAGACTACGACTTACTCAACTACGTAATAAGCAGCTAGCGGATGCTGGATGGCAATTTTCACCCGAAGGTAAGCCTTTAGTGTCTACTAATAATAGTTTTGATGAATTTCTCCACTACAGGTCTGTAGATGAATTGAAGAATGAATTAGAGCTTATTAGAAATAGTCTTGTTAGTACAGATCTTACATGTGAACCTCTAGATACTTTATTAAATCAAGTTCATATCTTTGGGTTCTCTTTGGCTAGTTTAGACATTAGGCAAGAAAGTACACGTCATAGCGATGCGTTGGATGAGCTAACTAGTTATTTAGATTTGCCTGAATCATATGGAGTGATGACCGAGGAAAGTCGAGTCAAATGGTTAATGAAGGAATTAAAAACTCGGAGACCACTGATTCCTCCTGCTTTTGAGTGGTCTAAAAGTACTCAAGAAACTATCTCAGTTTTTCATATGCTTCATAGGCTTCAGAAAGAATTTGGTACTCGTATATGTCGCTCGTATGTGATTTCAATGAGTCATACAGCATCAGATTTATTAGAAGTTCTTCTTTTAGCCAAAGAGTCAGGTTTAATTGATCCAACCTTAGGAGCTGCTGACTTTCTCGTTGTACCATTATTTGAAACGGTTGAGGATTTACAACATGCTCCTTCTGTAATGGAGTCTTTGCTTCAGACAGATGTTTATCGCGAATTACTTCCACAAGTAGGAGAAAAAAAACAACCACTTCAGGAACTTATGCTTGGTTATTCTGATAGCAATAAGGATTCTGGTTTTCTCTCAAGTAATTGGGAAATTCATAAGGCCCAAATAGCACTCCAAGATCTGGCTAGCAGACAAGGAATAGCATTGCGTATTTTCCACGGTAGAGGAGGCTCTGTAGGAAGAGGCGGTGGACCCGCTTATCAAGCTATTTTGGCTCAACCTAGTGGAACACTTCAGGGACGTATAAAGATTACAGAGCAAGGAGAGGTTCTTGCCTCAAAATATAGTCTTCCAGAATTAGCTTTATATAATCTAGAAACTGTAACCACCGCTGTTATCCAGAATAGTCTAGTTACCAATAAATTAGATGCCACGCCAAGTTGGAATGAATTGATGACAAGACTTGCAGCTCGTTCTAGGGAGCATTACCGAGCCTTAGTACATGATAATCCCGATTTGGTTCAATTTTTTCAAGTAGTTACCCCCATAGAAGAAATCAGTAAGTTGCAAATTTCTAGTCGTCCTGCTCGAAGAAAGAGTGGTGCAAAAGATTTATCAAGTCTTCGTGCTATTCCATGGGTCTTTGGTTGGACTCAAAGTCGTTTCCTCTTGCCAAGTTGGTTTGGGGTTGGTACTGCTTTAGCTACTGAATTAAATGCAGACCCCGACCAGATGGAGATGTTGCGAATGTTGAATCAGAGATGGCCTTTTTTTAGAATGCTGATTTCTAAAGTAGAGATGACACTTTCAAAAGTTGATTTAGACGTTGCCCACCATTATATGGTTAGTCTAGGTGGCAATGAAAATCGGGATACTTTCGCTGGCATTTTCGAGATCATCTCAAGCGAATATGGATTGACCAAGAAATTAATTTTAGAAATTACTGATAAGTCAAAACTGTTAAGTGCAGACCCTGCCTTGCAATTGTCAGTAAATCTTAGAAATAGGACTATTGTTCCTCTAGGATTTTTACAAGTTGCTCTTCTTAAACGATTAAGAGATCAGAATCGTCAACCACCTATTAGCGAAGATTTGAGTATTGACTCTACTCAAAGTTCACGTACATATAGCCGTAGTGAACTATTGCGTGGTGCATTGTTGACCATTAATGGTATTGCTGCAGGAATGAGAAACACAGGGTGATATGCTTGGATTAAATTCAACAAATAAATGTCCTCAAATACCTGAGGGCTTTGTTCTACGTCGGAGCGAACTTATTTCTGTACGTAAAATTAATAGGCTCCTATCAAGATGTAATCAAGATACTCATCAACCAAGGAAGTTAGAATTAGCTTTGAAAAATAGTGATTTCTATTTGACTCTTCTTCAAAAGACTTCTGAAAACCTAGTAGGCTTTGTTCGTGTGACTAGTGATAAAGGTTTAAATGCAAATATGTGGGATTTAGTTGCAGAGCCAGGAGAGCTACAAGATCAATATATGTCTATTGTAGTTTTTAAGGCGATTGAAATAATTAGACGGGAATTACCAGGCTGTAGCATTTCTGTTGCTGCTCCATTAATCTCAATTAATCCATTGAAAGCTAATGGATTTTTATTAGATCCAAATGGTATAAAAACAATGGGATTTAGACTTTAAAATTAAACTTACGAGCATGGAGGGACTCGAACCCCCGACTCTCAGAACCGGAATCTGATGCTCTATCCAACTGAGCTACATGCCCAATGAAGGGGTGTTATCAAAAAGGTCAAATTCTGAGACCTTATTAAAATAGCTTACATACAAATTCCATAAAGAAAAATCCAACTTCATCAGTTAGAACTTAATAATTTTCGAAATTATCGACGCTTTCAGTTTGAGTTAACTGAAAATCGGTTGATAGTCATAGGTCAAAATGGAGTTGGTAAATCCAATCTTCTTGAATCCGTAGAACTCTTGTCTAGTTTACGTTCTCATCGATCCAATCGAAATCAGGATTTAATTTTTTGGGATAAAGATATGGCTTGCTTATCTGCAATAATTGAAGATGATCAAAAACTTTCTTTAGAATTAAATAGAAAAGGTGGTAGAAAAGCCTATAAGAATGAAAAACTTTTAACTCGTCAAATTGATTTGATTGGACCGATGAGAAGCGTCGGTTTTAGTGCCCTTGATCTAGAATTGATTAGAGGAGAACCTTCACTGAGAAGAAATTGGCTAGATAGAATTGTCCAGCAACTTGAGCCTATTTATTCTGATTTGATGGGAAGATTTTCTAGATTACTTAGGCAAAGAAGTCAGCTTTGGCGTAATTTTAGTGTTGAATCGAGCAAGGATAAAAATATTTTATTAGATTCTTTTGATATACAAATGGCTTTGGTGAGTACAAGAATTCATCGAAGACGTAGGCGTATTTTAGATCGTCTACTTCCTATAGCTTCAAATTGGCAACACCATCTAAGTAATAGTAAAGAGAAATTAGATATTGTATATTTGCCAGGTAGTAATCTTGAGGGTGAAGAGAGTGAAAGGCTTTGGAGGGAGAGTATTGAACGTCAACTTTTAGAAAGGAGGGCTGAGGAAGAGATAACGGGTAATTGTCGAGTAGGTCCTCATCGTGATGATGTACAGTTTTTTGTAAATGAGGTAGATGCTAGGCGTTTTGGTTCTGCTGGTCAGCAGAGGACTATTGTGTTGGCTCTGAAATTGGCCGAATTAGAATTAATTAAAATGCTATATGGTAAATCTCCTATTTTGCTTTTAGATGATGTGTTGGCTGAGCTAGATCCCAAACGACAATTATTGCTTTTAGAGGCTGTCGGTCAAAAACATCAGTGTTTAATCAGTGCAACACATGTGGAGTCTTTTGAGGGTGAATGGGTACGAAACTCACAATTAATGCAGTTAGATTCTTTTGGTTGAAACTATTGGTCGGTTATTGTGGAAATGATTTTTGGATAATATGGAACCTTCTTTCCCCGAATTGCATCCAAATCCTGGATGGGGTGACTCTTGCAAATCAGAAAATATAGAAACCATATATAACAATCCTAGTGAGAATATTGGAAGGCACTGCATACTTGAACTTTACCAATGTGATCATGCGAAGCTTAATGATGAAGCTTTTATAAGGACAACTATCACATCATCGGCCAAAATTGCTGGTGCAACACTCATAAATTTGGTAACACATAGCTTTAAACCTCAGGGAGTAACTGGACTAGCTTTATTGGCTGAATCTCATATCTCGATACATACATGGCCTGAG
Source organism: Prochlorococcus sp. AG-402-A08 (assembly GCA_003279585.1). Classification (GTDB taxonomy): domain Bacteria; phylum Cyanobacteriota; class Cyanobacteriia; order PCC-6307; family Cyanobiaceae; genus Prochlorococcus_B. Next base: position 34,163 of record QCHH01000005.1, on the reverse strand, counting down.
ATTGGTTATGCAGCCATTGATGTTTTCACTTGCGGTAACCATACGATGCCTGAAAAAGCTTGTAAGTTACTTTTGAAAGATTTTTTGGCTAAGCACTTTTCTTTTAAAAACATTGCAAGAGAGATCCCTTCAGGAATAAAGGCTTTGCATCGTGAACCTTGATCAAAATGAAAAGTTGAAAATAAATTAAAAATCTTTTTGATATCAGAGTTTATTCTTTAAGTAGACTTTATGTCTCTGATGAGTTTTCCACTAACAAAACCCTCAAGATCCAGGCTTATAGAATGGAAACCTAAATATAAAAAATATTTAATTAATTTCTTTCTTTGAACAACTTTAAGAAAGTTATCTATTTCATTTGCTGGTAATTCGATTCTTGCTGAAAGGCCTTGACTTCTGACGCGTACTTTTGAAAAACCTTGATTAATGATCCATTCTTCTGCTAATGCAATTTGCGCAAGTCTTGTTGCACTTATTTCCTCTCCAAAAGGAATACGAGAGGCTAAACATGGCTGGGCAGGTTTATCCCACCAAGGTAAACCTAATGATTTAGAGATTGAACGAATTGATTTTTTATTTATTTTTAGTTCAGCAAGAGGTGATATCACTCCGGCCTGATTAGATGCCTTAATGCCTGGTCGAAAGTCGTGAAGATCGTCATGATTCACTCCATCAAGTACTTGAGAATTATGGAATTTTTTTGCAATTTGATTTAAATGTTTATGTAATTCTTGTTTGCATGCAAAACATCTATTTTGAGGGTTTTTAAAGTAATTTGGTTCGTTAATTTCATTTGTTTGGCATTCTTCATGATGAATACCAATCCAATCTGCTTGAAGACGCGCTTGCTTAAGCAAATATGGAGCTAATGATGGAGAGACTCCAGTCACGGCAAAGGCTTTTGAACCTAGTTGCTCTTGGGCTATTGTCGCTACTAAAGAACTATCGACGCCTCCGGAGAAAGCAACACACGCATGATTTATATCTTTAATAAACTCCCTTAACAATTTTAATTGCCTCTGTTCTGAGTCAGTTAAAAATTCAAGTTGACTATAAAACACTTTTTAAAAGATCATTAATTTGATTGAATTGAGATTTCTACGCTCATGCATCTCTTTATGTATTGTGCATATTCTATGACGTCTCATGGAGAAGAAGTTAAGTTGCATTCATAAGAAGCAGAATTATCGATCGTGGTACCAAACGGTATAGGAATTACGACAGCGTCGGAAAGCCAGGAACGTAGTCACGGACAATTACATGTTTATGACGGTGAGGGTAAAGGGAAGAGCCAGGCAGCTTTGGGTGTGGTTCTGAGGACTATAGGTTTAGGTATATGTGAGAAAAGACAAACAAGAGTATTACTTCTTAGATTCTTGAAAGGACCTGGTCGCTCGTATGACGAAGATGCCGCAATAGATGCTTTGCAGCAAGGTTTCCCTCACTTAATTGATCAAGTTAGGACTGGCAGGGGCGAATTTTTTAGCGCCGATCAATCTACCAAATTTGATTATCAGGAAGCTCAAAGAGGGTGGGATATAGCAAAGGGTGCGATTGCTAGTGCCTTATATTCAGTTGTTGTTCTAGACGAATTGAATCCTGTTCTTGATTTGGGATTATTGCCTGTTGCAGAGGTTGTTCAAACACTTACTGCAAGGCCAAACGGTATGGAAATCATCGTTACTGGAAGAGCTGCACCAAATCCTTTGATTAAAGTTGCGGAACTTCATTCTGAAATGAGAGCTCACAGACGACCAGAAATTGATAACGATGAATTTCTTTTTGAGAATAATGTTGGTGGTATTGAAATATATACCGGAGAAGGGAAAGGTAAATCAACCAGTGCTTTGGGTAAAGCTTTACAAGCTATAGGTAGAGGAATAAGTCAGGATAAAAGTCATCGAGTATTGATTTTGCAATGGCTTAAGGGTGGTAGTGGTTACACAGAGGATGCCGCGATTGCGGCTCTTCGAGAAAGTTATCCTCATTTAGTCGACCATCTTCGATCTGGTCGAGATGCCATTGTTTGGAGGGGCCAGCAAAAGCCCATTGATTATGTAGAAGCTGAAAGAGCATGGGAAATCGCAAGAGCAGCTATCTCAAGTGGTCTTTATAAGACTGTGATTTTGGATGAGTTAAATCCAACCGTAGATTTGGAGCTTTTACCAGTGGAACCTATTGTGCAAACCTTGCTTCGTAAACCTTCAGAGACTGAGGTTATTATTACTGGAAGATGTAAAAATCAACCTATATATTTTGATTTAGCAAGTGTTCATTCTGAGATGGTGTGTCATAAGCACTACGCAGAAAAAGGAGTTGATTTGAAAAGGGGAGTTGATTATTAGTTTGAATTAATTTTTTTCGTTATTCCAGGCTTCTATACCTCCTTCAATATTAATACCTCTAATTCCAAATTTGTTTAAATGTTTTAATGCGCGCAATGATCTTTTCCCACTTTTACAAAATACATAAAGATTTTTTTTTGCTGTAAGAATTTTAATTTTATTAATGGCTTCCCCACTTTCAATGGTGCTAAGGGGAATAAGCTTTGATCCAGAAATTGAACATTGATCATGTTCATTTGGGTTGCGAACATCTATTAATTGTATTGCATGTGAAGATTGGCTAAGGAGTATTTTTAATTCCTTAGTTGTAATACTTTTTATATCACAATCTATCTCGTTTTTAACCATAACCTGTGAACAGAAACTTTTATAATCTATTAGTTCATGTATATGTCTATTTTCTGGATTGGATTTCAATGTTAGCTCTTTAAAGTTCATCTTTAATGCATTAAATATGAGGATTCTACCGTTTAGCGGATAACCAATATTTGTTATTATCTTAATGACTTCTGCTGCCTGAATAGTACCAATAATTCCTGGAAGAATTCCCATGACTCCTGCTTCAGAGCATGAAGGAATTAATTCTTGCGGAGGAGGAGTGGGAATAAGATCTCGATAATTAGGACTATCTTTCTTCAAATTAAACACACTTACTTGACCTTCGAACCTTGCAATTGAACCATATATATTAGGCTTTTTAAGTATTACACAAGCATCATTAATTAGGTAACGCGTTGGGAAATTGTCTGAACAATCACAAATCACATCATAAGTTTTAAGTATTTCCAAAGCATTACTATTTGTGAGCTTTTGATTGAATAAATCAACTTGACAAGAAGGATTTATTTTGAGGATGTGCTGTTTAGCAGAATCTGTTTTTAATAGACCTATTGAATTTGTTGTATGAATGATTTGCCTTTGTAAGTTTGAGTGTTCAACTACATCAAAATCTATTATTCCGAGTCGTCCTATTCCAGCTGCTGCAAGATAAATTAAAAGTGGAGATCCGAGTCCCCCTGTCCCAATGCAAGCAACTGAGCTTTGCTTTAATTTTTCTTGGCCTTTAATACCTATTTCAGGAAGACTTATGTGTCTTGCATACCTTGCTATTTCTTCAGAATTTAAATTCCCTACACTCTGGCTTTGCTCCATTAATCAAACCTTGCATGATTAATTTACGTTAAAGAAAAAATCTCAATATTCACGCTATGAAAGTTTAATTTATTTTTGATCCACCATGCTTTTAAATCTCCATTCCCATTTGAAATAACCATAAGACCAGGAGATTGGTGTAAGCATAAATCAATTTCTGACGGTTTGTTTTCACCTGAAGGATGAGAGTGTGCACTGCATAAAATTTCTAGATCATTCTCTCTTGCCCATTTCTGAGATGCAATTTGATCTTTAGCGTCAATTTCGAAGCGATTATTTTTGGACAATTTCATATTTTTTCGATTGTAAAACGCTCTAATCTTGTGATCAATTAATTTCGATTCTTGTTCTCCCCAAATATTTCTACAATTCCAGATGTGAGTGACCTCCCAAACATTTCTTTTTTGATCTTTAGCAGAGCTGTTTGTTTTTCCAATTAACATACAACAGCCTTCCTCTGGCTCTGCCGCCTTAAAAAATCTTGAGAGAATACAATTCGTTTCGTTATGGAATTCAATATATTCTGGAATTTTCATGAAAAAAAATGATTGGATTCGGCATCCTCTCCATTTTGGTTCGGACTTATCTCTATTCAGCCTATGGCATTTATTAAATTAATTCGATACGCTCAGTCCATATTTGCTTCGTAGCTTGTGTTCATGTCTGATGTAAATCCTGATTCTAAAGATGAATCAAAGGCAGGTAAAACAGAAGGTGTTAATTTTTCAGAACGTTACAGTGACGTAATGGGAAAAGTTAATGAATCTTTGAGCAAAATTGATTGGACTCAAATGGGTAAGTATGGCAAGGCGGCAGGAATCGTCGCTGTTGTTGTTTTGGCTCAAGTTTTAATCAAGGTTGTTATTGATACAGTTAATTTTTTCCCAATTCTTCCTGGATTGCTAGAACTTCTTGGAATTGTTGTTTTAGGCCAATGGAGTTGGCAGAACTTAACAACGAGTGAAAAAAGAACAGCTGTATTTGATAAAGTTCAAAATCTTAAAAAAGAGTACTTAGGATAAATTAAGAAGAGATAACAACAGATCTGAGGTTTCGTTACACACGAGATCTCAGATCTTTTAATATTCTTAATGAATTTTCTTTGTATGATCCACCAAACATATTTGCGTGATTAAGCAAATGGTAAAGATTATAAATATCTGTTCTATCTTTTGAAAATTTATCTAGTGGCCAAACCTCTTCGTATCCTTTGTAAAACTCACTATTAAAACCACCAAATAATTTAGTCATTGAGATATCAACTTCTCTATCAGCCCAATAACTTGCAGGGTCATATAAACTTCCTAAACCCCTTGACGTACTTCCACAATTACCAGACCATAGATCACCATGAACTAATGAGATCCTTGGGTGATGATCATTCAGATACGAACTTAAATATACTAAAACATCCTCATAATCATCAATCCTAATTCCCCATTCTTTTGCTTGTATAAGTTGTGGTCTAAGACGATAGTTTACAAAGAATTCGCCCCAGTTACTTTCCCACCCTCTCATTTGGATATTAGAACCTATAAAACCTTCTTCTTCCCATCCGAAATTTTTTTGGTTCAATTCACTCGAAGATTTGTGCAGCAGTGCTAAGCCTTTTCCAAGAAGATTTTGTTGGGATTGCTTGAGATCTATCCATTCTAAAAAAAGGATAGATATATTTTGATAAATTATTAGATCAAGTGGTTTAGGTACACAGATATACGATGTATCAGCAAACCTTTTTAGAGCGTAAAGACACTCACGTTCAAACTTAAACATATTAATATTGTCAATATGATTTGATTTGGCAAAAACTCTCGTGTCATTTTGTAAATAAATGCACCAAGCTTTATGGATACAGCCTCCGCCTACTGGAATTATTTTTTCTATTAGTGAGTTTTTGCTTACTTTATTTGAACTTGAAAGAGCCTTTTGGATTAATTCCTCCATTCACTGTATTCTCGCTTGATAATTTTTTATGTCTGAAGAATCTATCATTGTCGTTGGAGGAGGGATAGCGGGCTTAACAGCTGCGGCTCTTCTCTCTAAAGAGGGTTTTCAGGTAACTTTGGTCGAAGCGCATAGTCAATTAGGTGGTTGTGCAGGAACTTTCAAAAGGGGTTCTTATACTTTTGATGTAGGCGCCACCCAAGTCGCAGGGCTTGAGAGGGGAGGAATTCATCATCGTTTATTTAATTATTTAGATATTCCGTTACCTGATGCAAAAATTTTAGATCCTGGATGTTCAGTTTTTCTTGGTGATGGGAGTGGGCCAATTAACCTTTGGCATGATCCATTGAGATGGCAGAAAGAAAGGCAAGAACAGTTTCCTGGGAGTGAAATCTTCTGGTCATTATGTTCTAAAATTCACGAAAGTAACTGGGAATTTGTAGAAAGAGATCCAATACTTCCGGTAAGAAATTTCTGGGATTTAAGTCAATTAATTAGAGCCATACGTCCTTCAAATCTGTTAACAGGTTTGTTGAGTAAGTTGACTATTTTAGACTTACTTACAATAACTGGTTGTCATAAAGATAGACGTCTATGTAGTTTTCTAGACCTTCAATTAAAACTTTACTCTCAAGAGCCAGCAAGTAGAACAGCAGCTTTATACGGTGCAACTGTTCTGCAAATGGCCCAATCTCCTAGAGGACTTTGGCATCTTCATGGATCAATGCAAATCCTTAGCGATAGGTTGAAAGATAGCTTTTTAAGGGATAGTGGAAAACTTTTAACTGGTCATAGAGTGACCAAAATTTTAAGTAAAAAAAATACCAATATTTTTGATGTCGATATAATTGACAAAAGAAAGAATTTGATAAAGCTGAAAGCGTCAGATATTGTTTGTAGCTTGCCTCCTCAATCTCTATTAGATTTAATTCCTATTAATGGAGGTTTATCCACAAAATATCGTGAAAGTATAAAAAAATTACCTAAACCTAGTGGTGCCCTTGTGTTCTACGGCGCTGTCCGTCGTGCTGATTTACCAGTTAATTGTCCAGGTCATATTCAAATATTTGATGAGAATTTTGGCTCTTTATTTATTTCTATAAGTATGGAAGATGATCAACGTGCACCAGTTGGAATGGCTACTTTAATCGCAAGTGTATTTGTTGATATTCATCAATGGTCTAATCTAGACAGTCAATCCTATGACAGAAAAAAGAATATTTTATCAAAACAGATTAGAACTATTTTAAATAAAAAGTTTGATTTGCTTGAGACGAGTTGGGATCATCAAGAACTCTCAACTCCAAGAAGCTTTGAAAGGTGGACAGGGCGTCCTGGAGGAATAGTGGGAGGCCTTGGTCAACATCCAGATCAATTTGGCCCTTATGGATTGTCAAGTAGAACTCCTCTTAGAGGTTTATGGCTTTGTGGAGATTCAATATATCCTGGCGAAGGTACAGCTGGCGTAAGCCAATCAGCCATGATGGTTGTCAGACAACTAATGGAATGCAAAGGTAGACATTTGAATATCCCTGTTTTTAATTAGTAGATGTTTAAATAAAATCCTGTCTTTTTTCCTGTGTATTGACTAGTATCTTTTCGAGTTCATTCCAGTTCTCTTCAAGTAAATATTTTTCAAAAAGATCTAGAGAATGTCTATAAGATGTCAAATGTTTCTCTATATTTTTCTTGTTAAATTTTGCCATAGAGACTCCTAGCTCTGGGTTGCCACCTCCGACCCTAGAGGTATCAGCAAACCCACTGGATGCGATACTTTTTGCAAGTGAATATAAGGAAGGCTTTACATCTGTACCGAGCGTATTGAGTAATGCTGCGCTAATTAGAACTGGCAAATGTGAAATCAAGCTAACAGCTTCATCATGTATTTGAGCTTCAGAGCTAATCCATTGACTCCCCAGTGACAAAGAAATTTGGCGCACTATTTCGAGGGCTTTTTGATCAGTTTCTTTATTTGGAGTAACTACCCATGGCTTATTTTTAAATAAATTATGTTGACCTGCGTTAACGCCTGATTCTTCTGTCCCTGTCATTGGATGACTGGCTACAAAACGTGGATGAAGCTTGTTCCAAGTATTTAAAATAGGGACTTTTACTGATCCAACATCGGTTACAACAGCATTTCTTGGAATGGCATTGATTAAAGCTGATGAAGGATTTAGGAGCTGCTCAAGTGGTAAAGCAATATAAATAAGAGAACAATCTTTTAAAACACTTGGATCAGTACTAACAATTTGGGCTAGTTTTCTTTCTCTGGCTTTTTGGGCAGTTTTTTTTCGGTGAGTAATCCCATGAACTGTATATCCAAGCTTTTGGAGATCTAAGCCTAAGGAGCCTCCAATTAGACCTAATCCAACAATTCCGATATTTTTAGAGGGTTTTGTTTTAAGCTTCATAAGCAGTATTGTTCTATATCTTTATTGATAGGGCAACATGATTAAAAGAATTTATTGATAAAAGGTACTACTAATGCTTGAGGTGAATTCACATAAACATTTAAAAAAATACTATCAAAACAATCTTGCTCGATGGCCTCATAATTTGACCCTAACAAGATTGATATCTAGAAGTTTAAGTCGTAAAGATAATACTTTCATTCAACTAACAAGTGATAGTAAAAATTTTTGGTGGCCTGGTCTTTTGATTCCACTTTGCTTGTATAACAATAATATTGTGCTGATTCTTTCAGAGAGACAATATCGACTGTTGTTTGATGTGGAATTACCAAAGTTAAGATCTAGTCGATTAGGTTTCGATTATGTAGAAGGAATTGAATTCACTCCCTCAGATAAAAAAATTTGGGTTTTAAGATACGAAGATCTTATTTTTGCAAATGAAAAAGATTTATTAAAGAATCGCCAATTAATTTTTCCTGAATCTGAGTTTATTTCTAATGAGCTTAGAGAAGCTATGTCTCTTAAAATTACTCCAAAAGATTGGGAGGATTTAATTTCTTCTCACTCACGTTTTGAAGCTTCAATTATTGAAGTTCATAGGCGCCTAAGCCGAAGTCTTTTCAGTCAGTCAGTAAGTTCTGAGGGTGTCGTAAGAATTGATTGTAGGGAACTTTTAGTATTAAAAGAAATTCTCAAAGATGAATTGCCTTCCGCAATGCCTTGGAAACGAGCTCTTAATGTGGTCAGCAATGAATGGGTAACCTGGGCGAAACTAGATAATCGAAAACTTAGTTGGGATTGGTATATTCAACCTTTGCTTCCTTTGCAAACTCTCTCGGGTCTGTTATCGAAAAATACTTTTTTAATGCTGACTAATACAGGTCAAAGCGATTCTTTCTGTTTAGATTTAAATAGTAAAAAATCTACTTTTAATGTTAAGGTAAATTTAGGAAATAAATTTGATCAAGAACCTATTTCATTATTTGTTCCTAAAAGACAACCTTTGCCCAATACGTCTCATTTTTATTGTCATATTATAAGACAGTGTCAAAGGTTAATCCTTGGTCGTATTTATTCAACTATTATTTTAGTAGATGATTTACAATTACGACTTCAGATAACTAGTGAATTGGCTGGAGAATTTGGATTGAGAGTAGTTCATGAAACTACTGATATTGAGACTAATGGGATTATTTGTTGTAGTTGTAATTGGTGGATTATTAATCAGTACAATTTGCCGACACCAGATCAACTGATTTTCCCAGTAATTCCATTGCCTACTTTAGAGTCACCTTGGATTGCCGCTAAAGTTGAAATGCTTAAGCATCAAGGTCGTGACTGGTTTCGAGAATTTCTCTTCCCCGAAACACTTACTATCCTTCTCAAATCCCTTGCAATTATCAGGGGTAAAGATACACGAGTCGCTATACTTGACGGTCGCATGCACTATAGAAGTTGGGGAAAACTAATATTTGAAGCTCTTGAGCCGTGGGTTGCTTTAGAGCGTTTATTGCCTTATTAAAATCAATCTCTTAGATTAAAAAATATTGTTTTCTTATAATGGGAGAAGCTCGTCGAAGATCTGAACAAGGCTTAAAACCTCGTAGTAAGAAAAACTCTAGGAATGAGTCACCTCGTATTGTTTCTTGGTTTCCTGTTACGCAAGCGCAAAGAGATAAATTTATACAATTAAGTATTCGTGCAGGATGGGTAGGTATTGCAGCGTTAGTTATTCTTTGGATTATTGTTCGTTTTATTGGACCTGCCGCAGGGTGGTGGATTCCTGCAGACATCAGATAAAACCCAGTATGTTTGTACCTTTAACCGTTCGCTGAAACTTGGCTTAGGCTTGGTCGTAATGAAGCGTTTCGAGCTGCTGCTGCTAATGGCCTCATTGAATTAGCACTTACTTCTGAGCCCTCAGTTAATTTGTCTTTAACTAATTTTTCAATTATTTCTTTTGATTCAGGATTTTGTTCAAGCCAAGTAATCGTATTGTCTCTTCCTTGACCAATATTGTCACCTTCATAGCTATACCAAGCTCCTTTGCGAGTAACGACACTAGTCTCATCTGCTAAATCAAGAAGACAACCAAGAGTACTAATTCCTTTTCCAAAAAGAATATCAAATTCGGCTATTCGAAATGGAGGTGCAACTTTGTTTTTTGCGACTTTCACTTTTGCACGAATTCCGTATTCTTCAGTTCCTCTCTTTAATGTTTGAATACGACGAATATCTAATCTTACAGAGGCATAAAATTTAAGAGCGTTTCCACCGGTTGTTGTTTCTGGATTCCCATATGTAATACCAATTTTTAGACGTAATTGATTTAAGAAAATTACTGTGCACCCAGACTTGCCAATATTTCCAGTAATTTTTCTCATTGCTTGACTCATTAGACGAGCTTGAGCACCTACGGAATGATCACCCATTTCTCCTTCTATCTCTGAACGGGGAGTAAGAGCAGCGACTGAATCAACAACAACTAGATCGACTGCTGCAGATCTAATAAGTTGGTCAACTATTTCTAATGCCATTTCTCCTGTATCCGGCTGAGATACGAGAAGATTTTCTACATCAACACCAAGAGAAGCTGCATAGACTGGGTCAAGAGCATGTTCTGCATCTACAAATGCAGCAACTCCGCCGTTACGTTGAATTTCAGCTATCGCATGCAATGTCAGCGTTGTTTTCCCAGAACTTTCGGGACCATAAACTTCGATTACACGTCCTTTGGGATAGCCGCCACCAAGAGCTAAATCAAGAGTTAAAGCACCAGTAGATATTGTTTCTACTCGCATCTTTGATGCGTCCCCAAGACGCATGATGGAACCCTTTCCGAAATTGCGTTCTATTTGCCCAACCACTAAGCTCAATGCTTTCTCTTTTTCTCCAAATTTTGCGTCTATTTTCTTAGATTCAGTGGATTGGAGTGATTTACCTTCGTTTGACATGACAAATAACGTTAATTCAGAGAGATGACAAAAGACGTTGGGATTGATGATGAAATACTCAGTTCCTCAACGAATAGTAATTAAACCGATAGTACAGACGTACGCTATTAAGTCAAGACCACTTCGAAATAGGTTCTCGTAAAGTATCTAAATTTAGTAATTTAATGCCGGAAGGAAGATTATTTCGATCCTTAGGTTTCAAGTATCCCCAGCTGGCTAGGTAACAAGGAATAGATTTCAGTTTTGTATCTTCCAAAATTTTTTCTAAGGTAGTTCTACGATCTTCGATAAACCCTAGAATTATTCTTTCCTGTAAGAGTTCGTTCAAGACATCGGCTTTACTTCCTGATTCGTGCCCGAAAACAAGCTTTGGTTGAAGATCGAAACAATGCAAAAGTTTTTTTGTGAACTCAATACTTTTTGTTGTTAAAATAGCAAATTCAATGTCTTCCTTTTCAAGTGTCTTTAGGCGTTGAGTGACTAAAGAAAAAGGCTGATGAAAATTTAACCACTGATTGAAATTATTTGATATTGCTTCTCTTCTAGTTTGATTTAAAGCTTCTTGTAATTGCAAAGGTGTCCAACCCCATTTTTTAAGAGCTAAGGAGCATTCTATTTGATAATTTCTTGAAAAATCTTGTAAACCTTTTAAGTTTAATTGACTAGTTTTATTTGAACATTCAGCAGCCAGAATAACCATTTCCCAACCATGATGAACCCATGGCCTCATGGCCTTAAAAGCTTTTGGAATCTCACTAGGAAAAGAAATAATTTCTTTTTCTTTGGCAGAAAGGATATTTAGACAAGTTTGGCGAGAACTTGACCAATACTCCTCGATGCCGTCAACGATGACGCCATCAAAATCAAGAACAAGTAGAGGTTTCTCTATCACTAATGTTTGAAAACTGGGCCGCTAGGATTCGAACCTAGGAATGTCGAGACCAAAACCCGATGCCTTACCACTTGGCGACGGCCCACTGTTCCAGATCTATCTTTGCAATTGAAAGACATAGATTTGGATTCTTTCTATTAGATAATTGCATATTTGATTCAATCCTGTCATGTCTTTATCCAGTTTTTTTTAGTTAATCGGAAGATTTCTTCATTAATAGAGCTCAACGAGGGTTTTCGAATGATTGATTTAGCTAGGGGAAATCCAATTATAAAGATTTTCTTACAAGCCAAGGATTTATTAGTCGTTTTGCCTCTGCAAGAGCCGCCTCCCAGCCTGCAGGCCATTCTCTAAGACTAATTCTTTTTTGTTGAGCTTCTTCTAACCATGGTTGGATTATCTTCCTTGCTTGCCCTCCAAAAGCAACTCCTTCAGGCCCCTTAATCTCTGGTAGGTACTTAATGGTCGATTCATTAGTCCCTCCAGCAAGTTGTAAGGGGCCTGGTGGAGCTATTGGTCGTATTCTTTCCCAGAGTTTTACTGCAATTTTGGCCGCACCTTCTCCAAGATCTCCACTCATTCGACGCCCATCAATTTGCCAAAGAGGTTTTTGATTATGAATTCTCAGGAATTTATGTCGCAGCCAAAGTTCTTCTGCTAATTTTTCATGGTTTATTCCATGCCCTTGTAAACCACAGCTGACAGATAATCTTTCTAACTCAAGATCGACTTTCAAAATTTCTTTGATTGTTTTTTCAAATTCTTGGCCTCTTCCTGGAGCAGTATGAATTTCTACTGCATCTGGTCTGATAGTTTTTAACAACGGAGCAAAATCTTTCAGAGTTAATCTTCGATCCTTTTCTTGAATAATTCCTAATGGGCATGTATCAATACATCGGCCACATCCATAGCATTTATGAGCATTTACACCACCTTCGTTTTCAATCGCGTGAGCTGGACAAATGCTTTGACAGGGTCTTAAGCAATTCGAAGGACATAGATCTGGATTAAACCAAGCTTTGCGAAAATGTGCATCTTTTCCATCACTTAAGCTGATCATCAGCCACGGTTTTTTTCCATAAGTCTCGAAAACCCAATCAATCGCATTGCGAGCTGCATGGATAACAGCTTCGTCGGCAGCGAGGTCAATGCAATGCACCCCTGCAGCCCCATAAATTGAGCAAAGATCATTTATTGCAGGTAAGTCTTGATTACTTGCGCCACAAATTAATTTTACCCAGTTACCTTTTTTGAGAGCTTCAGAATTGCAAATCGAATTTTGAGTAATCACCTGGATTAATTTCTAATCTCCATTGATGAATTCACTTAATGGTTGCCATTTAATACTTCGAGCCCCTCCCATCTCAATAACAATTTTGATTCGAGGTTCCTTTTGGCAGAGATTATTTATTGCTAATAGTTCTGAATTGGAGAGGACTTGACCTTCTAATAACCATAGAACCAAGGGTTTATCTTCGACTAACAATTCATTTAATTGAGGAATAACTTGTTGAACTTCTCCTAAGGCCCCATTTCTCCCAACATTTTGATGTCCCAAATGTGGTGGTCTGATTCCATGTAATTGGGTAAGAAAGACAACTGGATCTCCAAATCCTCTAGCGGAAGTTATCTGTGTTTGATATCCGCTTGCTCTAAGTCTTCGAAGTAAACGAGTTTCTGCTCCACCTTCTAATGGGCTAAGGATGGCAAGGCAGCCGAATGATTCAAGATCAGTGCGAAATTTCTGACCAGAGAGTAATAAAGGCATCCTTAAATCAAATTCTTTATCTTATTCAACTGAAGCATCACACAAAATGGGTGTTAATAGTGTAATCTTTTAAGTTGCTAAAGCTTTTCTATGCCCGACCGCTAGCCGGGCCTCTAGACGCTTGAGCAGATTAGGCGTTTGCGTTTAGTCTTTTTGGCCAGTGCATAAGAATTTATTTTCTTTTGTCGAGATACTCTTTGAACTTTGTGAAAAGTTTAGAAAAGTCTCAGCCTGCTGATTGTCGCTAGCATTTTTCCAAATAAATTGAACTTCAATTAACTTCAACTTTTTTGGCTAGATAGGCGATTTAATTCAGATTCCAAGTCTTTCTCATTACAGATTGACCTTTTAGCTGGCGTTTATTTAACTCATGTCTTTAGGAATCCTAGGTAAGAAGTTGGGTATGTCCCAACTCTTCGATGATCAAGGCAGAGCCGTTCCAGTCACTTTGATCGAAGCGGGTCCCTGTCGAATCACTCAATTGAAATCTGCTGATACGGATGGCTATGCCGCTGTACAGATAGGTTTCCAATTAATTCGTGAAAAACTTATTAACAAGCCTTCAAAAGGTCATCTTGCAAAATCAGGAGAGGACCTTTTACGTCATCTTCGAGAGTACCGAGTAGAAAATTCTGGTGAATTTCAGCTGGGAGCTGCAATAACTGTAGATGATTTCGAAAAAGGTCAAAAAGTTGATGTTAGTGGCGACACTATGGGTAGAGGATTCGCAGGCTATCAAAAGCGACATGGTTTTAGCCGTGGTCCTATGAGTCACGGTTCAAAGAATCATCGATTGCCTGGCTCAACAGGAGCTGGAACAACTCCCGGTCGTGTTTATCCTGGCAAAAGGATGGCTGGTCGTATGGGCGGTAAAAAAGTCACTACCAGAGGCCTTGAAATTTTAAAGATAGATACAAATCACAATTTATTAGTAGTAAAAGGATCTGTTCCGGGGAAGCCTGGATCTCTTTTAAACATAAGACCTGCCAAAAGAGTTGGCGTTTCTACTCAGCAAGGAGGTAAATAATCATGGCTAACTGTATTGTTCTTGATTGGCAAGGAAAAGAGGCAGGAGAATCATCAATTGATTTGAAAACTGCCAAAGAATCCTCGGCTGCAGATTTATTACATCGTGCTGTTTTGCGTCAACAAGCTCACAGCCGTCAAGGCACTGCGAGCACTTTGACTAGATCCGAGGTGCGAGGCGGTGGCCGAAAACCTTACAAACAAAAGGGTACTGGTCGAGCAAGGCAAGGCTCAATTAGAACGCCTCTTCGTCCAGGTGGTGGAATTATCTTTGGCCCTAAACCTCGCAAATATAACTTAGAAATGAATAGGAAGGAACGAAGGCTAGCTCTTCGAACTGCTCTAATGGGTAGGATTTCAGACGCAAAAATAATTAAAGACTTCGGTTCAAAGCTTGAAGTTCCTAAAACAAGCGAAATTGTGGCTTTACTCAAGCGAGTAGGAATTGATTCTGATGGGAAAATTCTTATTATTCTCAACAAGCCATCAGAAGTTATAAAGCGCTCAATTAGAAACTTAGAAAAAATAAAGCTTATCTCTGCTGATCAATTAAATGTGTTTGACCTTCTCAATGCCAATTCTTTGGTAATAGGCGAAGACGCATTATCAACTATTAAGGAGGTCTACGGTAATGACTAAATTTTTTGATAAACGACTTACGGATGTGATTAAGCGTCCTTTGATAACTGAGAAGGCTACAAAAGCGTTGGATTTAAATCAGTACACTTTTGAAGTCGACCCAAGAGCAGCTAAGCCTGACATAAAAGCTGCCGTTGAAAAAATGTTTGACGTCAAGGTTCTTGGTATTAGTACTATGAATCCCCCCAGAAAAAGCAGGAGAGTTGGTAGGTTTTCTGGAAAGAGACCACAAGTTAAGAAGGCTGTTGTCCGCCTAGCAGAAGGCAACTCCATACAGTTGTTCCCAGAATCCGAGGAGGCTTAAAAAAATGGCAATAAGAAGTTTCAAACCTTACACACCTGGTACACGTACAAGAGTAGTAACTGATTTTAGTGAGGTTACATCCAATAAACCTGAGCGCTCACTTGTCGTATCTAAACACCGAAAGAAAGGGCGCAACAATAGAGGGGTCATTACTTGTCGACATAGAGGAGGAGGGCACAAAAGGTTATATAGGATTGTTGATTTTCGTAGAAATAAGCATGGAGTTTCGGCCAAAGTTGCGGCAATACATTATGACCCTCATAGAAATGCAAGGCTTGCTCTACTCTTTTACTCTGATGGTGAAAAGAGATACATACTTGCACCTGCGGACATAACAATTGGGCAGGAAGTTATTTCAGGCCCAGATGCACCTATTGAAACTGGTAATGCCCTACCACTTTCTTCAATGCCTTTAGGTTCGAGCGTTCATTGTGTTGAACTCTATCCAGGTCGAGGCGGACAGATGGTTCGTACAGCTGGAGCTAGTGCTCAAGTCATGGCTAAAGAAGGAGATTATGTTGCATTGAAATTACCTTCAACTGAGGTTCGTTTAGTTAGAAAAGAATGCTACGCCACTCTTGGAGAGGTTGGTAATTCTGAAATTAGAAACACAAGTCTTGGAAAAGCAGGAAGACGAAGATGGCTTGGCAGACGGCCTCAAGTTAGAGGAAGTGTCATGAATCCATGTGATCACCCTCATGGAGGAGGAGAGGGAAAGGCACCTGTTGGACGAGCTGGCCCTGTAACTCCTTGGGGTAAAGCTGCTCTTGGCTTGAAAACCAGGAAGAAGAATAAGCCCAGCAATAAATACGTTCTTCGAAAACGACGCAAAGTATCTAAACGGAGTAGGGGAGGTCGCGATTCATGATTTCTATCTTTCTTTACCAATTCTTTTAAACCGTTATGGGACGTTCACTAAAAAAAGGGCCATTTATTTCAGACAGTTTGCTTCGTAAAATCGAGAAGCAAAACTCTAATGATGATAAAGCTGTCATCAAAACATGGTCCAGAGCCTCAACAATTCTGCCAATTATGATTGGTCATACAATTGCTGTTCACAATGGAAAGAGTCACATACCTGTTTTCATAACTGAGCAAATGGTTGGTCACAAGTTAGGAGAGTTTGCACCAACTCGAACCTACAAAGGTCACATCAGAGATAAAAAAGGAGCACGTTAATCATGACTAATTCATCTACCAAAACGACAGCCCAAGCCCATGGGCGTTATATTCGCGGATCTGCCTCAAAAGTTCGGCGTGTTCTTGATCAAATAAGAGGAAGAACTTACAGAGATGCTTTGATCATGCTTGAATTCATGCCTTATCGATCAACTGAGCCAATAACAAAAGTATTGCGATCAGCTGTTGCGAATGCAGAAAACAATCTTGGTCTTGAACCTTCTTCGCTGGTGATTAGCACTGCTACTGCTGATATGGGCCCACCAATGAAACGTTATAGGCCTAGGGCTCAAGGCAGAGCATTTGCAATTAAAAAGCAGACATGCCACATCAGCATTGCTGTTTCTGCCACTCAATCAACCAATTCTGAGGACTCAGACTGATGGGACATAAAATTCACCCTACTGGAATTAGGCTTGGCATCACCCAAGAGCATCGTTCTAAATGGTATGCACCAAGTAAAACTTATCCTTTACTACTCCAAGAAGATGATCGGATCCGCACTTTCATCAAGAAAAAGTATGGAGCAGCAGGGATAAGCGATGTATTGATTGCTCGAAAAGCAGATCAGCTTGAAGTCGAATTAAAAACTGCTAGGCCAGGAGTAATTGTTGGCAGGCAGGGAAGTGGTATTGAAGAACTCAGATCTGGTATTCAAAAAACAATCGGTGATAGAAACAGACAAGTACGTATCAATGTTGTTGAAGTAGAAAAAGTTGATGCAGATGCTTATCTTCTTGCCGAATATATTGCTCAGCAACTAGAAAAGCGTGTTGCTTTTAGACGAACTATTCGAATGGCTGTTCAAAGAGCACAAAGAGCTGGTGTCTTAGGTCTTAAAATACAAGTAGGCGGAAGGTTGAATGGCGCTGAAATTGCACGTTCTGAATGGACACGAGAAGGAAGAGTTCCTCTCCACACTTTGAGAGCAGAAATTGATTATGCAACCAAAGTTGCTAGTACAACTTATGGCGTTTTAGGAATCAAAGTATGGGTTTTCAAAGGTGAAGTTCTTCCTAAAGAAGAACAGCCATTACCTGTTGGTTCTACTCCTAGACGCAATAGGGGGAATCGAAGACCTCAACAATTTGAGGATCGTTCCAATGAAGCTAAATAAGGAGTTTTAATCATGCTTAGTCCCAAAAGAACCAAATTTCGCAAACAACAGAGAGGCCGTATGCGCGGCGTTGCTACTAGAGGCAACAAAATCGCTTTTGGTCAGTTTGCATTGCAAGCTCAAGATTGTGGTTGGGTTACCTCAAGGCAAATCGAGGCAAGTAGACGAGCTATGACTCGTTACGTAAAAAGAGGAGGACAAATTTGGATTCGTATTTTCCCTGATAAGCCAGTAACCATGAGGCCTGCCGAGACAAGAATGGGATCTGGTAAAGGTAACCCAGAATTTTGGGTTGCAGTTGTCAAGCCTGGTCGAATCTTATTTGAAATGGGTGGAGATGACATTACAGAGGAAATTGCAAAAGAGGCAATGCGTCTTGCTCAATACAAGCTGCCAGTCAAAACAAAATTTATTTCCCTAGAGGAAGATCTCAATAAGGGAAATTATAAACCTGCTAAAACGCCAGTTACAGCAAATGATTCGGAGTCATCACTATGAGTAAAGCAACTACGAAAGATGTAAGGAATCTCTCTGATTCCGATATATCAGAAAAGATTGAAAATCTTCGTAAAGAACTTTTTGATCTTCGTTTTAAGCAAGCCACTAGACAGCTAGCTAAAACTCATCGTTTTAAAGAGGCACGAACCGAATTGGCTCAACTTTTAACGGTTTCTAATGAGCGAAGCCGCTCAAACACTTCATCTTGATTTTTTAGTTATGGCACTCAAGGAAATGGTTGGCACTGTTGTCAGTGACAAAATGCAAAAAACAGTAGTTGTAGCTGTGGAAAATAGATTTCCACATCCTATCTACCAGAAAATTATTAGTCGTACGACTAGATACAAAGCTCATGATGCGGAAAATCATTGCAAAGTGGGAGACAGAGTTCGGATAAAGGAGTCTCCCCCGATGAGCGCTCAAAAACGATGGACGGTTACAGATGTTCTAGTTCAGGGTATGAAATCTAAGGAGGCTGCAAAATGATTCAGCAAGAAACATTCTTAACCGTTGCAGATAATAGTGGTGCCAAGCGTTTGCAATGTATTAGGGTTTTGGGGTCCAATCGTCGTTATGCCCACGTAGGAGATGTGATCGTTGCTTCTGTTAAAGACGCGATGCCAAATATGGGAGTTAAAAAATCGGATGTGGTGAAAGCGGTTGTTGTTCGTACTAGAGCAACAATGCGAAGAGAAACTGGAAATTCAATTCGCTTTGATGACAACGCCGCTGTTCTAATCAATGATGATCAAAACCCAAGAGGTACTAGAGTATTTGGTCCAGTCGCACGAGAATTAAGAGAGCGCAATTTTACTAAAATTGTCTCCTTAGCTCCGGAGGTTATTTAGTCATGCCAGCAATTAACAAACCCAAAGCTTCTGCTGATCGGATCAAAATGAAGATCCGTAAAGGAGATACAGTTCAGATTATTTCTGGAAAAGACAAAGGTAAAACTGGTGAAGTCCTTCAAACACTTCCCTATGAAAATAGAGTTGTAGTTCAAGGAATTAATCAAAGAACAAAGCATGTAAAACCATCACAAGAAGGAGAAACTGGTCGAATAGAGACTAAAGAAACTTCTTTACATGCTTCAAACGTAATGATCTATTCAACCAAGGAAAAAGTTGCTAGCAAGGTTGAGATTTTTGTAGATAAAGATGGATCAAAGAAACGACGATTAAAGAAGACAGGAGAATTAATTGATTAATTGATTAATTGATTCACTTTTCCTTTGTCTGAATTAACTAAAGCAGACTTTCTTTAACTAATTGAATTCTGACCAAGACCAGAATTAACTTTTTTTCCAGCCATGTCACTAAAAACACGCTATCGAGAGACAATTAGACCAAAGCTTTTAAAAGATCTTGGTTTAAAAAATGTTCACCAAGTTCCTAAGGTGCAGAAAGTCACTTTAAACAGAGGACTTGGTGAAGCTGCATCCAATTCCAAAGCTTTAGAAGCCTCTCTAGCTGAAATGGCAACCATTTCTGGGCAAAAAGCTCTTGTGACAAGAGCCAAGAAAGCAATTGCGACCTTCAAGATTAGACAAGGAATGCCTATAGGTTGCGCAGTCACTCTTAGAGGTGATCGCATGTATGCCTTCTTGGAAAGATTCATTAATTTGGCACTTCCAAGAATCAGAGATTTTCGGGGCGTTAGTCCAAAAAGCTTTGATGGCCGAGGCAATTACACCATTGGAGTCAAAGAGCAACTTATCTTCCCTGAGATTACTTTTGACAAAGTCGACACCATTAGAGGCATGGATATCACAATTGTGACTAGCGCTTCTTCTGATGAACAAGGTAAGGCTCTTCTTAGTGAAATGGGAATGCCCTTCCGTAAAAAATGAGTTTGATTAGCTAAATACTATGGCCAACCACGATCCAATTTCAGACATGCTCACTCGCATCCGAAATGCCAGTGAAAAAAGGCATGAAAAAACCAAAGTCCCTGCTTCAAGAATGTCCCTTAGTATCGCTAAGGTTCTTCAGCGTGAGGGATTTATTGCAGAAATCAATGAAGAAGGAGAAGGCTTTAGAAAGCAGCTCATTCTTGGATTGAAATATACTGGTAAGCATCGCTCACCCATTATTCGTTCAATGCAACGAGTCAGTAAACCAGGATTGAGGATTTATAAAAATACTCGAGGATTGCCAAAAGTTTTAGGAGGTCTTGGAGTTGCAATAATTTCTACCTCTAAGGGAGTCATGAGTGATCGTGACGCTCGGAAGCAAGGTGTTGGAGGAGAAGTCCTCTGCTACGTCTGTTGATTGATTAGGTATTTATTATGTCTCGTACTGGAAAAAAACCAATCTCCCTTCCTGAAAAGGTAGATGTAAAACTTGAAGGACTTTCTATCACTGTAAAGGGTCCCAAAGGTGAACTGCACAGAACTCTTCCTAATGGAGTTAGCCTAAGTAAGAATGACAATACTATTGTTGTTAACCCAATAAATGAAAAGAGACAGTCCAGGGAAATGCATGGACTATGTAGATCTCTTGTTGCCAATATGGTTGAGGGAGTTAGTAATGGTTTTACGAAAAAACTTGAGATTGTTGGCGTTGGATCAAGAGCCCAAGTAAAAGGTAAAACTCTTGTTGTTAGTGCCGGTTACAGTCATCCAGTTGAGGTTATTCCTCCAGAGGGTATAACTTTTAAAGTTGAAAATAATACAAATGTAACTGTATCTGGACCTGATAAAGAATTAGTTGGCAATGAAGCTGCAAAAATAAGAGCAATCAGGCCCCCAGAACCTTATAAAGGGAAAGGAATCAAATATGAAGGAGAGCAGATAATTAGAAAAGCTGGTAAGTCTGGCAAAGCTTGATCTTGCTTATTTGTCTTTTAAATTTTTTAGCCATGTCAAAACTTTCAAGAAAACAACAGACCCAAAAACGACATAAACGCTTAAGGAGAAACTTAAGCGGAACAGAGGCTCGACCAAGACTTGCTGTTTTTCGTTCTAATAACCACATCTATGCTCAAATAATAGATGACGATGCTCAAAACACTATATGTGCAGCATCCACTCTTGATAAAGACTTGAAAGCTTCTTTAAAAGTTAATGCTGGAAGTTGCGATGCTTCTACAGCAGTAGGAGAGCTTGTTGCAAAAAAAGCTTTATCAAAAGGCATCAAACAAGTTATCTTTGACAGAGGTGGGAACATCTATCATGGCAGGGTTAAAGCTCTAGCCGAAGCTGCCAGAGTGGCAGGCTTGAACTTTTAATCATTGTTTTAATAATGACAGACTCTAAAAACCAGTCCACAAATAAAAAAACTTCTGGATCATCCGATAATCCTCCAGCTGCAGATGGTAGACAGGAGAATCGCCGAAACCGTGGCGAAAAACGCGGAGGAAGAAGAGATAGAAGAGGTCAAGAAAGAGACTCTGAATGGCAAGAAAGAGTTGTACAAATTAGAAGGGTTTCGAAAACAGTTAAAGGTGGAAAGAAAATGAGCTTTAGGGCAATAGTTGTAGTTGGAAATGAAAAAGGACAAGTTGGCGTTGGTGTTGGAAAAGCAGGAGATGTTATTGGAGCAGTTCGTAAAGGAGTTGCTGATGGAAAAAAACACCTGGTTCGTGTTCCTTTAACTCGAAACAACTCGATCCCAACTCTTTCTAACGGTAGAGATGGAGCAGCCAGTGTATTAATTCGTCCTGCAGCTCCTGGAACAGGTGTAATTGCCGGAGGGTCAATTCGCACTGTTTTAGAGTTGGCTGGAATTAAAAACGTACTTGCCAAGAGATTAGGCAGTAAGACGCCTCTTAATAATGCTCGTGCTGCAATGGTTGCTTTAAGTGAGTTAAGAACTCATAAAGCCACTGCAAGAGAGCGTGGAATTTCACTTGAGCAGATTTATTCTTAAAAATCATGACTATTAAATTAGAATCTCTTCAATCCAATAAAGGATCTAGACGTAAAAAAATGCGTAAAGGTCGAGGTATAGCTGCTGGCCAAGGTGCTAGTTGTGGCTTTGGAATGAGGGGACAAAAATCAAGATCAGGCAGACCTACTCGCCCAGGTTTTGAGGGTGGTCAGATGCCTTTATATAGACGAGTTCCAAAATTAAAGCATTTTCCAATAGTTAATCAGAAAAATTTTACTGTCCTCAATGTTTCTAGTTTGAATTCATTGAAAGATGGGACTGTTGTCAATCTTGATTTATTGGTAAAGGAGGGTATTTTGACTAAACCACAAAATCCTCTAAAAATTCTTGGTAATGGTAAATTAGAAGTAAAATTGACAGTTCAAGCTTCAGCGTTCACAACATCTGCTAAAAAGAAAATTGAAGAAGTCGGGGGTAAATGTGAGATATATAACTAACTTTTATCTAAAAAATTTAATTTTATACACTAGCTTCTAATAAATTATCCTTATTAAATGTTAATAAGTCGCGGTCGAAACCCAAGTGCAGGTGAAGTAATCACCCAGCTGTTTAATAATGATGAGCTTAGGGGAAGAGTTTTTACAACTCTAGGTTTATTGCTAATTGTTCGATTAGGAATTTATATTCCTATGCCTGGAATAGATAGAGAAGCTTTTAAAACTTTTATTGATCAGGGGGGGCAATTGATAGGATTCCTTGATATTTTCACAGGTGGTGGAATCTCAACTTTAGGTATTTTTGCACTAGGTATTCTTCCATTTATTAATGCGTCAATAATTATTCAATTGCTTACTGCCTCATTACCACAATTGGAAGATCTACAGAAAAATGAAGGAGAGGCAGGAAGAAGGAAGATTGCTCAAATCACTAGATACGTAGCTTTAGGATGGGGATTGGTTCAGAGCACAGTTTTCGCCTTGATTCTTAGACAGTATGCGGTAGAAGGTCTTAGCGAAACTGAATTTGTTATTCAAACCTCACTGGCATTAGTCACTGGGTCAATGATAGTTATGTGGCTGAGTGAGATTATTACTGAAAAAGGTATAGGCCAGGGAGCTTCTCTAGTTATTTTCTTGAATATTGTTGCTACTTTGCCTAAGGCATTGAGCTCTACTATTGAAAAAGCTCAAACCGGAGATAGAGCGGATGTTCTTGGGATCATAATTCTTTTAATAGTTTTTTTAATTACTATTGTTGGTATTATTTTTGTTCAAGAAGGTGCTAGAAGAATTCCTATAGTAAGTGCAAAAAGCCAAATGGGCGGAACAGCTCTTTTGCCAAGTAGGCAAAGTTATTTACCTCTTAAGTTAAATGCTGGTGGAGTTATGCCAATAATTTTCGCTTCTGCATTGATTTTCCTACCTATAACAATCGCAAACTTCACTCAAAATCCTTTACTTATTAAGGCTGCCAGTTCACTCAATCCAGGATCATCGAACCCATGGCCTTATGCAATTACATTTTTTGCATTAATTTTAGGCTTTGCTTATTTTTATGCTTCTTTAACAATTAATCCAGTAGATATTGCCTCTAATTTAAAAAAGGGTGGTGTTGCAATTCCAGGCGTAAGGCCTGGAGGGTCTACTTCTAATTACCTTTCAGGTGTTCAAAACCGCCTCACTTTACTTGGTGGTTTATTTCTTGGTTCAGTTGCAATTGTTCCTGCTGCAGTAGAGAGAGCAACTAATGTTCAAACTTTTCAAGGGCTTGGGGCAACTTCATTATTAATCTTGGTAGGAGTTGCAATTGATACATCGAAGCAAATTCAGACTTATGTCATTTCTCAAAGATACGAAGGATTAGTACGTCAATAAAATATTTACTATGATTTTTATTTAAATGAAAAAGAAATTACTATTCCTTGGTCCTCCTGGAGCTGGTAAAGGGACACAAGCAAATCTTTTTTGCAAGAAGTACGGATTAGATCATCTTTCAACTGGAGATTTACTTAGAGATGAGGTCTCCTCTGGATCAGTTTTAGGTCTTAAGGCTGCTGAGGTTATGAATAAAGGAGAATTAGTAAGTGATGAATTAGTTCTCTCAATTGTTGAACGAAGATTGGTCAATATTAAGAAGGGGTGGTTGCTTGACGGTTTCCCCAGAAATGTTAATCAAGCTAATTCTCTAAAAAGTCTTTTAGAAAAAATTAATCAACCTTTAGAAGGGGTAATATTAATAAAAGTTTCCGACAATTATTTAATTGAAAGGCTCTTAGAAAGAGGAAGACAGGATGATAATGAACAAGTCATAATCAATAGACTCAAAATTTATAGAGAAAAAACTTCTCCCCTAATTGATTTGTATTCTAAGCAAGGTATTCTTGAGGAGATAGAAGGTAATGCTGACATAGATGTTGTCTTTTCATGTATCGAGAAAGCTTTAGGCGGATGATGTAGTAAAGTTATAGTTTGGAAATAGGAGAGTCTCACCAAATGAAGGTTAGATCCTCAGTCAAAAAAATTAGTCCTGACGACCAGATCGTGAGGCGCAGAGGCCGGATCTATGTGATCAACAAGAAAAGGCCTCGAAACAAACAACGTCAGGGCTGATCCCTGACTTTCTTAAGAAGCCTTTAACGATTAATTTTTTTCGTTTACTTCTTAAAACAAGGTCATCATTAAATTATGATGACTATTATTGTCCTCCTCGATTTATCCCTAAGTGGCACGGATCTCAGGCATCGATATACCTCGCGAGAAGCGGGTAGAAGTTGCCCTTACTTACATCTATGGTATCGGCTTAACTAGAGCTCAGACTATCCTTGAAAAATCGGGCGTTAACCCTGATATACGTGTAAAGGATTTAGATGACAGTGATGTTCAGAAGCTCAGAGCTGTTACTGAAGAATTCACTCTTGAAGGTGACTTGAGGCGCCAAGAAGGAATGGCTCTGAAACGTCTTCAAGATATAGGATGCGTTCGTGGAAGAAGGCATAGAATGAGTCTCCCTGTTCGTGGACAACGAACAAGGACTAACGCTCGTACACGGAGAGGAGCGAGAAAAACCGTTGCAGGAAGAAAGAAATAATTTCTTAAGACTCCTCTTACCATCTGGTAATTTACTAAATCATTTTTAAATAAGGCACAGCCTAATGGCTACAACCTCAAAGAAAACCGGTTCTAAGAAATCAAAGCGCAACGTTCCCAATGGAGTTGTGCATATTCAAAGTACCTTTAATAACACCATTGTCTCAATTACTGACACATCAGGTGAAGTCATTTCCTGGTCATCAGCAGGAGCCAGTGGGTTTAAAGGAGCTCGAAAAGGTACTCCTTTTGCTGCTCAAACCGCCGCTGAGGTTGCTGCTCGAAGGGCTCTAGAGCAGGGCATGCGTCAAATAGAAGTTCTTGTAAGAGGACCAGGCTCAGGTCGTGAAACCGCAATAAGGGCGTTGCAAGTAGCTGGTCTTGAAATTACTTTGATCAGAGATGTAACTCCTCTCCCTCATAACGGTTGTAGGAGGCCTAAGCGCAGACGCGTTTAAAATCTATTCACTTAAGTGAAATTCTCTTTTTTCCCACATCGCATTAGACCGTGTTGCAATACCAGATAGACAGGATCGACCATCAAGTTTCTAGTGATCGTTCCCAAACAGGCGTTTTCCTAATTGGACCTCTTGAAAGAGGTCAAGCAACTACTTTGGGTAATTCTTTACGCAGAGTATTGATGGGCGGACTTGAAGGCAGTGCAGTTACTGCTGTCAGGATCGCAGGTGTTAATCATGAATATGCAACAATCCCTGGTGTAAGAGAGGATGTTTTAGACATTCTTCTGAATTGCAAACAAATTTCAGTTGATAGTCGAAGTCAGGATCTTGAAATAGGAAGAATTGTTGTTACTGGTCCAGCTGAAGTAAAAGCAAAGGATATTCAATTTTCCTCTCAAGTTGAAGTTGTTGATGGTGATCGTCCAATAGCAACAGTTCATGAGGGCCATAACCTAGAACTAGAGTTACATGTAGAGAGAGGTGTTGGATATCGACCAGTTGATAGAAGAAATGAAGAGACAAGCGCAATTGATTTGCTTCAAATAGATGCTGTATTTATGCCAATCAATAGAGTTAATTTTACTATTGATGAAACTGCAGTAGCTGAGGGGGGATCTACCAGAGAAAGATTGAAAATGGAGTTAGTTACTGATGGATCTACCTCTCCAGATGATGCACTTGCGGAAGCTGCTAATCAATTAATTGAACTTTTTCAACCTCTTGCTACTGTCTCAATGGTAGAAGAGATTACTGAAGAGCCTGAGCCTGCTGCAGAGGCTCAAATACCCCTCGAGGAGTTAAACTTATCCGTAAGAGCTTATAACTGCCTAAAACGTGCCCAAGTGAATTCTGTTTCAGACTTGATGGGTTTCAGTTATGAGGATTTGTTGGAAATTAAGAACTTCGGTTCTAAATCTGCTGATGAGGTTATTGAAGCTCTAGAGAGAATTGGAATTTCTATTCCGCAAAGTAGAACTTCTGCATGACTTTCAGTTTTTTTGCTACTACATTTCAAAGTTAATCCAATGCGTCATCAACGTCGAATTCCACAACTAAGTCGCCCTGCTGATCAAAGGAAGGCTCTCTTAAGAGGATTAACCACTCAACTAATTCGTGAAGGTAGAGTAACAACTACCAAAGCAAGGGCAAAAGCTTTGAGAGATGAGACTGAGAGAATGATTACTTTAGCCAAGGATGGTAGCCTTTCTTCGAGAAGAAGAGCTATTGGGTATGTGTACGATAAGCAGTTGGTTCATGCGCTTTTTGAAAAGGCTCAAGATAGATATGGTGATCGTCAGGGAGGCTATACGAGGATCGTTAGAACTACTCCAAGACGTGGTGATAACTCAGAAATGGCAATTGTTGAGCTTGTATAGGGTTATATATTCTCTAAAAACTTGAAAAAATATTTTTTCCTTTTAGTTTAATTTGACGCATAGAATTGCTCTAGTTATCCAATACGATGGATCAGGTTTTAGAGGCTGGCAAAATCAAAAAGATTCAATAACTGTTCAAGGGACTTTAGAAGAAAAAATCGCAGAACTTGATCCAATTAGCCCAGTCAAGGTAGTAGCTGCAGGTAGAACTGATTCTGGTGTTCATGCTTCAGGGCAAGTTGTTCATTTTGATTGTTCAGGTCCTATTCCTATTCATAAATGGGCATCAGCTCTGAATGGCAGACTGCCTGCATCAATTAAAGTTCTTGAAGCAGTAAATGTTCCTATTGAGTGGCATGCTTGCTATTCAGCAAAATATCGAAGATATAGATATTCTATTTTTAACGGTTCGTATCCCAATCTTTTTCTTCAAAATATAAGTTGGCACAAATATAAATTTAGGTTGGATATTAATTTAATGAAGCATGCTCTGAATGATTTATTAGGTTTACATGATTTTGCAGCGTTTCAAAAAGCAGGAAGTAATAGGAGTAATTCTTTGACGACAGTGCAAGAAGTTTCTATTCTTCGTCATGGGGATATTGTCACAGTTGAAATTCAAGCCAGTGGTTTTTTGTATGGGATGGTAAGACTTTTGATGGGTCAATTAGTGGCCGTTGGAGAGAAAAGACTTTCTCTTGAAAGATTTAGATACAGATGGAGAAAGGGTGTGCGATCTGAGGTGAAAGAGGCTGCTCCACCTCATGGTCTTTGTTTGATAAGAGTTGGTTATGAGGAAAAATTCTTTTCAAAAGAGAAAAGTTTTGACACTTTTCCAAGTTTTTCTCTTCCAGTATTTGATTCTTCAAAACATAAAACAACATAAAAGATTCATAAATAAAAAATTGGAAATTTTGTTAAATCAGTAATTTAAATTTTATGCGAACAAAAAGGTCTGTTTGAAGCCATGAAAGTGTAGAATCATTTTTCTGAAGAATCAGATCAATTTTTTGACTTGATAACTTCCATAAACAGCATTATCAAAACGATAATGCTTATTCAGTGTTAACGGTGTTCAGGTAAAATGAATAAGACATCCGTGCCATCGCAGGATTCAATAGATCGCCAGTGGTTTCTGGTCGATGCAGAGAATCAGACTCTAGGTCGACTAGCTACTGAAGTTGCTAGTGTTCTTAGGGGTAAAACAAAGCCAAATTTCACTCCTCACCTAGATACTGGTGATTTTGTTATTGTTGTAAATGCAGAAAAGATCAAAGTGAGTGGCAAAAAATCTGATCAAAAACTTTATCGCAGACACTCTGGACGACCAGGAGGGATGAAAGTTGAAACCTTCAAGGCCCTTCAGTCTAGGATTCCAGAGAGAATAGTAGAAAAGGCAATCAAAGGAATGTTGCCTCACACGAGGTTGGGAAGGCAATTATTTACTAAACTAAAAGTATACAAAGGCTCTGATCACCCTCATTCAGCTCAAGAACCTAAAGTTCTCATTCTAAATTCTGAATCTGTTTCGAAATGACTAGTTCCACAAACAAAGTAGTTTACTGGGGGACTGGTAGACGTAAGACATCAGTTGCGAGAGTAAGGTTAACCCCTGGAAAAGGTGAAATAATCATCAATGGTCGTCCTGGTGATCATTATTTGAATTTTAATCCTGCTTATATATCCGCTGTCAAAGCACCTCTTCAAACTTTAGGTCTGAGTGAATCATATGATGTTTTAGTCAATGTGTATGGAGGAGGCTTGACTGGTCAGTCTGGCGCAATAAAGCAGGGAGCTGCTAGAGCTTTATGTGAATTGTCACTTGATAACCGTAAGCCTCTAAAAGTCGAGGGCCATCTTAGTCGCGACCCTAGAGCAAAAGAGAGGCGTAAATATGGGCTGAAAAAAGCTCGTAAAGCTCCACAGTTCTCAAAGAGATAATTTTACTTTTCACTTTAAATCCTGCTCTTTTTTTAACATGCCTAAATCAGATATACATCCAACTTGGTATCCAGAAGCAAAAGTTATTTGCAATGGAGAAGTTGTTATGACCACAGGTTCTACACAGCCAGAAATTCAGGTTGATGTTTGGAGTGGAAATCATCCATTTTTTACTGGGACCCAGAAGATTTTAGATACTGAAGGAAGAGTGGACAGATTCATGAGAAAATATGGTATGGCTTCATCAGAGTCAACTGAAGAAAAAGAAAAATCTCAACAAGAAAAAAAAGAAAGTTGATACCCTTTGATCCAAAGATTTAGGGAATAAAAGAAATGGATTCTTCGACCCTAATAAAACGATTAGAAACAGCTAAAAGTAGTTTTCAAAACTTGGAGTTGCAACTGGCTGATCCAGATGTTGCATCAGATCCTAAACAATTAGAGAAAATTGCTAGAGAACGATCACGTTTAGAGCCATTGGTTAACGATTATTTAAAACTCCAAATTATAGAAAGAGAGTGTGTAGAGGCTAAAAGTTTAGTAAAAGAAAGTAGAGATGATAAAGAGATGGAACTTTTGGCTAGAGAAGAGCTTGAGAATCTCGAACTTTCAAAAAATGAATTAATCCAACAATTAACTTTTGCTCTTTTACCCAAAGATCCAAGAGATGAAAAAAGTGTGATGCTTGAAATAAGAGCTGGAGCAGGAGGGAATGAAGCTTGTTTATGGGCTGGTGATTTAGCAAGAATGTATGAAAGATATGGACAAAAATTAGGTTGGAATGTAAAACCTATAAGTTCAACAGAAGCTGATATGGGTGGTTTTCGGGAATTGATTATCTCAGTTAAAGGAGACTCTGTTTATAGTCAATTAAAATTTGAAGCAGGTGTTCATAGAGTTCAAAGAGTTCCTTCAACCGAATCTCAAGGGCGAGTTCATACCTCTACCGCAACTGTTGCTGTAATGCCAGAAGCTGATCCGGTAGAGGTAAAAATAGAATCTACTGACCTAGAAATTAGTACTGCAAGATCAGGTGGCGCTGGTGGGCAAAATGTAAATAAAGTAGAAACAGCTATTGATTTATTTCATAAGCCCTCAGGTATTAGAGTTTTTTGTACGCAGGAACGTTCTCAATTACAAAATAGAGAAAGAGCAATGGAAATTTTAAGAGCTAAATTATTAGAATTAGAAATTGCAGAAGCTAATGCGAAAGAAAGATCAGCTCGATTGTCTCAGGTTGGTACGGGTGATCGAAGTGAAAAGATAAGGACTTATAACTATAAAGATAATCGAACCACTGATCATAGATTGGGAATCAATTTTCCCCTTGAACAAGTTCTAGCCGGTCAATTAGAAGATCTCATCGGTGCTTGTATCGCAGAAGAACAAAAAAGGCAAATGGAAGAGCTAAGTAATCAATCTGAAGATTAAAAGAAACTAAGCTACCCATCCAATTACATATTTACTCCATTCTTTATGACGACCAGAGTGAATTTGTTTTGTGGTTTCAAAACTCATATTATTTAGAGGTTTATAAGGTTTTGTTTTTAAAGGCATCTTTGCTTCTTCAGGGGTTCTGTTACCTTTCATTACGTTGCATTGAAGACATGCAGTAATTACATTTTCCCAATTATCTGTTCCTCCTCTACTGCGGGGTAAAACATGATCAATTGAAAGTTTTTTATTTCTCTGGCCACAATATTGACAACAGTTATTATCTCTTTGAAATATATTTTTTCTAGATAGTGGAATATCACGATATGGAACTTTAATAAATTGTCTTAGTCTTATTACCGTAGGGGCTTTGACATCTTGCCTAATATTGTGTGAAGAATCTTCTTCAAGACTTTCAGCCTTTCCTTTAAGCATTAAAACAGTCGCGCGACGCCATGAAGTGATGTTCAATGGCTCATAGGACGCATTCAAAACAAGAACTTGACCCATGCAAGCAAGCTATTTAAGCGGCATGCTAGTGGCATTACAGCCTTGTTGCAGTTTCCCTTATTACATTGCATGCATAGTATGTCAAACGTCAATAGGAGTGAAGCATCTTTCACTTTTGATAGGACAACTGAAAGTCTAATTAACCCTGATCCTCGCAGTCGTGCATGGGTTGAGGTTGATTCGAAAGTTATTGAAAATAATTCAAGAGTTTTGAAAAACTTTATTGGCGAAGATTGTTTACTAATGGCAGTTGTAAAAGCTGATGGATACGGACATGGTGCAGAGACTGTTGCTAAGTCGGCTTTGATTGGAGGCGCTGATAGTCTGGGCGTGGCAACTTTAGAAGAAGGTATTCAATTAAGGAATGCAGGCTTTAAGTGTCAGATATTAATTCTTGGAAATCTAATTAATGCAGAAGAACTTTATTCTTCTTTTTGCTGGGATCTTATCCCTACGATTAGTGGAATTCGCGAGGCAATAATTTGCAATAACATTGCTGAAAATAATCATAAAAAATTTGTCATTCATTTAAAAGTTGACACGGGTATGACGAGACTTGGCTGTGATTGTGATGAAGTAAAAGAATTGATTTCTAAAATTGATTCTTTAGAAAATATATCTTTACGGGGTATTTATAGTCATTTAGCAATTGCGGATAAAGATCTAGAAAACAGTAATAAAATAAATTTCACACAGTTTCAGTTAACTAGATTTGAAAAGGTTGTAAAGGATTTAGGCGCAAGAAATAAGCCTCTATGTATACACCTAGCAAATTCGGCAGGGACACTTTCGGATAGTCGCCTTCATTTTGATATGGTTCGGGTAGGACTGAGCTTGTATGGTTACTTTCCTGTAAATGATTTCGAGTCTGATTTGAGACTGAAACCAGCCTTGAAAGTTAAGGCTCGGGTTACTTTGGTTAGGGAAGTAGAAAAAGGCATAGGAGTGGGTTATGGACATCTTTTTAAAACACAAAGGAAAAGTAAGCTTGCAGTAGTTGCTATTGGCTATGCAGATGGCGTCAGCAGAAATCTTTCTGGAAAAATATCAGCCTCAATAGATGGGTTCTT
The DNA here is from genome assembly GCA_003279585.1 of Prochlorococcus sp. AG-402-A08. Classification (GTDB taxonomy): domain Bacteria; phylum Cyanobacteriota; class Cyanobacteriia; order PCC-6307; family Cyanobiaceae; genus Prochlorococcus_B. The sequence goes on along the minus strand of QCHH01000005.1, from coordinate 2,223 downwards.
GGTCCCCCAAGTAGGTGCAATTGCAATGGATCAAATGGTTTTTGACATAACTGACAAACCGGATATTAAAACAGGTCAAGTCTTTACCCTGCTTGGAACTGATGGTGAAGTTTGTATTTCGCCCAAAAATTGGTGTGATTTATCTGGATCAATTCCTTGGGAAGTTCTTTGCAGTTTTAGAAATCGTCTTCCTCGAGTTGTCACTTAAAATTTGTAGAGGACCACAATCTGATTTTTTTGAGCTTTGACTTGATAAGGTATTGGGAGTGGAGAGGTGGCTGAGTGGTTGAAAGCGGCTCCCTGCTAAGGAGTTACAGGAGGTAACTTCTGTCGAGGGTTCGAATCCCTCCCTCTCCGTTCTTTATTGGTTCAGGTGAGTTCGTATAAGTTCAGAAAACAGAAATAACTCAGTAGCAGTAAGGGATTAGAAGAATAAAGAGTTCGCACCTGTTCGTAGTGTGCCACAGATTCCGAGTTCTGTGTGGGGGAAATGTGGGGGGAATGGAAATTACTGTAGGGAAGGGAGATCTCAGGTATATCTTTCTTTTTCGGGTGCTGCGTGGGGGGGAACTTTTTTGAGGATGTGGGGGGTTTCTTTTCACCTCCCTCTCCTTAAAAGAAGGCATAAAAAAAGAGCACCCGTAACGGTGGTGCTCTCTACTCCAAATGAGAGATAGGATTCTCTGTTCTATGTATTTACTAACTCTTCTCTTTGCTCTCCTGCGATCAGTTTTGCTGCTTTTTGGATATTAAACATACATTCCGCAACCTCTCCTAATGTTTCACCATTACTGATTGATAAGCGAACCATATCCATTACCTTTTCGCTTTCTGCGAGATCTTTCTTACAAAGAAAATAAGAGTTCATAGGTTCAATTAATTGCCGTTCAATTTCCTGTAGAGGAACAATTACTTCTCCTCAATCATTTCAGGTAAATCATCATTTCTGCGTGAAACATTTAAGTAAATGCCTTGGGTCATTAATTTTCTTGTATTTAGAATAATTATTTATTCGCCTTTAGAAACTCGAACGGAAAAATCTCTTTAAAAGTTTTCAATAATATCGATCAGAAATTAATTAGCGAAACAGATCCAACCAGTAATGATATATTTTAAACCTTCTTTTAAAATGTTGCCTCTGTGTGCGTGAGTCCATTCAGCGGGCCATATTAAAGTTAGTCCTTTTCTTGGTTGTATTTCAAGATCATAATGACTGAAATAGGTTGAACCACCTTCTTCAACATCATTTAAGTAAGTCATAAAAGCAAACACACGGTAAGAACTATCTATGCCTACTCGCTCAGTATGTATTGCCTTAAAATGTTGGCCAGGTTTATATCTTTGAAGATTGAAGGAGCCAATTTCTAATTTTTGAGCTAAAAGTTCTAAAAAAGGCCATTCTTCTATATAGTTTTTATAGCATTCAAAAAGTTCTTCGAAATAAGCCTTAAATGCTTCATTACCAGGGAGAATAATTTCTTTCGGTTTGATCGTAATATCAATACTATCTTTGTGATTAGGATTAACACCACTTGTTGAGATCCCTTTCTTTTGTTTGGCTGAATTCAGTTCAAAATAGTTAATAAGATCTTCACATATAGAAAATGGTTCTAGGGTCCAAGATCCAATAAAATGAGGATTTAGATTATTTGTTTTTATGAAAACTTTTTCCATTTAATTTATGATGATATTAGGGTTCTTATAATTAAAATCAATGGACCCTTCTGCTTCTCTCAATCTAACTATACCCTCTTTCAACTTCCCAGTCTTCAATAATATTTTGCCTATGCCTGCTTTTGCCTTATCAAGGTTGCTATCAAGATTCAACGCTTCTTCGTAAGATAAAATAGATTCTTTTAGTTTTCCAAGATCCTTCAATATGATTCCCAGATTGGAATGAGCCTCTGCGAGATCAGGATTCAGTTCAATTGCGTTTCGAAGTGATAACTCAGCTTCTTGTAATTTCCCAAGATTCTTCAATATAATTCCCAGATTGGAATGAGCCTCTGCAAGATCAGGATTCAGTTCAATTGCTTTGCGAGTTGATATTTCTGCTTCTTGTAAATTGCCAAGTTCGCCTAATAAACCTCCTAAAGCTGAATGAGCCTGAAAGAAATCAGGTTTGAGTTCAATGGTTTTGCGAAGAGATTGTTCTGCTTCTTGTAATTTCTTTTGCCCAATTAGGATTGTTCCAAGAAGAAAATGAGAATTAAAGAGATTGGG
>QCHH01000004.1 GCA_003279585.1 Prochlorococcus sp. AG-402-A08 | reverse complement strand
GGAAAAGTAGATATTTAAAAAGTTGTTGACTCTATAGCCCTTCTCAAAGGGTTTTTTTGCGTTTAGGTTTTAATTCCTGCAGGAAACTAATCAATTTAAACCCAATGGATGATGACTACCACTTCAAAAAAATTCTCGGACAATTTTGATCCAGAAATACCAAAGGAGCGAATAATTGATGCTCTAAAAAGTTCAAACAAATTGGATGCTGCGCAAGCAAATGCAACTTATCGTCTAAGAAATGACATAAGAGAACATCAACGCCAGATGGGTGCATCACATGATGCTCTTTCTGAACAAATCTCTAAAGATACGAATTGGGTAGCGAATCTTGTTGTTGGTGATGTCGCTGCTCAACTTCGAGAGCAAACAGAAGTTTTAGAGGACTACTTCAAGAAGCTTGAGAAGCCTATGGAGCTAATAGACAAGATTTATGAACTGGTTCTGATGAGATCAGGACTTCCTTCAGAAATTAAAAAAGGTGAATTTTTAGAAGATCCAGAAGAAAAGAAGGTGGAGGAGTTCTAAATGGAAATCGAAGGAGATTTCAACTTAGAAATCGAACCAATGCAATTAGAATTTCTTTCTATGAGTTGTTACATCACATCATTGATAGATAGAACTCTTGAAGATTTTGCCAGCAGATATGACCAAATAGATTCAAGCCCCAAAGCTCAAAAGGCATTGGTTGATGAATTTAAAGAATGGGGAGTCAAAGGCAAAGCAGGGTTGAAAGTGATGTACACCTCAAAGAAAAATCTATTGTTGCTCTTACAACAAAAGAAAGCTCTTAAAATATTTAGAGCAAAGTATCCAGACGCTAAAAACTGTCAAAAAGATTTCGACCGTTTCGTAAATGAGTATGAGAAAGACTATGGAAGACCACTGGAAGATTGTCCAGTAGAGTGGATTGAACTTATTGAATAGACTTAGTAAGTAATAAAGTATGTCTATGAAACCTAGACATTAACATCTTGATTTGTTGGAGGCGTAAAAGGCACTCTATGTTTATTTAGCCATTCAAGATCTCTTTTGCATGGCTGCATTCGGGTTAATTTTCTGATAGAGGTCTCTTCGGAATGTTTCTCTGGTGAAATTTCTTTGTCTTTTAAGTTCCAATAGCTTTCATGATTAAAAGCAAAATTATCAATTGTTTTTTTGAACGGACTCAATCCCTACTAAAAAATCATCAAATTCTTCAGGTGAAAGTTCTTGTATTAAAGAATCAAATTTCTGCTGAACTTTGTCTGGACTGGAAAGTTTTCGGAGTTTGTTGATAACATTTTGCTTACCTTCTTTTAGTTTCGCATCCCATTTAGATGCTTCTTCTTTTGTGTAAAACCAGTTTCCATCATCTGATTTATATAGCTTGAATTCCTCTGCCATCCATTTTTTCTCATTTAATACTTTCTAGCTTATCTAGTTCAATCAGGCATCAATCTCAGTATTAGCTCCGTTTTCATTGAAAACCCGCGATCTCGTTTTCCCAAAGCACTAGGTCGCTAAGGGGGAGCTAGAGGGGGAGCTAGAAAGTTATAACCTCTATAAATAAGTTGCAATTTCTTGCAACATTGAGTCTCAAATTCATTGGTATGAGTTTCTTTAACCATTGCTATAACTAGCTTTTTAGCTAGTCTCATGATTTTCAACTATGTCCTTTGGGAGCACTAGGTCGCAGGTTCGAATCCTTTCGCCCCGATCAGTCAGAGATAGGTTTCCCAGCCTGTCTTTTTTAATGCCAGTTTTCAGGTGTGGGCAAGACGTGGGCAAAATTAAATTAAAACGATTGGAAATAAAGGATTTAACGGACTTGGTAAATTGGTCAAAAAGGATACTTCCCTTGGTTGATGAATTTGGACAAAATGAACTTATGGATGAGCCTCTATTTTTAAAAGTCAGACCGGGTGACGCTGTTCTATATGAAAAGGACCAAATTGGAAAAGTTCTTACTTTTGTTGGCGGCTCTAGTGATTCTGAGGCACCCTCACTCTTTCAAATTGCCAACGTAGATTCTGGCGAAATCCGCTGGATTCATGGTGAGGAAGTTGCCGAGATCGTTGCCGAATATCGGACAACAATTAAAAAGCCTTCTACTTTCTACGAGCAAATTCAGCAGCAACAACAGCAGCAATAAAAAAGAGAGGCTATTTGCCCCTCTTCTGATTATTCCTTTTAATCCTGCAAAGATCGCAGTTGTCTTTTTTGGGGATGGTGAAGGGAGTAAAGAGTTTCATAAAGCCTCCTTTCTTACACCTTTGGTCTAATCCTTCTGTTTGCTTATTAGGAGTAGGAGAACACTACAAAAAAGTTGAAAAAATAGTTAATTTCTACGTGATCCTTCGGTTGATTCTTTTTCTTAGTTCCTTTAGTTGAACATTAAATCTTAGTTGTTTTATATGCTCTAATTTTTCTGCCGCATCTATAGGCATTGATCTTGCTGCTTTAACCATTGCAAAAGCATACTTATGCGTGTCCTTTGGAAAAGAACCCATAGTCGAAGTACGGATATATAAACCACTAAAACGAAAACGATAACCGTTTGTAAATGAATAAAATTACTCAGATCGCCCACTGTCCGAACATTAGTGGGACTTACACTATATAGATTAGCTATCTTTTTCCAACTCCAGCCGTAACTTCTATATCTGTTAATTCTGGTTCTCTTTGTATCCAACGCCTAGATAAAAAGCATTAGAGGAACCCTAAGCACAGCGCAATGCCATGCAAAAGCGCATGTAATAGATGCCATTAGTTTTTCGAAATGCTTTAATGCCGAGTGAGAACCACAAGTCCTGAGACTTCGACAAAAACCTTTATTTCATGGATTTAAAAAAAGCACTAAATCTCAACAGTTATGAATGGTGGGGAAACCATAGAAGAATTGTTGCTTTTGGTGGATTCATAGTTCTATTTGGATGCTGGGTCAATCCTGTCATTCAAGAATCAAGGAATAAAAATTCGTGTGTTCGTACATATTCAGAGCTTTATACCGTCCCTGAAGTTCTTGAAAAATTTAATGTGAAACAATTAGAAGAGTTTGGACTTGATACAAATGACTTTGCTAAAGCTTTGGCATATCAAACCTGTACGAGTCAAAAAGCTATTGGTAAATAAATGAAAATAAAAACAATCTTAAAAACTGTTGGATCTCTTCACTTGTTATTGGGTGTACTGCTAATAAACATGTTGATTTTTTCTGTTGATACCATTGCCCCATCAGTATCAGCAGAAACATTGTTATTTATTAGAGGCTCTGCTGATGTTGTTGCAGCAACAAATATAGGAATTGCTTTCTTATTGATAATTTCTAGTTCCATCAGAGATCACGAATCTACCAAAAAAGTTTTACTAGGTGAATTGGTTTTGATGCTTTGCCTCTTAATAGTTGCAGTATTCAATACTCTTAATGCAGGAGTCATTGTTGACGCTGGTCCACCTCCACCGTTTTGGATTGTTCTAATTACAAACCCAGTTTTATGTACTTATGGATTACTAAAAGGTAACTAAATGAAACGCTTACTACTTCCACTACTCGTTGCTCTTGCTTTACCTAATGCTGCACAGGCTGAAATAAGTGATGAAATTCATAAACGCTGTCTCGATGCTAGAGATTATTCAGGCTGCGTACGAACAAACCAGAGTTCAAGTCTTAAGCTCAAAAAAGAAATTACTGGTATAGGCGTTAATCTTTTCCTAAATACTGAAACTTCTGAAATAACAATACAATCAATTATTAATGGAACTCCTGCCTCTAATGCAGATATTGAATCAGGTGACGTAATCCTGGAGGTAGATGGGAAGTCAATTAAAGGAGTGGGTATAGAAGAAGCAATTGAATTAATTAAAGGACCAAAAGATAAGCCAGTAAAATTAATTCTTGGAAGAACAAACGAAAAAGGAAAAAGGAAAAAAATTAAAATTCGCTTGGTTAGGGATACTTTTGAAATTCCAAATAACGAATATCTGAATCAAATGAAGATAAGAGAATGGTTTAATCAAGAGTTGCCATCAAACTTAGATCCGATGTTGCACCAAAACGGAAAGTCATTGAGATAACAAGCGATCATCAGGGTCCTTGGTTGACGAGATGATGTGGGTCATCCGAAGGGGCATTTGCTATCTAGCATCAACTATCTCTAAATAGACAACTAAGGAATCCGTCTATGAGCCTGTAGTTCATCCGTAAATCCAAAAGCCAGTGGACTGGTAAGACGATCAGGGAAAAGAACACCATCCAAGTGATCTTTTTCATGCTGAACGACTCGTGCATGGAAATCATGAAATTCTTCTGTATGGGAGGCCCCCTCTTGGTCTTGCCATCACAGGTGAATATGTCTCCAACGCTGCACCTCACCGCGCAAGCCTGGTACGCTGAGGCAACCCTCCCAAGCAGCGATCAATTCCTTTCCAATTGATTTGATAACAGGATTGATCAATACAAGTTCTGGTAAAGGAGGAGTATCGGGGTATCGAGGGTTATGGTCCATACCAACAACAAGAACCCTCCAAGGTTCATCGATCTGCGGTGCAGCTAGCCCTGCTCCAGAACAAGCCAATTTAGTATCGAACAGATCGTCTATTAGTTCCTGTAGACGTTGACCACCAAACCTGTCATCAGGTACTTCTTCCGCGTGTCTACGCAATGCCGGATGACCAATTCGTAGAACATTCCGAATCCCCATATAACAATCATCCCGTCAACAATATCTTACCTCGACTAAGCGCATGTGAATGATATTAGTTTTGAAAAAATACTTTTGTCAGAAGAGTCTAAAATGATGTCCTTCCGCCTAGAAAATCTAGAAGATATATGCGATGCTCAGTTGACTTGCAATTATTTTGGATGGCTCTGGAGACTACAGTATTTACTTTCAAGATTTCTGTTCCGTTTGCAGATTGGGCTAAGGGATTTGATAGTCCTGAGGTTGTTGCAATGCACGAGGCTAACGCAATAAAACCTTTATTCAGAGGTGTTAGTAAAGATGATCATGAATCAGTTGTCGTGATCCATCAAGCAGAAGAGGGTGTCGCAAAAGCGTTTTTTGAAGCAAGTAGAGAAGCTGTTGAAGCCACAGGTCATATATATGATTCAACCGTTATTACTAGTTACTTAGCAGGTTAGGAGAAATGGAAAGACTACTTATTGTATGTACTTTTGACTGCTTCTTTGAGTACTACGAAGAAACTATTGAAAAGTTTGTTAAAGAATATGGAGATGGAGTTGTTATTGACTATGACTTAAACAAAATCAATGATCATAAATCACACTCTTTCTATAACGTCACAAACCTAGAAGCTTTTACAAAAATCCTCGATAATCCTTTTGCTAGAGAATGGGACAAAGCTAACAACTGCAAAGATATTGTTTATAGGCTAGAAGGACCTTTGTAGGTTCTTGTTATTGGATAGCCTAAAAATAAATTTTCATAAGAGTCATTATATTTATATTTCGGTATACCCAATTAATTAGTTGTATCAACCGATCTTGGTCGTAAAGGCCGTATCTAATCGTTCGGTTTGCAACATTTTAAATTTCATATAGTCGAGTCAAAGTAGATATGTCCTTTGAAATGAATGTAATGTATTCCTCTTTATTTGACGCAGTATTAGCTGATTCATTCTTCTCTCCTATGAGAACAGTTTATGTTGTATCTGATAGTCAATTAGAAGAAATCAAGCGAAACCAAAGAGAAGAAGAACTCGAGAATATCGAGACTTCTCGCATGAGGTTGGAAAAGAGTTATCAGACGCGTGTAAAGGTTCTTGATGATCGTAAGTATGAACTTCAAGAGGAGATTAAATCTCTTGCTCCAGCTAAGAAGGAGAATGAGGAAGTCACTGATTAGTAAATTCGGTCAGTGGATGAGAGACGATCATGAGGGGGCACTTTCCCCCCTTTTTTTATTGCTTTCATTCTGTAATACGGAAAATCCAGTTTGTATGAGGTTATCGAATTTCTTTTAACCTTTGATATTGATCAGACTCGTAGCATTTAATTACTGCATTTTTACCTTTTGGGTGTCTTGCAAGAACACTAAGAGGACCACCCACCATCACTTTTTTTATTTCCTTCTCGGATGTCTGTTCTCCTATCTAGAACCAAGGTAGTAAGACCACATTCTTTTGTAACCTGATTGACGTTTTGAAAATATTCTTTAGCTGCTTATCTATTTTTTGTAGTGCTTGTAATCACCACATATCCCGCAGTGCCAGATTTAGGAAGTTGTGAACCGACTACAAGACCTATCGCTGCAGCAGCAAATCCTACAATCGTAGTTATTTTCATTTTAATTTTCAAAATCTTTGAGAGAATATCTAATTAACTGCCTAACTAATAATTGTTCTTGCTGACACTAGGCCTTTAGAAACAAAAACTTTATAAGAAACAAGTAATGTTTGTTTAATTTGAATAAATTCAATGGCATTCGGAGCTGAGACGCCTTTCATTCTTCTTGCTCGTATTCAAGTTAAGCCAGATAAAGTTCAGGAATATCTATTGCTCGCCGCCAAAACTGATAAAGCAGTGGAGGATTCTGAACCAGGAATGTTACACCACACTTTTGATCAAGATCCTGAAAACCCTCTTTGTTTTGTTTGGTCCGAAGTTTATAAAAATGATGAGGCTTTCCTTGCTCATCTAGCAAATCCACCTGTAGGAGAATATTTACAAGGTCATGCACAACTTGGCGATAATTTTACTGTCGAAGTTTATGGAACTGTTGGAGACAAATGTAAAGCCGCTATGGAAGCTACTGGATTACCATTGAAAATTTTTGAAAGTAAACTTGGTTATAGCAGGGTCTAATTCATAACTCCATCTTCATGGCTTATGAGCAAGATAAACGAGCAAGAGCATTAAGGCCTCTGGTATGTATTTGTTTATGTGAAATCAGAATCTTATTAAGCTAAAAAAGAGCGGATATTTGATTAGTCAAATGTTTTAGAAGAATTTTCGAGTAATCCATTTAATTCTAAAAGTTCCTCTTTGGTAAATTCGCGATATTTTCCTGTTGGTACGTCTAACTCAATATTCATAATTCTTACACGCTTTAATGATTGTACTCTGTATCCTAAGGACTCACACATTCTCCTGATCTGACGGTTAAGTCCTTGAGTGAGTATGATTTTAAATTTTTTTGGCCCCAATTGTTTTACGAAACAATTATTAGTTATGGTCTCTAATATTTTAACTCCATTACTCATTCTTTGAATAAAGTCTCTATTAATCGGACGATTAACGCTTACGATGTATTCTTTTTCATGATTATTTCTTGCTCTGAGTATTTTATTTACGATATCTCCATCGTTAGTTAAAAAAATTAATCCCTCACTGGGCTTATCCAATCTTCCAATAGGAAAAATTCTTGTAGGATATTTAATGAAATCTATAATGTTGTCTTGCTCTACTCTTCTATCGGTTGTGCAAACAATCCCAACAGGTTTATTAAAGGCTAAGTATATATTTTTTTGTTTTGTTGATTTTTCTATTCTTTGACCGTCAACTTCTACTTGATCACCTTCCTCTACCTTTGTACCCATTTCTGGTATTTTACCATTAATGGCTACTTTTCCTTCTTCGATTAGTCTATCTGCGACTCTTCTAGAACAGTAACCGACTTGACTTAAATATTTATTTATTCTGGTAGCCATTTTGTCAAAGTTACCTTTTATTTATTTTAAATATGCGGACAAATATTGCTTTATTTGTTATGACAAACTCGACAAAATTAAGAAAAAAATAGCTATAGCTTAAAACCTAGTGTTACCAATATGCATGTTAGATGCTTTGGGGGCACTAGGTCTCAGGTTCGAATCCTATTGCCCCAATTCTAAAAACATACTATTTGCGATCGGTTTGGCTATTACCTAGCTGAACCCATTTTTGTTGGCCAAATGAGGCAACAAAACGCCAACAAATGCTTAAATTCATTTGCTATGTAAGAAGTCCATCGATCACTGGGTCTTAGGCGATTCTAGAAGTATGACCAGAGCATCTAAAGCTGAACTTGAATACGTATTGCTGAGGCTGCTTCAAGCTCGCACAGGAAATGGAGCTACAGAAAGTACGACCCATGTGGCCGAAACTTATCGATAAAGTCGAAGGCAATCAAGACGAATTACTGCTAGGGCCTATGAATTATTTGTTCTGGACTTTGAAGATGTGGACTAAGCAGACCTCAAATGACAGCTCGATTGGTTTCAAACCTCTAAGGTGCTATTCAAAAAGTTTTGTTTTAGGCCAAATAGCTTCTGTCGCTAGTAATGCAAGAGCTTTTATTGTGTTATGTGGTTTAGGTATCGATCGAAACATACGCAAAAAATGATTTAATTAGAAGTCAGGTAATTGGTGATTGAGAGAAGTGTGATCGTGATTATTCCGTAAGTCCAAATAGAACTTCTAATACTAGATAAGCTATCTATCCAGTTGGAAGTCCCTTGTTTTAAGAAATAAAAACGAAGAGGATTCCAATAATCAGTATTGAGATAATGAAAGCAAAAACGCGATTCATTCATCAACCTCTTAGGTTCTTCTGACAATAAACAGGTAATGGATTGTTGCTCAATAACGAGCATAAAGATCAACTAAAATCCCACCAATAAACTAGCCAAATACAAACCATGATTTCTTCTTTGGTTGTGCTGGAAGGATCTGGTCATTACATGCACTGGCGAAGTCTATTAACAACAATTGTTGAAAAGCCAATAAACAATCCAGCAGGAATGGCCAAACTTGCAAAAATTGTTGCTTCGTTAATTCCGTACATGTTTAGGCGATTACTAATGTGGCTACATCTATTGATCCCGATGCAAGAATTAGCGCAGGTATGCAGAAAAGAGCTAGAAACTTAGCTGCTGAGGAAATTTTGATTGAAGTCATGGCGTATAGAGGAAGAAAGCTTTACGGTGAAGCAATGTCTGAACATTCTGGAAAATAAGCATACAAAAAATTTTCATAATACTTATGGTCGGTTTAGGTAGGGCTAACCAGTTCGGATGTTTATGGACATTTTTTACTGATGACTTTCTAAGAAACCGTACTTGAAATTCATTTATTTGTTCTTGTCGGCTTGTTAAATTAAATAGACGTTCGCTCCATCTTTTGGAGTGCATTAAATGGAAGTAGGGAACGGGATTTCCAGTAATTAAACAAGGTCATGAACAACCTAGTACTAACTAAAAAAAGAGTCTTAAAAGCTGAAAGACTACATAAAGCTCAACTTGCAACATTTAAAAAAGGTGTATTCACTTCTTACAAACCTTCAGTTTTTGATGATAGACAAAAGCAAACTCGCGAAGACGTTTAAGCAATGGATTCTTAATTCAGAATTGAATTGAGTGCTGATTTCTATTGAATAAATTTGGGCTGACTCAGGTCATCCCTTTTTTTATTTCCTATCGAATAACTAGGAAGTAGTACTTGAGTAAAAGCCGAGGTGTTGAAAGCAAAAGGAATCAAGTAGAACATAGTCATCCGAATAGGAGGTTTATGAAACTAAGAACTTCATTTTCTGTCATCAAAAATGCATTGAGTGATTTTCGAGTCATTCATGATTTCAATTATCAAGTTCCTATTGAAACCAAAGAGGAGTTTTGGAAAGAAGAATGTGAAATGCACCCAACTTCGTCGACATGCAAAGTTTATGGTGACTAAAAATATAAAGTTTTAATGGATACGTTAGATCCTGCCCTTCAAAGTACAGCCGTATCAGGAGTTACGCCTTTATTAACTCTGGTAATTTTGGCTGGAGTAGGCTCTTTTTTTCTTGGGGCACTTGTTACTGGCATTAGAAGAGGAATGAAAGAAGACGGCTGGTTCAAATTCAACAAAGAAGAAAAAGAGAAAGACTAAGCAATTCCTTTTTTAAGTCTCTAATCTATAAAAAAAATTTGAGTCGATAAAAATACAAATGGAGTTCTTTGATGTTTTTGAAATAATAGGTGGGATTATTCCTAACCTGATTGGATTACTATTTTTTTGTGGAGTGCTTATTTATTTCGATCAATCCAGAAAAGCAAAAGTAAGACGAGGAGAAAAAGTACCTCCTCATATATAAAAATGATTCTCTTTGCTAAAGCTCAAATTATTGGTGGAATAGTTCCAAACCTGATTGCTTTTGGACTATTTTTTGTTGCGATTGGCTATTTTGCTCTAACTGGAAAAATGGCTGAGATGTTCGGATGGAAAAACAAGAATTAGAAGGTATAGTTTTTGCTGGACCTGGTGGAAGATTCCAAAAATCTATGGATAGCCTTACTACTGTTAAATGATCGTCTATGGCCTAGAAAGTTTCTGGAGAGCCTTATCCGACTTTTTTAGAATTTTTAGAGCCTCTTTTCTTGAAGTACAAGCATCTGCTTTTGCTTGAAGTTTTAAAAGTTTGGCGTGTTGTTTCTCTAAGTTCATCCAACATTGGATAAAAACGAAGGAAATAAACTAACAGCTTTATGCCCTAACCGAGGAAAGCTCACTAGTAAGGTTATCTAATTTGTATATTTTGTTCTTTGCAATAGAAAACCCCCTTTTTTAAGAGGGGGTTTTCTAACTTTAATAGTTACTTTAAGCTCTAAATTGGAGACTCGAAGTGAATTGGTTAAGCCCGGTATGTAATAGGAAATGCAGAGCTTGGATTTGTTTATCAAGGAAAGCGGAATACTACCTTTAATAAATTTGCGAGCAAAGGGACAGGATTTCACCGACTGTCCCCTTCTCTGACTAGAGCTTGAACGCAACGAATCTTAAGTAGATGTTACTCACTCATGTGTTATGAAAATTTAAAAGAACTTCTATGAAATTGAGGTTCGGTTGAGGTAGGGCTTTCCTACTCCCTTCTTACTAATAAGAGGAGTAGAACACAGGTGTAGCAAGGAGGGCTTATGAAACTCTTTACTCCTTTCACCTTTCCTCAAAAAGACAACTGCGATCTTTGCATGGCTAAAACTAGTAAAAGAAGAGAAGTTGAGAATCCATTTTTAGATCATTTATTTAAATTCCTCTACAGGGATAGGTTTGATTACTTTTTCGACTGACCTTTGTCTATAAAAATGAGGACTATTCAAGGCTACATAAACATTGATGTTCTATGAGCAAAACAGTAACGGAGGATTTGCAATGCGTTTAAAATTTTTTCCTACTAACGTTTTCCGTGAAACACCTCAAGTATCGTTCTTCGATGTAGGAGTAAAAGGATCCAATGGCTCTGATGTAGTCATTCATCACGGCAATGCCATCTCACCCCCAAACGATGGTGATTTTGAGCAGTATTACGTACATCGACATCAAATTGATCACAATTTAGTGATAGAAGGTAGACGTATTATTACTTTGATGAATCCTGAATGGGATGAACCTCATCACATTGTTTATTTAAATCGTGCCATGGGTGCACTTCAAATTCCTGTAGGAACATTTCATAGATCAATCTCTAATCATGAAGGAAGTATTGTTCTAAACCAAGCAATAAGAGATGAAAAATTTAATCCTAAAAATGAATTTATACCTGTTAGCTTAAGAGACAGAAAAGATTTACAAGAAACTCAAAAGAAAAATCCTGTTTACTGGGTTTGGGAAAAAGATCAAATCAAAAGGATTAAGTTTGATCCAATTCAATCGAAAGAAAAAGTTTTAAATAAACTTTAGGGAAAGCCAAGAGAAATTTAAAATCCAATATAAGCTCAACTCCCATGAAAGAAAGTAATATTAGTTGTTAGCTAATTACCCATCTAAACAATTGGGGCTGACTTAGGTCAGTCCTTTTTTATTTTTTGCTCTTCCTGCTTTCTCTAGCATTTGAATCGTTTTCTAATGTTGTATTAATCAAACCTTGGAAGTCGCCAAAGGCAGAAGCAATACCAAACATCACGATAAAACTTAAACCAGCAACAATCGTCACAATCCAAGTACCCGTTCCCATGTTTAGTGGTACTGCAAATAAAGGACTAGGCATTCAAAAAATTAATTACTAATAAAATCACCCTAAAGAGTTTTGGATATTTAACGGTTCCTTCTGTAAATAAAGAAATAAACAATCCAAAAGACAGATATGTAAATCAAGAAAACTGCTATTAGGTTTAAACCCGCCACCGATGCAAATTTCAGTCCTAAAGGAATTGCAGCAAAAATTACCCCATAGCTAAGAATCCGATTAAAAACTGCCCAGCTTGGGAAGTACTAAGACAGGACAAATCCAATGAGAATTAAAACTGCGAATATTGCCATCTATCTTTTTTACTTTTTCATATCGTAATTAAATTTGCTAGAAGCTTTGCTGCCTTGCCAACTAAGAGTGCCTTGATAAATGTACTCACCTTGTAAATATCTAATTGCCTCATCCGAGGTTGGATCAGGTGAAGGTGCTTCAACTATTTCCTCTTGAGGCATTGGCTCAACATTTTCTGCTTAAGCTGCAAGAGGGTGAAGAAACAAAAGAAAACCAAGAACAAAAGAAAAGAGTTTTTCATTGTTTTTCTGAGAGTTTGTATATAAATGAATAAATTTATATTTTTTCAATGGGTGCCATTGTCAATCCTTTGCTGACTAGTTGCTGATGATATAGCTCTGCTTGTTCAAGTGGGCCTCTCCATACTTCTGCCGAACCTTCCCTATCTACTTCGACGGCAAGCTCCCATGATCTTTTTTTACTCATTCCTGGGAGGATTTTCACAAGAGAATTAGCAACATGTTTAAACGTATTAAAATTATCATCAAGAACTATTATCCTCGCTTCTGGATATTTTCTTTTTGTTGTCTTTGAATCTAAGATTGTGGTGGTTGAGTCAGTAATTCGATCCATAAAAATTTGGGCCAATGCTCCCAAGATAAATCGACTGTCGACCTAGTAAGTGTTTAAGTCGAATTTTGATTGAGTAGCCTTAACTTGAATAGGATTATTTGCAAAAGAATCATCTCCTGAGGAAGCTTGAAAAATAACTCCAGCCCCACCTATCAATAAAATTGCGAACATGATTGCGTGATATGCAGTAAACATTTTCTAAAAAATTACCAATAAAAATCTAGTCATATGAGATATAGCAGTGATGTAGTGCAAAGCGAATGTTTCTGATGTGTTTCTCCTACTTCTATTAGGCGGTGGTCTATTGCTTAAAGACAAGGCAGAAAACCTCTTTGTAGGGAGGGTTAACTAAAATTGTGTGAAGATGAATTTTGAAGGGAAAAGATTGAAGATTCCTCCCCTTCGAATTCTCAAAAAAAGTGCAGATCTAATGAACTTTTAATGAATGGAGAAGAGAGGACAGAATTTCGAAGGCCGCCCCACTATAAGGCTTGATGATGGTTCAGTTTTGATCCATCAACTATTAGCTTGGAAAGAACTTCTCTAATTTTGATGTTCGGTTCATGTAGGGCTTTCATATCTATTTTTTCTTTTTCTTACTGTAATCCCTTTTAGTTGAAACCTTGTTACCACGCCAATCAGTTTCTCCTATATACATTTCCTCTCCAAATAAATCGTTTAGTTGCTTTTCCGTCAATGGGTCAAGGGCAGGTGCTTCAGCTATTTCATCTTGGAGCATTATTTCAACCTCTTCTGCTTGTAATGTTGAAGGACTGAAAAATAATAGAAGACCAAGCACAAACGAAAAGAGCTTTTTCATCCCCCTGAATTGGCTGCTTTTGTCTATTTAAAACCAATACTCTCTTTTGAAGCTATCGGCATTAATGCCTTTTCAAAGAAGGCTTTTTAATTGTTGCTAGATATTCACTAACTATCTCAGTAACTTCCTCTCCATGAATCCAACGGATTTCTCCAGAATCCACATTTGCGATTTGAAAGAGTGTCGGTGCGTCTGGATCTCTTGAAACAACTATAAATGTGAGAACTTTTCCGATTTGATCATCTTCATATAGAACAGCTTCACCCGGTCTGACTTTTAAAAATAGAGGCTCATCCATAAGTTCATTCTGTCCAAATCCATAAAGCAAGGGGAGTATCCTTCAGACCAGTTTTAAAGTTAGAAAAGTAATCACCACAAAAGCCCCTGCCAAGCTGTCAGCGAAACTCATTAGGATGATTGAAATAATTTAAAAATGACTTTAATGGTAATGCAACTAACAACTGGGAAATAAAAAGTTGAGTTCTCCCAACTACATCTAATCCTTTTTTAGTGCTCATTCCTTCTCTAATTAAGTATCTGATAACGTGTTAATTTCCTATTTACTAAAGTTATAAAAAGGAAACGTATCCTTTTTCATGATTTTTGAAAATTACTATTATTTTCGCTCTTCCAGCTGACCTCAAAATCCAAGATTACTGCCGTATAAAAAGAGTTCCTTTCGTGTAACAAATAAGCCATAATAAGTTATGTTCGTCTCGTTTAAAGTGTCTGATCTCTTATTCAAGATAAGTATCGAGATTGATCAAGTTCAGAAAAGTTTTAATTGCAAGTCAGACCAGACCGTTTTAGAGGCCGCCGCAAGTGCAAATGTGGAGCTTCCAAGTTCTTGCCTTGTAGGCATGTGTTGTACATGTGCCGCATTTCTTAAAGAAGGTTCTGTCGATATGGATGCGATGGGGTTGAAGAGTGAATTGCAAGATCAAGGTTATGTCCTTTTATGTCAGGCCTATCCCAAATCAGATTTAAAAATAGTTGCGAATCAATTTGATGCTGTTTGGGATCAACGATAAATTTAAAAATAATCATAAAATTGAATTAAAAGTATTAAAAAAAATTCCTTATTGATTCTCAGACTAATTGGAGCGACTGGTATTAATGGGCTAACTCTTTCTTATTTGTTATTAGTTATTTATTCCTTGATAGATTTTAATTTCTTGGAAAGATCCTCTTCAAGTACTTTTTTTGCGCTCAAGCTAACCTCTAACTTTTTATTGAGATATTTTATTTCCTCATCATTTTGATTGATAAGGATTGCAATCTTTTGAAGATTCTGAGGCAGTGAACTTAATTTGTATGTTTTTTTTACTGCTTCTTTCTGACTATTCTCTATCTTCTGACTATTCTCTATCTTCTGAATATCTTTTTTTGAGGATTTTTCTGAGGAGAACCATGGGAATTTCATTGTTTTGTATATCAATTTGAATGTATTTTTTTAGAGCCTTAGTTTTTTAATTGAAAGTTTTTTATATTTAACATGCTTTTGTTTGATTTTTTTTATTTGTAATAGAAAATTTCCTTAGCGCTTTGGTCGCATTAGGTTTCAGGTTCGAATCCTGTCGCCCCGATCAGTTAGAGAAAGGTTCCCCCAGCCTGTGTATTTTTAAATGGGAAATTTCTTAGACCCAATGTCTAAGAGAAGAGTTAGATGTAATAGTCGAAGTTAAAGGGTTTTCTAATATTTATATACAAAGTAGATGGAGTATGTGAAACTCTTTTGAATTAATTTTTGTTTTATGTCTAAGGGTCTTTGGCTTGTTACTACAACGGTTACGAATCCAGCTTTTGCTGAATATGTTGAAGCCTTTCAGCCTTGGGTGGAATCGCTAGGTGGTTCAGTTCTTGCCAAAGATATGGAGGCCGAAACTGTTGAAGGAACGGGTGGCAAATTAGGCGTCATCATTGAGTTTCCCTCAAAGCAGGTTGCAATTGATGCTTTTAATAGTTCCGAATATAAAGAACTAAGCAAATTACGTTGGGCAAATTCAAAGGATACCAATATCACCATCATTGATGGTGTAGTAACTCATTAATGAATGTTCAGTTTGATTTAACTGAATTTAACGGTTATGGAAAATGTTCTTAAGATATTAAACCTATTTTTAAGATCAAAGTGAAAAAGTTTTTTTCATTAGTTTTGCTCTTTCTGTTATAGGAAGTCCATCTCTTGCTTTGGGTGGGGTGAGCGTGGCTGCTCTAGTTCAAAAGACAAAACAAATCAAGAAACAAAAACTGAGCAAGTAAAAGAAACTGACGCATAAGTTCGAAGAGCATTTAAACCAGACAGAATTTCTAATTGAATATTTTGCTGAAATAAAAAAAGTTATTTTTTAAAGAACCAGTCCACGTGGAACATCCAGATTGGTAGATTCAAAGCATTGTTGATTCTCGATTTACCTTTATCAGCATATGCTTCCTTTTTTTATATACCAAGGTCAGTCGAAAACGAAATCATCCCTGTGGAGGAATTTAAATAATTGATCAAAGAATGGATTTTCAGTTGCTTGTCTTTTATTAGTTTTAATCCTGCAAAGGTCGCAATCCCCTCTTTTATGGATGTTGAATGGATTAAATAGTTTCATAAATCCTACTTTTTGCACCTTTTTCTACTGCTCCAATTAGTAAAAAGGTAGTAGGAAAGAACTATTTCAACCGAACTTCAGTTTTAGATAACTTCTTTTTTTAATTATTTTTAAGTGTAAAACTGTTTACCGTCAATCAGAGAAGGGGGACAGTCTGTTAAATCTTTTCCCTTGGCTCGACAAATTAGATGTGGGAGGTCTGCCCCTTTTCTTCAAAACCTTTATTTAACCCTCTTTTAAAAGATTTTTTTTTGCTTAGCTCAAAATATACAAATTAGATAACCTTACTAGTGAGCTTTCCTCGGTTAGGGCCTAAAGCTGTTAGTTTATTCCCTTCGTTTTTATCCAATGTTGGATGAACTTAGAGAAACAACACGCCAAACTTTTAAAACTTCAAGCAAAAGCAGATGCTTGTACTTCAAGAAAAGAGGCTCTAAAAATTCTAAAAAAGTTGGATAAGCCTCTCCACATACTCTTTTCTTAAAGGAATTTCGTCAAAAATTAGTCCATATCCAAAAATCATATTAAAAAACCCAGCTTCGAAAATAGATAAACAGGGTAAATCTAATGAAAAATAAACTGGAAATAATTCAATCTTTCTATCTGGATGCTCTTTTTATAGCTAGGTGGTTCTCAATGCCTTAATTCCATCCATAACAATCTTGCTTTCTAGTGACATATTCATCTCCCAAACAAATTTCAAAAGTCTTCCCTATTAGAGCTGCCTTTTCCTCTGGAGTTAGTATTCGATAACTGCATTGCGTTCTAGCTGTACTTGGAAAATATTTATATTTATCATTAGAAGCCTCAGGAAATAAATAAATTATTGGCCAGGAATATTCCTCGTTTCCATTACCTTGTAGTTTCATTCCTCTACCAGATTTAATCTCGACGATTCGGTTAGGCTTTCCATCTTTACAGCGAACTTCAATTCCTTCTCTATAGAGCGGATATAAATAAATTCCAGCTTCAACAGGTAAGGCAAGGCCAAGTATCAACGGTGCAACTAATATTCCTTTAGTACTTAGCATCAACAAAAGCTCGTCTAAGTTTTTACATGCCTGAAAACTACCTGCGAAGGTAAAAAGCAAAGCAATTAAAAGAACAAAAAAGGTGTAATAACCTTATTAATCCCAAAATAAAATAGACAATAATGCTTTCACCATTAAAAAATAGTTGTAGAAATATTTTTTTTATTCTTTCCTTTCGAAAAATTTAACTAATCCAACAGGCAAACCAATTAGCAACATAAAGCTTGAATCAAGAGCTTTCCTCTCTTTTTACTAACTATTTTGGTAAGAGGTTCATAAATCCTTCTTGGATCATTGCTAAGTCCTACTTTTATTAGGGGGGCTTTGCTTTATCTCTCTTGACTTGTAATAAGAATTTCTTATTCTTCGTTTAGACCTCTTGATGATTTTTAAAGGATGACTTTTGCGACGACATATTGCTATGGCGACAGAAAAATTCTTGATCTTAAAACTTTATTAGATGCAATTAGGTTTATTATTGTTAATTCAATTTTAGCCTTTATTTTTTTATTTCTTACTGTTGAAGAATTTGACTGGGCAATATTTTCATCTAGAGATGGAATTACAGATAAGGTAGTTGACGAAACATCATGGAATATAAAAACGTTAATTTAAAAGTAGTTATCCGTGTGGCCTAAGAATAATCTCAAAATTCTCTGGGGTAAGCCCTAAGAGTCCTAAGCGATGATCTAGGCCTAGAAAGTTTATTGATAGCTTTATTAGCTTTTTTAATCTTTTTTCTTGAAGTACAAGCATCTGCTTTTGCTTGAAGTTTTAAAAGTTTCTTTAGCCTTCACTTGAGCAAGAGAAAGCACTAGCAACGTAATTCTAAAAAATTGGTACATGTACTAATCGATAAAGGGAAAAAATAGTACATTCAAACTCTTGCGAGGCAGATCAAGATATCGCATGATCAGGAACCAACTCACATATTGGCACATCTCCAGCGATTGTGCTGATGGGCATCGAAACATCAGTTCCTTGGTCAATCACAGAAAGCAGGGTTTCACCTATTCGAATTGAATTGATTTTTCGCTTTTCACAAGTCCTCACAACTTAGACAATCAAATGAAAGTTCTCTCTTTTTTAAGAGCATTATCTATAAGCTCGGTTGAAATAATTCGTCGTACTCCGCCACTTGTTTTTGCTACATCCGTTTTATCAATTGGTGGGCTTATTGGATTTACAAGTGCTTCAAGGATTTTAGTTGACGGATTTCCTGCTGCGAATACTATTACAGTCACTGGAGCGAGCACCGAACGGATAGAAAGTGATATTGCTAAATGGGAGATTAAGGTAATAACAACAGGAGATTCCCAAGTTGATTCATATGAAAAACATAAAACATCTATTGATAAAACCCTGTCGTTTCTAAGTCTTTATGGCGTAAATAATAATGACTATGGTTCAGTAGCTTTATTACCTGCTACAACCGTAAAACAAAGTAATAAAAACCGTAGGACAGGTGAAACTATTTCTACAGAATGGATCACAACGCAATTTATTGAAATTGAAAGTAAAGATGTTTTTAATATTGATCAAACATATAGAAAAATTAGTGCCTTACTAGGTAAAGGAGTCCTTGTGAGACCCAGAAGACCTGAATTTACGTACACTCAATTAGCTGCCAAAAGAGTTGATATGCTTGCTAAAGCGACGAAAGACGCATATACAAGAGCTAAAGCAATAGTTCTTCAAACGGGATCAGAACTTGGCAGCGTAAAAAAGGTTGATACGGGTGTTTTCCAAATTACAGTTCCAAACTCTACAAAAGTAAGTAGTTGGGGATCTTATGACACGAGTACTATCAACAAAGACATAACCGCTGTGATGGGAGTCACATTCGAGGTCAATTAATGATTGGGCCTTACAAAGTGTAATTAAGGTGACTGGGAGATTGAAAAATCATTTTTGTTTCTTTATTAGGATTGACTCAAAAGTAAAGCAACTTCCCAATACATCTACAAATGTAGTGATGTTTGAAAGGTAAAGAACTTATTCTGATATGGTAATGAATTTAAATCAAATAAAATAAAGGATGAATTGATATAACACAAGCAAGAAGAGGCTAAATTAGACTCTTCATAAGATTTAAAGCATAGTTCATCATTCTCATTCAAACTACCTTTGATGGTATCGCTAATTCAGTTTGGATTTACTAACTCTATTGTGTTAGTGGATGGCTTAAGTCTGTGAAGTTGCCTTTACAAATACTTTTAGAGATCTATTTATTAGAGGAACAAGATTTCACAGTTGGAAATTATTCTATACTTTTTAATAGTGACGTATTTATTTATATGCCTATTTGTTTATTCATTTAGGAAGTCTTAATAGCATTTCAATTCTATTTCTACCAATTTGAATCTTCAATGCTTCTAGATTTATAAATAAACCATACTATTTTGATTTGTTTATGTTCACATGTTCGGTGTTTTAATTTTTTATTTTTACTTGAATTTTCTCTTATCAATCTGATTCTTTCCCAGAGTATCCCTCTACAAATCCATGGCTACCCCCTCTTATTAGTCTACCTAAAATATTCCCGACTTCATTTGCTTTAGTCTCTATCTCCGCATGTGTACAACCTGAAATTAAAATCAATGTAGATAAAAAAGGTATTGTTATCAGTTTTAGTTTCATTGGCTTTTAATCGACTTGGTTTTGGTGAAATATAATATACCAGATTATTAATAAAATTCTCAGATTAAAAAATTAGGTTATAGAAAAAGTTAGGTTATATATATTTTTTATAACCTAACTTTTTGAGAGCTTTAGTTTAATTATAAATGTTTAGAATAAGTTTTATCATTTCTAGAAAAAGATACGAAAAGTATTTGATTTAAATGTAGCTAAAAATTTCGGGTTGATCTAGAAAGAATCTTTGATTTCATTTCCTGAAACTCTGCATCACTTAAAATTCCTTCATCAAGAAGTTTTTTTAATTTAAATAATTCATCTGCAACATCATTTTGGGTATTTGAACTTTCTTTCTCTTGAGAATTGGTGGAGTTTGAAAGTGAGGGAGAAGTGTTTTGGCCAATCATTATCCCACCAGCTTCCGCTCTCTTTTCCTCCATTGATCTAATCCTTCTTTTCTCTTCCCAAGATTGCTCGGCTTGTTGAGCATATTTGTATGCTTTTGAAGCAGTTTCAAATTCGGGGAAAACTGTAAACTTCTTAGACACCTCACTTGAGCCTAATCTGATTTCCTTATTATTTGCTTTAAAGTAAAGTGTAGAGCCACAAACTGAAGATAAAACGTTTTCAGAGACCTTGGCATCTTCTAAGTCTTTCCATTGAAAATCCTCCATTAAAAATCCTCCTAAATGAGGTCTCTCTAAACGAATTATTCGTGAATTAGTTACTGCAAATACCTGTCTCCTGCTTAATAATGCAAAAGGTCTTTTGTCAATCCCTTTTTCGATTATTGCTTCATCTTTCATTAAGACATCGTTTAATTTAGAGTAAGCTTTCTTTACTCTTACTTCAGAATTCCTGAAGACTAAATAATAATAACTTACTAAGCAAATAACAAAAATAAATACTCCTAAAAATGATTTTCCTATGAGAATTCCAAGACCTATTAAAATAAGAAATAGTATAAGACATGATATAAAGAACCTTATTAAATTAAGAATGCCTTTCATATTTAAAAGATTAATATCTCATAGTATAAGACATTATAATTTCTTTACCTTATTTAAATATAATTATTCGTTTCTATTCGTTTTATAGTGAAATAAAAAAATATTTTTAGTTAAGGATCAGTTATGTGGATCTAGCTTTTTAAACAGATCTAAAGAAATCAAACGAATAAGCTAAGAAGTATTTTAACTTATTATACTTTTATCATTATAAATGTTTGAAAAACGATTAGTATATTCTATAGCAAGTATTTTTTAATGAAAAAGTTTATCAAGATTTTAATTCTAATTACTACAAGTCTAATTGCTACAACTCTAATCATTGGTGGTTGCTCTAGTCCCGATAAGGATGATTTAACACCTGAAATAAATGAATCTGAATCAACTAATGAAAAGCCAGTAAAGGAGATTAAAACTCTATTCTTACCTATGGGGAGATTTACTAGTGGATTTATATATTGTGGGTTTGATGGGGAAAAAAGCATTCTCGAAGAGATGATCAGCGAGGGATGGGAAGTAAAAAATGTTACACCTCAAAGTTTCCAGACATCTAAGAGGAATGGTGATGTTGTTTTATGCAATGGTAGTTCTTATCTATTAGAGAGATAATTAATTGGTTTTGATGAATAAAATTGTAGTTAATAATCTTTTATTTACAATATAATTTCCTTATCAATTCATTTGCACCTCCAATCCTTCCAACCTTTGGACTTAACCATTCCCCATTAACTGATTTATTTGGTTTAAAGAACACTGAACCAAGGTTTTCAATGCAACTATTGTTTATCCAAATATATGGGTTTTTACTTTGTGATTTTGAAAAATAGGAATATATAACAGAATTTTCAGCCTTTCTAATATCCGTATTGTACCAACCTAAGCCGTCGGAATGTTGTATCCATTTCCCAGCGGCTTCAGAGGGACTACGAAGTGGTGATGAATATCCCCAGAGATATGATGTTCTTTTTGTGTATCCCCATTTATCTTTTGCATCTGTATTTTTACACAAATATTTTGACAATATTTCAACACCTGATCCTTTAGGAATTGAAGCCCATGTTGCTCTTTGAGACATGACACCATTCGGTCTTATGTAATAATCCTTGTTTTCACAATTTACATCTAATTTTCCTTCTATTTGTTGATTATCAATATCTAAAAATTTAGATTTCAATCTGAATGAGTTTTTATTTAATTTCTTGTAACTCAAAAGTTGAACAAAATTTACTGCATCCCCATTTTTGTCAAAGCCAAATGGGAACCAATTGCCGTATTGAATAGAT
The DNA here is from genome assembly GCA_003279585.1 of Prochlorococcus sp. AG-402-A08. Lineage (GTDB taxonomy): Bacteria > Cyanobacteriota > Cyanobacteriia > PCC-6307 > Cyanobiaceae > Prochlorococcus_B. The sequence continues at coordinate 70,754 of QCHH01000004.1, read as the reverse complement.
TTTTTGTTGGTTTTTTTCCCTGCACAGACTTTCCGGTGTCTCCAAACTGGTGAATCACAATTAATATCCTTTGCTAATAAAGGTGAATAATTAGACGTATGTATTAACGTAAGAATAGTTAATAAAGACAATGATAAATTCATATTTTTATTATCAAAAACTAAATTTTAAGGTTTCTTAAATTTAGCAAATTTCAGTAAGAAAATTAAATATATTTGATTTTGAAATAAATGGTTTATTTATTTATTTATTTTCTCTGTTCCTCTGCTTTGTAAATTAGGAGTTAATAAAAATTATCTCTAGGTTTTCTTTTGGTATTATTTCTTTTTCTATGGAAATTTGAAACTTATAATTTAAGATTAATTTTTCAAGATAGCTTATTCTTAAATTAGTCAAAGTTTAATACTCCTAAAGTTTTTGATCTTCTTTTTCTTTCTTGAGCCTCAAATTCTGCAAGACAACTACCTCTTACAACTAAAACGCAATTCACGTAATCAGACGCACTGATTAGTGCAGCTCGAATAGCTTTTTCTTTTGGAACTTTATTAACTTCGACTTCGGCGCTCGAACTTTTCATCGATCCAGCAATAGAGCCAAACATTCTTGCTGACCGAGAGTTACTGCTACTGCCTACAAAGTTTCCAAGTGCACTCCCATCAAAACTTGAAGCTTTTTTCTTTGAAGTACTTTTTGCTGTTCCTTCAACAGTTCGTGAAGCCACTATTTCACCAGTTGTTGAATTCACAACTCGAAGATCAACTGCTATATATGCACTGCTTTCAACTGATCCTCCACCAGAGGATGCGCCCATAAAAGATGTGGATTTTGTTCCTGCCTTTTGTTGTACTCCTTCTTCGTATGAACTAACACCTCCAAGAATAATAAATTGAGCTCCTCTCATATTGCCTCTTTTAGCATTGTTATTATTTCGTGCCGTTTTAGAAACGATTCCTAAGTCGGCAAGTTCTTGTTCAGACAAAACCGCATCTACGTTGCCCCTCTCAACTACATTTAGGCCTGCATTAGATAGTTCATTAGAAAGTACATCTGACAATTGCTTACCCATTCGATTACTCCACCAAGGAATATTGTCAGCATTATTTTTAAAATCTGGAACCGATACAGTTGGTGAAGCTAAAAGAGAAGATTGAACAGACAAAAATAGTATTCCTGCAAGTGCAAAACTTTTACGTAGAAATGTCATAATTACAATTTTAATACTTAACATTTTACATAAACAGTTGGCTTTATTACCTTGTTTTTTTTTATTTATCCTATTTTGTAATTTTCTTGTTAAGTTAATCACATCAACAAGAAAATATTAAGCTTTTCATTAATGGAAATGCAGCTTTTATGGTTTTTTCACACATAAGTTATAAAAAGATATATTTAACTTCTATTTATTAATATAATTGATTTCTATTTATTAATATAATTGATTTCTATTTGAGAAAGTTCATTAAACATTTCAAAGTCTTCGACTTGAAATGCTAACCAAAAATACCTTTTAGTAATTATTTGAGTCTCACACAACTCGAAATTCTTTGAGTTTGTGTTGGCTAAGCATTCATTTGTCCTCGTATATAGTGACATCCAAGGTATTTCACTTATAGCATTGTTATATAGATTTTTGGTTGGGGATTCAAATATATTGAAATTACCTTTTTCGACAGGATTTAAGCATGATGTATTAATTTTTTGAATAGTATTTCCATATTCATCTAAAAATCGAATTTCGAGAGTTTTATTCTTTAAATCAGTAAAACCTTTTGTTCTACAAGATATTCCATATAAGATGACTTCATCTTTACTTTTTTTCTTATCTGATCCCCCTTTGAGTTTATATAATGAGGCTTTTGCTTCATTTAAAACATATTTTCTAATATTTGGCTTTCTTCCATTTAAATCAATAATGGAAATAATATGATCCTGAGTGGGATCGAAATCTGAAAAATTATAATAACTAAATGGCGAAGGATCTATCGTAATCTTTTCACTACTAATTTTGCTTAGAATCTTTTCAGTATTTTCTAAATATCCATCCCTAAGGCTTATTTCAAAAGGAATTAAAATCGTTTTATCAGGGACTAATTTATTTTTAGTGAAAAAACTATAGTTTTTATTGCATACATCATCATATCCAAATGTCCTCATACATAAACTATCTGAGTAAGAGCCAACATTGGATCCAAATACCAAAATGTCATTAAGATAGGTTTTAAAATCCTCTAATCCAACAGTTACATTTGCAGTTATCTTATAAATACCGTTTTCTTCGCTTTTTTCAATTATTTTAAATAGTGTAATAGATCCTTTTGAGTATTCTTGTACGTCATAGCTGAAACTCTCTGATTCCTTAACTAATGCATTTGTAATTTCTTCTTGATATTTAAAATATGATTCTGCATCCATAAAAGAACCTACAACTTGAGTAAGCGCATTAAATGCTGCATTTTTGACTGCATTATCAACCGTTTCTCCAAAACCTTTTGCAATTACTGTCTCTTTATCTTTTTTAGATGGTGAAATAAATGATTTTACAGAAATGGGTTCGCCAACATTTATATCTATTACTTCAGCATCTTGTAGTGGCGTAACTATTTTTTTAAAGAAACCAATTTTACTATCAGATTCTTTATTCTCGCTAACGATTGTGGCAAAAAGGCCTTTTTTAATTTTTTTTGAACCAGATCCTTCTTCTTTTACATATGTTTTAAACTCTTCACGCCTTATATCAAATCTAACTTTAACCTTAAATTTTGAACCTTCTTTTTTAGTGCTTAGAACCTCATAAGATTTAATTGAACCTTGTGTATTTGATCTTATTTTTTCAGTGAATGTTTCTGTTTCATTAGTTAAATCATCTTTGAAATTATATTTACTTTTGTATGAAGTCTTAGTATCAATAAAATCCCCAGTTACTAGATTTAATGCATTAACTCCAGCATCTCGAACAGCAGCTTCAATATCTCTTCCAAAACCTATTGTTATTACTGTTTCTATATTATCTGAATTCTTTTTTTGTTCTTGAGCAATTAATAGGTTCGACTTATTTTCAGTACCTGTTATGGGGAATGATGGAATAAAAAATAAAAAAACAAAAAAACCAAGAATCTTTTTGAAAGTACTAATCTTCATGTTCTTTGTTTTATTAAGAGAGATTGATAAATGTAATTTTAAGAATCTCTCTGGAAAGGGTATTTTTAGAAATCAGGGTCAATGCCTGAGTAACCAGGGGCAGTATTAAATGGCTGCATCTCTCTCCCTTGAGAGGATGTTCCGTCTTCAGTCGAACTATTGCTGGTATTAGAAGAATTGCTTTTGTCTTTAAATCCAGAATATGGGTTTCCAGAAGATGCCTCAACGTTTCCTGCTGCAGCAATTGTTTCTGGTTTGATGCCAACAGTTACCAGGACATGTTTGCCTGGCTCATAACAACTTCCAATTGTAATTATTCCTCTAATTAGGTTTTCAGAGGAGGAAGAAATTGATTCAAACAATTCCCCAGCTTCTTCAATACTCCAATCTACTCCTTCAGGATTCTCAACGGCATCTTCAATAGATTTATTATCGAATGAATCTTGCCCTGCGATTTTTTGCATAACAAAATCTGAGACTGCTTTCTTCCCTCTTAATTCTGCTATTTTTCTTGCCCTTTGTACTTGGCTATTACTATCAGCTCTAACAAATTGCTCTTGGGTTGTTTGTAAACTGAAAAGTCCATCCCCTTTAGGTATGAACTTCGATTCACTCGCCACAAATGGATAATTAGAGCACCCTTCAGCTTTTACACCCTGGGGAGTGAAGAAAGATAAAGATGCAGAGAAAATAAGCATTGAGATTATTTTTATTTTTTTCATGATCATTAACGAAGTATTTAAATACCAACTTATCATCAAGGCGTCTATCTCATATAGTTTTGGTAGCTTATCGGTTTAAATTTAATTATTCCTAATGTAATCAGCTGCATTGACTGTCTCATTTGTTACTTCTAGGGTTACCTTCACATAATCTGCTGACCTATTGCACATAGCTATCTGTTGAACACCTTTTAGCTTGGTCGATGATGCTAAGACAATCTTTCGAAGTGCATTTTTAAATTGACTGTTTGTTCTTATGATCCTTCCATTTATACGTATTGGAAAGTTTATATCTTTGATGTTTTGATCTTTGGATTCTTTAGTTAATTTTATAAAATTAGAGATGTTTAATTTCGCTCTCAAATTAGCCTCTCTTAATGCTCTGGATGTAAAGCTTTTATTATCAATTTTTTTATTCACAATAGATGTTGATATAAGTCGAAAAGAACCGTTTCTCATTTCTCTAAGATTTATACCTAAATCGTATGGATAATTACGACAAGATCTTGATAAATTCTGAGCTTTTACAAAACTTCCTTCTTTGAAATTTAAAGGTAAGAGAATAAAAAATCCAGATATAAGAGCAATTAATAAGCGTTTCATACGTAATTAGAATTCAACAACTCTCCATTCACATTTTTCATTATAAGTTGAATTTTTTGGTGGGATTTTATTTGATCTTTACTCTCATTATTAAGCAATAGGTCTCCAACTAACTTATTTCAAGAGCTGATGAAATGGCTTTAGGCTCATAAAATATAGAAAAATGGGCGATGGTCAAGTTACTTCTAATAATTTTGATGGCTCTGGAAACGACAATATTCACTTTTATGATTTCTGTTTCGTTTGAAGAATGGGCTAAAGGTTTTGATAGTCAAGACCTTGAGGCAATGAATAAGGCAAATGCAGTTACTCCTCTATATCGTGGAGTTAGTAAGGATGATCCTCAATTAGTCGTCGTCGTTCATCAAGCAGAGGAAGGTGTTGCTAAAGAAATGTCTGAAGGTGCAAGAGGACTAATATAGGCTGGCGGTCATGTATGGGATTCAACTGTTATTACAAGTTACATAGCAGGTTAATAGAAATGGAAAAATATTTATTGTATGCACTTTTGACTGCTCGTTTGAATACTATGAACAAACTATTGAAAAGTTTAGAAAAGAATATGGTGACGGTGTTGTCATTTAATATGACTTAAACAAAATCAATGATCATAAATCTCTTTCTTTCTATAACGTCACAAGCCTAGAGGCTTTTACAAAAATTCTTGATAATCCATTTGTGAGGGAATGGGATAAATCTAACAATTGCAAAGATATTGTTTATAGGATCGAAGGGCCTTTGTAGGTTCTTTTTGCTTGATAGTCTATAAATATATTTTTACAATAGCCAATTTTATCTATTTTCGTTATCCCAACTAATTTGTAGTAGCAAACTATCTTAGTCAAAGAGTGCTTATCGAATTCTTGAGTTCAAAAATCTGAAATTCAAATAGTCGAGGAAAGTAAATTGTCCATTGAAATAAACGTAATCTAATCCTCTTAATTTGATGCAGTATTCACTTGGCTGGATGGTCTTCATCATTCAGTAATTCTAAAAATGAAGGTCAAGCCAATAACTAAGTCAAGCAATCATGGTTAATTCAAGCTTCACTGGATTTGATTCGATTTCAGGTGGTCGAATGAATACTTAATTTTTTCCAATACGACAACCAATTTGAATTAAGCCACGATCTAATAGACGTCCAAGTTTCAAAGCTGTCGCTTCTTCAACTCGTGAGAAATTAGGCTGATTTGATGTCACCCAATTCATCTCATCGGAAGTGATAACTCCAGTTGAAATTGATTCAAGGAAAAGCAATCCAAGATTCATAAAATTTATTCCAATAATTAAAGGTCAAGCTTCAATTTGAATACAGATGCTTGGACCTTTATGAACTTAAGGACTGAGACCCATCACCCAGTCATAAAAACCTTAGTAAGGACTAAGAAACTTTCAAATTCTCATAACACCATATAAAGATTTAATTAACAAAACTTTATCGATAAGCCCCAGATGTGGAGGAAGTGATTCTTTTAGAGATAGGGCTAAAACTAAGATTTAAACCGTCAGGCCCGCAGAGAAACATTATGCGTAGGTCTTTTTTTTTGAAAATTCATGCAATAGGTAGATTTAAGATATAGTTTTTCAGAGTCTCGGTGAATAACTCTTTATCTCTTTAAAGAGAGCTATCTCTAAAGTACTGAACCTCAAATATAAAGATCCCACCAGTTAGACAGCCTTAATAAAATCTTGCTCCTCTAGCCAAGTTTTGCAGCAATACAGGCTGCTAGATCACTATTGACGTTTTTAGAAATTTTTTTTATATTTCCGGGCTCTAACTTTTGATGTACCTCGAAAAAGTCCTTCCATTGCCAGTTCTATTTCCTTTTCGGTCATGGATATTTTGTGAGGGCACCAAACCTAGCCTGACGCAATCAGAACCACAATTAGTCTTTATACCTATCAAAAAATAGCGAAAACACCACATATGGTGCTCATCTCTTCATGTTTGTGAGCATATCTGCTATAAAAACATAATCCTTGTTGAATGTTCTTGAAGACATGAGTTTACTAGGAGCTTAAGTTTTCTTGAGAATCAACCCTCCAATATTGGAGTCGTACACCCGCAAGAAGGTGATTCCTTACCTCTTTTGTAGATAGGTGAAATCGAGTGGGATGTTGATTTCTTATCTCTTACATGACTCGTTTTAAACAAAACATTCTCTGTAGAAGTTCAAAAGTTAATTGCAATTATGTTGCCCTTCCTTGGAGCTCAGTTAAAACAACATTTCAAATCGATCAACGCCTAGATCAACTTTCAGTGGGCAAAGAAGCTCTTCGATGGGAAAGAATTGGTTTGCTTGAAGATCGATTGTTCAAAAGGTTGCGAAATTGAAGGGAATATCACTGATTTAGATCAAGTCTAAATTGAATTTTGTTTATACGAGCTTTACGTTTGTTTTCAGTTCCATCAATCAACATGACGATGTTCCAGTTACCTTTCCCGTAAGGAAATTTATTAAACATCTTTTTAGTTGACTTCAAATGCGACTCCCATAACTTAACTAATGTTTTTTTAATTGTGCTTTTATCATAAAAACTTATCTACTTACTCTCGTTGAGTTATGTATTGTTATTTGAAATACGCCAGTAGCAATTTTCCTTAAATTCCTGATTCCGAACCAGTTTGAATGAAGTAATTGGTGAATCACCTGAAAAAGGAATGAACTAAATCAGCCCCATAATTCCTATCTCTAGAACTGTAAAACAGTTTTATTCAAGCATTAAACGTTTGTTTTATTCCATCGGAACAGTTGTTTTCTTGCCTTTAGTACCTGCTGAGGCAACAAAAACTACCATCTGTTCATCACCATTATTCTCACAGTAATGAACAGTGTCCTGGGATGAGGCGAAGCTTTCGCCAGCCCTTACTGTTAGGGATTGCCCGTCACTAGTTTCACAATAAAGACTTCCTGTTTGTACATAAATAATTCCTGGTTGTGGATGTATATGAAGAGGGGTTTTAAAACCTGGTTGAGCAGTTATTTTTTCGAGTTTCATTTCGGCTTGTCCTCTGGGATATTTAAAAGAATCTCCATTCCACGATTCAGTTGCACTTATAAGAGTTTCTACTACCACGGGCTCAAGGGATGTTTCCTTGTTAGGACTACAAGCAACTATTGGGATAGAAATTCCAACTGTTAATGCAAGAAATAAAAAACGGCGCATAAAGCAATATAAATACCATCTCTTTATAACTGATCCTGCTCAATCAGACATCACATAAAAATTACTGGCCTAATTCAGCTCAAGGGGTTTTATAGCAATCGTCTATTGAATAGTGATTAATTTCATCAAGCAGACATGTCTTTTGATAAGTCTCATCTATCCTGGTCATTTCATAATCGTCTTCATGAAAACAACAAGTGTACATGAGATTTATTACTCGGTCTAGATCAATCTTTCTGTCTGCGACATCCTGCCAAAGTCTCTTGGTTAATTCTTCATCACCTCGATCAAATTGAGCCTGCACTAAGTCTCGTACAAGCTGAAAAACTGCTTGACGGTCATTTCTTATCCTTTCCTCTTCCGTTATTAATTGGACTTCGGATGAACTTGGTATGAATTTTCGTTTTAGAGCCAATTTAGTATTCCATCAGTTTTCTAATATTTTTACAAAAACAACTCTTCTAGCAATCAGTATTTATTTGGACCCTTAATCAACTGATACCAATTTCTCTTTTATGTTTGTTGATTTAATAGATGAATAAATTTAAGGTTTTATACAGTTGAAGTTAGGTTGGCATTCGATTTATCTTGTAGGCATTACCCCTTTTTTACTAAATATGGGAGAAGCCAAAAGAAGAAAAGATTTGGGATTGCCTCCTAGAAAAAAGAGGATAAAAAAAGATGAAAACAAAGCTGGTTTTATAAGCAATCTCTCAGCCAAATATCCTTTTTTGCCCTTCATTCTAGGAGGAGTCCTTTTGACTGTACTTATTGTTGATCTTGTAAATTATTACAAATAAAAGATGGATTGAATAATTTCTTGAAAGGGATTACGGAGCATGATCAAAAGCCACGCAAGCTTTTTAGGTATAGCGCTGAAAAGATGAAACAGCTAAGTTTAATCTTTAGAAGCGATTTAGCTGAAATACAAGTGATTATGAATCAAGTGAAGTTGATTAGATTGAGCATTGGGCATTGGGCATTTGGCATTGAGCATTAAGACCTATTGTTATTTTGTAGCAGTTGATACAAAAATGTTGCTCATTCCAGAAATGGAGTTTTAACTATGCCCTTTAGAAAGCCATTCCACGTGACTAATCTTGGTGGATCAATTCATTGTATAGAGGGATTGTCAGGAAGAATCTTTAGAGCTTGTTCTGCAAATCAATGCACATACACTGGGGATTTACACAGTGCAAAATCGTATTTAGACTTTATTGAAAACAATACTATTAGATTTCTACCCTCTGGAAATAATATTGATAATGTCCCATTTCAACGTAAAACGACTCTAAAATGGAATTCTGATGGAAGTCTCTCCGCCGTAGACATGGCTAGGATATTAAGTCGTCTTGAAAAAACAAATTTGACTGAATGCGAACTTTCGTGCGAATGGGGAACTAGCTCAAACAATAAAAATTAAAAGGATTTAAAAGATTTAAAAATAGGCTTCTAATACTCAATTGAAACTTTTTAGCAGTGGTTCCTATTAATATTGTTATTACTTTTCTCTCCAGCCATACATTTCAGCCATTTTCCCAGTTAAAGCAAAGTATCCACTTGCTAAAATAAAAAATCCAAATGCAACCATATTGGTGACGGTGCATCCGATTATTTCAGCTTTACCATAAAAATCATAACTATCTAAGAGTAGGTATTTCCCTTCATTTTCTTAATTTAGCTTATTTATTTTGATCAAATTAAATCATTACCCCTCAAAAACCTACTAGTCCAATCAGGTTAGGGACTATCTCACCAATTTTTTCGAATTCTTCAAAGAACTCCGTTAATACATTATCAGCTTTTAAGCGAGAATCCCATTTTAAAACTGTTAAAACCAATGTAGTAGTTAAAAGGGGAGCTTCTGGGTGCAGAATTTTATTGGTTGATCGAGATTTGTGACCATCAGAGCTTCTTTTCGTTAGTCTTTGATTTCCTTCCTTCTTTTGTGTTTTTGGAGGCAATCAAAGCTCTCTTATTCTTTTGCTTCTCCCATCTTGCTAAGCAAAAGCAATTAATAAATAAGCTATTTCCAGTCTGTGACATTGTTAGATCATTCACAAATGTTCTGATCTTTCTTAAATAAGAGTTGGTATGACTGTTAAATTTTGGATTCTATAAAATGGTTGAGAATTGCTCTAATACTAAATATCCATTTACTGACTCGTGATGAAGAGGTAAGAGATTTAGTTAGGAGTTCTATTTGTTCTTTCCTCTCTTTGTATTTTAGTTCTAGTTCTTTTTTTGCAATATCAATGCTGGGGCTTGGTAGTTGGTTAGGGCAATTTTTACTTTCTTCCCAATGGTCGATACTTGCTTTTAATTCTTCAATATTCATAGTCTTGTACTTACTAATAAGTATCTTTAAATCATCAGGTTTTAGACTCATTAAAAGTAATTTATATATTCTTTAAATCTAGCTTGTTGATGAGATTTCTTGGATGGGTAAACTCACCCAGGTTTAGTAATAAGAATAAGTAATTCTAGTGAGATGGATTAAATATTCTTATTTTATAAGTGAAGTTAATTAATTACGAAAAACAAGTGTTTTGAATGAAAATTCAGAGACATATGTTCTAAATAGGCTTTTTAAAAGAAATCTCTATTCTCCAACTCTAATTATTTTCTTTGGTTGTAGCTATTTCTAATAATCGAAACAATTCGCGAAATCTGTAGACCAAGAATAATCGGCTCAAATTTAATTAAATTAATTATTCTTTCTTGATTATTGACCTAGATAGTGGTCATATAAGCAAGAAGTCCAACAGGAACGAAGAGTAGGGCGGCAATTGTAAAAAAAAAATTTTTACCTGTACTTGAGTCTTTTGAATACACAGTGAAATGCTTAGTGTTATTCCACTCGGACCAATTTTTTGGACTGTTATTTGAGGAAGTCATTGTTAGTCAAGAGAATATGGTTGTCCCAATTTCATAAGCACAAGCCAATAAAAGAAGTGCAGGAAGATTCCATAAAACGATTAATTTTGCAGCAATAGTTTTGTTGATTGCAAGCATGACTAAATGTTTTCTTAGGTGGTTTTGAAGATGTGAATAATTTAAATAGAAGTCTCCAATTAATTCAGGACGGTTGAAGTAGGGCTAACCAGTTCGGGCTATTTGTACTTATCAGAATGATCAATAAATCTAATCACTGCATAAATATCGCTCTAATTAGTTGCTGTATTTAGTGTTTGAGCTTTACAGCTATTAAAGATTAGAAGAAGCCGTACCCGACCGTATCTTTACCTTGCAAATCCCATACTTTACATTTATTCACATCTACGCAATTCCAGTAATGACAACGTCATCCTCATCTCAGGTAATCACTGAGTACGGCAAGCAAAACATCTTTGGTCGTGAAACACAGCCTCAGCTTGTTGAGGACTACACCAGCTACCCAGAAGAAGCAGAAAAGACAAATGGCCGTTGGGCAATGATCGGGATGATCAGCCTTTTGGTTTCTTATTTCACAACAGGTCAGATCATTCCTGGAATTTTCTAAACCAATAACTACTTATAACAATGCAACCATCTAACAAAACAATTCTAGAAAGAAGCATCGGCAGACCAGCCATGATGGCATTCGTTCTACTAACAGGTATCTACCTAACAACAGGTCAACTTATCCCAGGTGTCGTTTAATGAAAAATCAAACCACAGAAACACCAAGAGTCGAAGAAGGCAAGGTAATTGCTGAAAGACTCAATGGTCTCGCTGCATCAGTTGGCTGCTTGGCTCTTGTCGGTGCATATCTAACAACCGGCCAAATCATTCCAGGTGTTGTGTAATGAACAAAGGAACTAACTACTGGAAAACAGCAGAGCAAATGAATGGCCGTCTAGCGATGATGGGTTTCTTTGCTGCAGTCATCAACTACGGAATAACAGGCTGGATCATTCCAGGAATTGTTTAGACCAAGTATTCAAATCAACTAAAAAAAAGCCTCTTCTCTGTCATTACGGAAGGGGTTTTTTAATGACAAAAATGCATTATTTTATTTTTTCAAAATAGCTCCTTTTTCAAATTTCTTATAAAGTAGGTAACCAACCAGAAATAGAACAATCAAGGAAAGATTCTGATCAAAGATCCCAATTATGAAATAAGCAAATATCGGAATTAATAAGAATCGTTTGGCTGAAAGTTTTTCTTCAGGTGATAAATCTCTCCATTTAACATACCTTCTCCATTGGAAAACTCTTTTCATCTCTCTTCTTTTCGTTCTTTTTTTATTGAAAAAGCTATTAAAAAGAATTTTTAGATCATTTAATCTTTTCATAGACTGATCATGCCATTTGTTTCGTTATGTATAAAGACTAAAATATGCTATTTACCAAGACTGAAATTAATAGTCGTTTAGGGGTTATAGCCATATGCATTATCTTAGTTAACCATTTAGGTGTAGATGACTGTAGATACTATAATTCGAATATCTTATGTTTTGCGGGGATATGAATTATCAAAGATTTCTTGAACAATTTTTTTATGTCATTTAAATTACAGTATTTCTTGGATTACTAAGCTGCTCCCATATAGCCTCAGCCTCTTTAATCAAAATATTTGCGTTCTTGCTGCCAAGGGTTAAATGAGCATCTCTCATAAGTTGTACGTATCTGAGCCTAAATTCTCCCATTTTTATCTCGCGATCAACATTCCTTATATTATTTTTTTTCTTGTAAGGAGCATGTGAGAAATTAAGTGTGGTGTTGTGCTGACTACTCATTTAAGAAATTTTAGTAAATATTCATTGAGAGGAGAGGTTGTATACAGGACAACTCTCCCATCTCTCGTTGGTGCTTTCCCCAGCGTTTATTAATTATGACTTCAAGGCTTTTTGAGCGTGTTAGATTTTTGTTCGGTTTTAGGAACCATATGATATTTAATTGCTCAACTTTTCTCTCTTTAAGTTCTGGATGCACGGTTTAAAAATTTCTATCTTATAAGATCGTTCCGATTAATTAATGCGTAGTGAAGAGATTTAGCCATAAATAGGAAATTAGGTGTTAAGACGCACTTGTTTGCCTTCCATAATGACGCATTAATTGTGTAACTAATTTTTTTTTAATGCCATCACAAGTACTTGATGATTTTATTGATGATTGTTTTCTCGGTGGTGATGATATTTGCAAATTTGAAATCTATAGATCAAGAAAATATGAGAATAGGGTCAACCCAATTGCCTCTCAACTAATAGCATCTAGGATAAAAATTGGACCAAATAACACAAAAAAAAATTCTGATAAAAATCTCAACTTCAATAGGTCTTGATACTCTTTATGAAGATTATGGCTTTCAGCATTAATAGCTTGAACTGGATTATGTCAGGGTTGCATGTAAAATAAAAAATATGGTATGTAATTTTTCAAAATGCCATTAAAGAAGAAGCAAGTATCAGTTCCATGGGAGATTGATGTGGAGAATGATAATTATCTAAAGGAGCCTTGGATTCTTAAAAAAGGAAAAGAGTTTATTACTATTGAGACAGATAATAATAATAGAGGCAATTTCTATCTTCAAAAAGATGATGAAAAACGTTTATCTTTAAGTGCTTTACAAGCTAAATTGACATATCATCAACTTCTTGAATTTGGTTATAAGCTTCAAAAACCAAAGAGAAAAAAAACAAAGACTCAAGCGACTTCTTAGTAATCAAATTGAGATAAACTACTATTTTTAGGGATGAATTCTGAATTTTATAGTAGATTTATTACAATTTTAATGGTAATTAGCCTTTACGAACACTTATAAAAGTGTCTTTATACCTCTTGCTAAGCGCAATATATATTTTTTATTGAAAATATATATACGTGATTTCTGTGGATACCCCAAAAGTAATTATTACTAAACAAAAAATGATAGCCAAGGAATTTTCTTTTGAATATGAGATTGGTTTATCTTCTTTTGACTTGGCCTTGATTTCTATTAATAAAATCTCTAAGAAGAGTAAATCATTAATGAATGACTCCCCAAAATATACCTATTTAATCTAGGTCAGAGTTAAAGTTATCTACAAAACGAAGGTATTTTCTGATACCTTTGTTTTGTAGATATTTGATTTATTTATAGTTGTAATAACTTCTGCTGACTATTGAATGTAGCTGTTGAAACTGATTTTTATAAATTTTTTATTAGTGTTTATTTAATTGCTTTAAAACTAATGATTAAAAGTATTACTCAATTGTTTTCTTCGAATTTTAATCTTGTCGAGGATGAAAAATCTAATGATGGTCTTCGATTATTGGAATTATTTCTGGCATAGGTTCATATGCTATTCCTAGATAAATTATTCCCGGGGTTTTCTAGTCCTTGTAATTACTGAGGCAAGAAAGCTGAGGTTTTTATACTCCCGCATTAAGACGGATTTACTTTTGGGGTTTATTTCTATTAAATCAAAAATATACACACTACTAACGCAAAGAACCAATGAAAGCTTCGGAGAGGATATAAAGGTTCTCTTCTCTAAACACTAAGGTCATAACTATGAAAAACAAAGCCTCATCAAACCCATCTAAACAAAAAGATGATTATGTAAAAAGGTCTCAAGCAGAAATGCAAAGAAGATTTGTAGATCTGCAATTTAAGAGAAGTGAATTGGAGAAGCAGTTAAAAATAGTTAATGAAGTTCTTTTTTCTTTGGGTAGAGAAATGGAGCAACACTTTTCATATAATCAGCTTTATAAGTAAGAATATAGTCTTGAGATGTTGCTTATAAGCAATAGCGCTTATAAAGAGCTTAGTATTTAAGAAATTAAAAATTTTGTTTGATATAAATTTTTATTGAAATTACTTCATGATTGAGTCAAGATTTAAGACTTCAACTTTTTAAGAAAAGATAATTTATGTATATTTACTATAAGTTATAGGTTATTGTTTTTTATTGGTTGACTTCTGTAGGCATAATTATAGAAATAGCTATAAATAATGAAAACTTTACGACATCATATACGCCAAGGTTTACTAATTTGTAGCATCTTTTTTTTAATATTTTTCTCTTCTTCTTTTAAGATATTTGCTGACGAGATCGAATGGTTAGAAGTATCTAGGACAAATAATGAATTACTATTTATAAATCCAAATTCAATCAAATATAATAACAAAGGTTTTCTTTCTGTTATTGCTAAACACTCTGATATCGACCCTCATGATCAAACTGTCATAAATAATGACTCCTTTTTAATGGCTGTTGATTGTGAGAATAGATTATTTAGTAAATTTCCAGCAAATGCTGATCTTAAGCAAGTAAAAAATTGGGAAAACCCCATTAATAATAAGTTGATTAAAAACACTATCATTAATAGTTGTTCTTACTAATCGATTGGTATGAAAACACATATTTACTTAATATAAATTTTTAGCTTAAAATTTGATAATGAAAAAGTTCTAGAAAGATCATATTTAATTGAATTTTTGATAACTCTATGCAAAGTAGTTGTATTGGTTTGTTTTTCTTTTAGTTATGCAGCGTTATCTGATCTCTTATGAATTTAATGATGGAGAAGATCAAGAAATAGGTGGCGATATGTTGGTTAAATGGTACGAAACAGGAGGAGTAGAGAATAGGCCAGAAACCTATGAGGTTCATTCATGGGTTTTCATGATTCAGAATGGGACTGGTCATTGTGTAGTTAGGGCTGATTCTTTAGATACAATATGGAAACTCTGGCATCCTTGGAGAAAATTGATGGATATATCTATTCAACCTTGTTTAGATTTGGAAGAAACAATTTCATTGATCAAAAAAACAAGACCATAGAAAAAATTATAAATTTTGAATATAAAATCGATTATAAAAACTACTAGATCTCTTCACTTGTACTGGGTGTACTTCTTATAAGCATTTTGGTTTTCTCAGTGGAAACGGTTCTCCGTCTGTTTCAGTAGAATCATTGATGTATGTCAGAGGTTCGCTGATGTTGTTGCGGCATGCAATTTAGGCATTGGCTTTTTATGAATTACTTCTAGTTCCATAAAAAATTTCAATTCTGCTAGAAATGTTTTTTTGGTGAGTTGGTCTTAATGTCTTGATTATTAATAGTTGCCTTCTTCAATAAATAAATGCAGGCAGTCTTGTTAATGCTGCTCTACCCACACCTTTTTGGATTGTTCTTATCGTCAATCCTTTTTTGTGTAGCTATGGATTGCTCAAAGGAAAGAATTGTTGATCAAATTGAGTCTGCACTTTCACATGGCTGTTCTTACATTCCAAACAATGAAAAAGGCAGTGATAATTTTTACTAAGCAAAGAATAAAATGAACGCTATGCTCTTATATGCTCTGCCTTGATTGAAGAGAATTTATGCTAACTACTTCATTTGCTTCTGCATTTCCTTGGCTTTGGCTTGCTGGCTCTGACCTTGGAATAAATCATTTCACTACTGACTTGATTCTTGTTGTCTCATTCGCAATTTTGACAGCTCTACCCATGTCATTCCTAAGGCCAACAATTAAAAAGTGGGAACAAGCTGGAGTGAAGAGCTCTCTTTTTACGAAGTAGAATTCAGAAGGTGACAGCCTATTTCATTAGGGGGCATTAGCCCTCTTTTTTTGTTGGTAATTCTTACGGATTGATTCTTTTTTTTTTATCGATTTAATGGAACAAATTATAAGATTTTATGTTCATCACAGCGTTCTTGAAAAAAAAGATTTCTAAAATAAAAAACAGGTTCGATGTGCAAAAAGTTCCAATCATGATGCAGAAAGAACTTGAAACAATAGCTTATTTGAACAAGATTTAAAACGAAATAATCAGTACATAAGCCAAACTTATCAATAAGAAAGTAGGGTAGATTTAGTTAAGGCTTGCGTTATGACTGCTACTGCTGCTCCTACAGTAAAAGACCAGGAATTAATGCCATTTGGATTGGTTGAATCGGCAAGTGTAAATTCATTTTCTGATTTCGTTCCATCAAACTTGAATGAGACGGAAGCTAATGAAAAAAATGATTTTATAAATATTTTCATTTGTCATCTCATCTTTTATACGCTTTTTTGTATTTCCCTTGTGTTCCATATCCTTATTGATCTTGGTCTTGGATCTTTTCTTAAAAATCAATTTTTGAAGTTGATTGAAATTGTAAAGAATACTGTTGTTGTGAAAAATCCTGCTTTCGCTTGATTAAAGAATTTATATAAATCAACTATGCTCTGCAGTTCATGCGTGGCGTGTTCTTAGATTTTTGGCTAACTATTTGATGCCATATGAGATTAGCTTCTCTTGCTAAATCCATATATTCATTTCTGCCTTCAGCATTCTTCATCTTCAATAATGTGAATGCATATCTATGGGTGAGTTTTTTAGTCATAATTATCACGTCGTTGGATAGAAGGATGTATCAACGAATCGAAATTGATTGTATTGAATGTAACAGTATGAACTTTTTCTTTTGGAAGATCAGTTATTGCAGTTGTTAAGCTAACTACTAAGTTTCATTAGATAAGCCTGTTTATCTGGCATATGCCAGAAAAGCAAAATTTTTTGGACTCTTTGTTTCGATTTTTGGCTTTTGTGATTGTTTATTGGTTCAGTATTCCAAACAAAAAAATTGAATTCAACTTATTTATTAATGTATTTCTCTTATTACTGATAAAATTGATAAATGATTTTATTGATAAACACTTCTAATTTGATACTCCAACAAGCACATTATCTTCTACTAAAATCAGAAAATAAAATCTAATTCTTATGGGAGATAAGAAGAAAAAGAAGAAGTGCAAAAAGAAAAAATGCTCTGCCTGGAAGGGTGGTAAATGTATTTGTCATGGTCAATAAAAATAACAATAAATGGCAGGTCTAGTGAGTCGATACACTTTTGAGGAAAGTCCAGTCTTAATAAAATGAAGTCATCTCTAGGGTTAGCACTACCTCGACCGAACTACGTTTAAAGAATGTTGTTTTTATGGTTTGTTAATGAATAAGGCAAGGCCCTTTTCTTAGCCGTTGCTTATCACGCAATTTAATCATCAAAAAATGACTTCATCTAAAAGACCTAAAAACTGGTCCGAGTGGAATAGTCCTAAGCATTTCACTGATTATTCAAGAGATTCAGGTACAGGGAAATTTGTCCGTTTTACTATCGCTGCCTTACTTTTTGTCCCTATTGGTTTTCTTGCTTACATGACCACTATCTAAGTTTTTATTCTTACTGAATTGATAGGACAATGATCGTATCCTTACTAGCTTTTCAACCTAGTAGTAAATGCATCACCCTTAACAAAAATCTTTTTTCGATTTATACCCGCTGGCAAAGCAAAAATAAATACTATAGATAGGAAAATAATTAAATCTAATGGGAACCTTCCAATTCCCCACTCTGAGAAAGCTAATGCTAGAGGAGTAATTTGCATTTTGATTTTTTATTGTTCAGCCAAAACTTATATGAAATTATTGAATTCGGAATACTGGCTTAGCAAAAGTTATTGTGAATGCTGGTCACCATTGGATATGAAAGTGACTGCACACCGTCGTTAATCACTAATCTCAGTTTTCATCAGAACTATTAAAGAAATTAAATCTACCTATTTTATTGAATTATTTGCTAGGAATTATATATGCTCATTATCGTGAGTTATAGATTTAATTACGTAATCATTTGTTTTAGATCCAACCCTAGATCAACTTATGGGCATGAATAAATAGTCAGGGAAATAGCTATTTACTCCAATAAGTATGATGGATGTGCTTGAAAGCCATAGTGTTGCAACAACAGGTGCGGATCTAAACCACTTTGTTCGGAAGATTTTAAACATTGAAAATTTGTGTGTATGTGAGGTAATAGTTTTTTTGTATACTTTTCGAAAGCGTTAGAGGCTATGGTTCTCTTTCCTTGGAATGAGGAGAGTGTAGAGACTTAACTAGTTTTGCTCGACATATACAGTCATAAACCCTCCTAATGACGAATGGGAGAGGGAAAACACTACTTTAGTAGTTTTATGTGTTTTAGTTTGTCCAATTAAATACGTTGGGTAATATCAAAAAGCAAAAAAATATATTGACATCGACTCATGTAATAAATGGTAAAAACTGTTAATCTCACCTTTCCTGATTGTAGGGTTATTGTATCTAATCGCTAGAAATTAAATTAAATTATGCTTTATGTGATCTTGGTCAATTCACTTAAGTAATGACGACTTATTTTTTGAGATTTCTAATTGTCAAATAACACTTTCAGAGGGGGGGGGCTCTGGACTAACCGATTTCATCTCCAAGGATAGTATTTCGCAGTGGTATTCAGTTCGACAAGTCGATAATCTTTTTCTCGGCGTCGCAGGAGAGGCTGGTGGTACTTACTCAGAAGCATTTTTAGGCATTGCACTATTGTGGTGCATGTTAAGAATACTGTTTATACCAGCTCTACTTTGAGGCGTGTATGAAGGAGGACCTTTGGGATCTTAAGCAGGGGAAAGAAAAAATTTACTTTTTTCTTTCATTGGTAAGAATTCTGAATGAAGCACTGTTCTCAAAATTTTAGAACGCTTAAAAGGAGGACTTCCAGAAAATTTTAAAAGGAATTTGCTGAAATTAGTGGTTAAAATGGAGCAAGTCAAAATTATTAGGAAATGTAGTGTATTTTCTAAAAATCAATAATTGGTGAACAATATTGGTATTAGAAGAAAAGGTGGGAGCTATGCAGAATTGTGTTTATATATAGTTTCACTCCATCAAAAAAATAACTCTGAAGGTTATGAGTAAAAAAAATAAGAGAAAAAAATCAAATATCAAGAATTTTAAAAAAGTTCTTGAACAACAACAACCTGAAAAAAGTAATACTCTTATTTTTGGTGGAATTTTACTTGCAATGAGTTCAATCGGACTTTTGATTTTTGTACTTAGCGATAAGGTATTTCATTTGAGTTAAGATTTTTGTGTCTATTAAAAATTACTTCTACGAGAAATTTTTAATTTTTCCTTGAGTAAAATTTTGGAAGGTTTGTTTAAACCAACCCTCTGAGTTAAAGCTTTGATTGCTGTTCCAACTCTTTATGAACAGCAAGATATTCTCCAGCGGTAAGAACAGGAATGACCTCAGCATTATTTCCAAAATCTTTACATCAAAGCTGAAACAATTTCCCAACTACCTTTTGATCGTATGCTTTCAAAACCCTCCATATATTGGCTCCTTCAGGATTAATAATTCTTTTAATGACCTCGAAACCTTCAAACTTGTCTTATTCGCAAGCACTTGCAAAATATTGAGCAAAAACGTCAACCCCTTTATATGTTCTTCTCGATCGGGAAACTACAAATGTATTAATTAAGTTTGCATTAATTAACAAGAAAAAATTATTACAACAAATTTTTTTAAAGTATAAATGTTACTCGATCATAATGCTGTTGATAAGCAAATTATTTTCATCATATCTATTTCCTTAACTTAGCTGAAGTCGAATGTAGTAGAGCAATGAGTAAATTTAACCGAACCATGTAAACCGAATACCACTCACTCACGCTTTTGTTTCTTTTACTAGATGATTGTAAAAAATGTTTTAATGGACATGACCTACTTTAAAAGAGTTGATCTGGAAGAAGTTTTGGAAGAAGATATTTTCTTTAACTATGAACTATATTCAAATCTTTTGGAAGATTCTGAGTGGTAATGAAAACTACTGAACTACTTTTGATATTTTTTTCATTATCATTTTCTTTTTTAGGAATATCTTTGCTTGTTTTTTATTAGACATTATTTAACCTTATTTTATACAGCTAACTTGTATTGGATTAATTACTCATGTTCATTAGATGTGAAAAGTGCTTTCATATAGATTAGGAAATCACAAATTTAGCTTTCGATTTTTACCTGATGGAAGACCAAATTAATGCTGCCGAAAAAAGTACATCTATTTCCGCCGAAATATGCCAATGGTCAGGAGCTGTATTTGGTATTTTGTTTGGGGTAGGTTTTTTCCTGGCCGAGGTTCAGAAGAACGATTTAAAATCTTTACATTGGTGGAAGCCAATCTCTGCGCTTGTCGCTGGAGCAGCAGTTTCAGCTCATGGTAGTAATGTTGTTAGTAACAAAAGGACAGCAGAATTAACTGCTTTGTTAGTGAGATCAACTAATAGCGCATCTGAGTTGCCGATAGTAAAGTTATCGGAATATTCTGATCTTTTGGAGGACTCTGATAATGAATGATTTATGCAGCAATAAAAAGCAATTCTAATATTTTTATAACGTTTACTCTTTCTTAAATAGCGAGAAAAGAGAAACCTAAAAACGTCAATGATAATGACGAAAATATTAGAATTAGTTCAATGTATTTCATTTGAGAAACCATAGACATTTACTCTTTGTGGTTGAGTTTGATAAGAACAGATGCCAAATTGCAAACACTCCATTTCTTCATCATTGTTTGATGGATGCTTTGAAAAACTTATTCTTTCAGATAGTTGACTAAGAACAAGTCGAGCTGCATTTTCTGCCGCCTCTGTAGTCAATTGAGCAAAGCGATTTCCGAAGGACATAGGAGGTCAAAGATCCACAATTTATTTCTACTCCTATGGGGTGAATGATACATAGAGAATAAACACTCAAGTATTTATTCCTTTCAATAGTCAATAGTTAGTCTCTCAAGATCTGTACATTTTGAATAACTTATTTCGATTTAAATTCCGGGAGGATTTTAAGTGAGGCATACAACATTTTAATAGTTGTAGAGATTGGCTTTTTTAGATTATTAGGTTAAATAGATTGAAAATTAAGTGGAACTTGATTGATGAGTGGTGATAACCTGCTTTCTCATTTGCCAGTAAAATTTTATTCTGAAGAAATGACGGAAACCAAAAAGATCATTTATTTGCAACGAAAATTTCAAGAATTAGATGAATTTATTGAAAATATTCCTGAAGTGGCATAGTTCTGTATTTATTTTCATCCAAAATACAACTCTTCTGGTCTAGGTGATTGAGCTTGGATACTACATATCCCAAACTGTAAGCATTCCTGTTCCTCATCTTTTTGTTGCTTTTCTGTTTGATTATTAGTAGGTAATAATGCTCGAATATTGTGAATTAAAAGTTTGAATGGATTTAAAAACATAATTAAGCTCCCTAAATATCCTTAAACATTTCTAACCTAATCGGGCAGCAAAAACCTAGAGAGTAAACCCCAAAGTATTTATACGCCTTTACAGGGTGTGAAGAGTCAGTTTTAAGTATCAAATGATTTGCCTAGATTTAACAATATCTAATGTTACCGAATGATCAAAACAATAATAAGAGCAATGTTTTCTGCTTTTATTTCTATTGTCTTAATCTCAATTATTCTGGCTGGCTGGACTTGTTTCGCTTTTATTTCCCAACCCACAAAATCTGGTGAAATAATTAATGTAATACAAGATATGTATACAAGTCAGAAGTCAGTAATCATAGACGTTGTCGATCTTTCGAAATTACTAATAAAGGATAAAAGTATAAGAGTAGCTAGTGAAGATAATAATCTTTTAACAGAATCAGAATTGCTGACAGACGAAGAAGACAAGTCTCTTTTAGATGAGCCGTCAATTCTAGAAGACAATGGTGATAATCCTCTCGGGATAGTTATTGAACCATCCTTCCCTGAAGTAAGTGAAGAAAATTTGCCTGAAATTAGTGTGGGACCATTAGATCTTGATCAGAGTGAGGTTTCTATGAATGAAATGGAAATAGGAATGGACATGAATTAAGTCGGTTAAACGAACTTCCTTAAAAGGCTCTAATATTGCTTTGCTTCTAATTTTTCTTATGAATAAAATTCTACCTTTAGTATTTGCTCTTTATTTTACGACAGCTCCTGTTTTGGCTTGGGGTGAAGGTGGATGCTCTTCATCTAACAAGAAAAAAGCAAGTCAAGATGAGACGGTTGAGCAAGTTGATAGTTCCGATTCTTCTGATAGGTAATTTTTAAGAAAATGAGTGAATCATTGCTAATTCGAATCTTTTCTTTTTTTCTTGGAGTTCTTTTGATTTCTTGTCCTGGGGCTCTTAATGCAGATGAAATAGATTCATCGCTTGTAGAGTCAAACCCTGCTGAAATCGTTCAAGCTCCTAGGCAAATCACAGAAACGCAAATGAATGATCTTCTTGGAGACGATCCCTATTTAGGCCAAACTTCTTATCTTCAGTCTCCGGATGGCTTTAGTCAAATACAAAAATCAAAATAATGGAACTTTTATTATCGAGATAATCCAAAGTAAAGCATTGAGAAAAAGTTGCCTCCTATTATTAAATCAATCTCTTCAAGGAAAGCACTAGCTAATCCTTCGACAATTGTCTCTGTGTATTGAATATGTTTTCCGTGACTGTATAAATACTTGAGTGTTCCTCCCTATAGATTTCTTTAATCAATATGAGTAGAAATTAAGCAGGTTGTTTAGATGTCTAATCATGCCATTCTCAAAGCAATTATTTCGAAATTTTTCTGGGGTTTCCATTCAAGAAAATGAAATGTCTGAATTGTTTTCTAATTACAAGCCAAAATATGATGATGATGTGATTGAGTGCTTGCAATTTGGTATCTGTTCTACGCGTCTAGCCCCCCCAAAAGAAATACCCTATTTTCATTTTTGAAAAACAACTTTCTTCATATAACATTTCACATTTACAAGTACTTAATTAAGCTAATTAGCCAAGGTTAGCCAGCGTATAATTATTAAAATCAAAACAGTCGTAACTAAAGGGAATGCTGGGTAACGAGTTTTGAAATTAGCAGGAGGCCAGGGAGACCAGGAAATAAGTCTTCCTTTGGGCTCTTTAATCACCTCTTTTTTCTCTGAAGTCTTTGACGTTTTTGGGATAAATCCAAGTTTTTTGTTTTTCTTTACTTCTGTCATAGTTATTTTATTTAAATATTAAAAGGTCAATTTGCAGAGTGTGACCTTGAGTGCAACTAGATTGATCTTTTTTTTGTTTTCTTAAGATGATTTGTACACAAACATATCCAGAAGTTGAATAGTATTAATTAGTTGTTTTTGTGCACTCTTCACTAAAGAAGCCTTAGCTCTAAGAATCTCTCGTGCAATGTTCAATGAGAGAAAAAGTATTGAGAGCTTTAATGCTTATCAATGTATTCGAAGTTATCTAGTTGACTTGTCAATGCAAGAGTTAATTGAACTTGCGAGAGACTATGGAATCGAAGTTGGTAAAACCTCCTCCTTTAATAAAAATTGGAGGTTAACCCTACACGCGTTTGATGAGTTCCCTTTTCAGAATGTACAAGTGATAAATCAGAAACCAAGATTTGAGTAAATGAGTAGGCACAACGTTCGGGTAAAAGCTACATACCCGAATGGCTTCACAAAGAATGTAGCCAAAAGCAAAGTTGAAGATCGACATGAAAAACTTCATATGTTTACCAAAGTTGTCATGGAAAAGCAGCTTTTGAGAGAGAGGTATATTAAGTTAATGAATGATGCTGAAAGAGCCGTTGGCAGGAAAGAAGCTATTTACCTTTTTAGAGATGCTGAAATTATTTGGCAAAAAATTAATAGTTGATATTTTTCTTTTTTAACTTTCTTTAGTTTTAATAGTTTTAATAAGTTCCAACATTCGATCGTATTAAAAAATAAAATTACCAGATCCAACAATTTTATATTGAAATTAATTCTATTTATAGATCTTCATTATATTAAGTCATTTAGTCAATGAGATCATCAACTATCTCATCTTCATCTTGTCCAATGATAGTTTGAGTCCCAATGTCAAAGGTAGTTTTTAAATCAGAAAGTAACTCCCTATCTTCTTGGTTTAGAGGATTTATTTTATTGAAGTTATACATTATTTATAAACAGATGGATCAAAGTTGATTTCAAGTTGATTAATGTTGTTTGAAAATTGATCAAGTCCCCACAATTCTCCTCTAGCGGAAGCTTCAACTATTGATTCGTAGAATTCAGGAATATGTGATGACATTGTTCTAAATGGATATGGGTGAGATGCCTGCAGAAAGTTGGTGGAAATTAATCACTCCAAAAGATATGAGAGCGGGAATGAACCAACTAAATGGAAGAAAAATTCTGATTTTAGATTTTGTATCTTCGGACATGGTTCAAATTCAATAATTTAATCATGCGTTAAATATTTCTTTATCGAGAGAATGGTTGGTTCGGTTACCTATATAAAAAAGTCATCCAAAGAATTCTTTTATGTTTGTTGTTCCTATTGAAGATAATTAAACTTTGTTTTTAAGTTCTATAGCCATAACTTCGTAGGTTATAAATTCTGGTGTTGATTCATGAGGAACAGCTGTAATGGGAAATCCCACCGGCTCCAAAGAATTTCTTGGGCTTGAGTCTGTCGTATTTTTTCTGTACCTCTAATGATTGTTCCTCGTAAGGTTTGTCTAAAACAGCTTGTAGTTCCATTATGAGACCATAGTCGCCTTTCTCTGCCATTTCGTATGCTGGTGTGATGAGCCATTCCCGCCATGTGTATTTTGGATTAATGTGTTTCATTTTTGCTGAAATTTCATTTTGATCGCCTTTGTTAGTTACGTGCTCCCGCCATCTTTGTAGCCAACTAATCCATTTTGTTTCAATCTCCTTTGAAATTGGTAGATAGAAACTATCTTTTAAGTCCTTAAGTTCTTTTGGGATACTTGAAAGTTTTCGGAAAAAGATTGTGTAGTCGACCTTTGTGTGAACCATAAGCTGTAGCATTTCATTTACTAGAGGCGCGTCATAGTTAACTAAGCCTAGTTTCTTTGTCCACATGTTCTCCATTTTCTGATTCATTACTGTAGTAAATCCATCGCGGATACTATCTAGCCTTTCCAGTGCATGTGCGTTGCCGGTAAGCAGAGGTCGAATCGCCCCCCCAAACATTTGATAATTTGCTTCGGCAGCAACTTGTTGGTTAAAGAATGCAAAATGTTCACCACCTCCTGTCCAGGGTTGGAATCTGGGATCGAAGAGTTCGCAAAAACCAAATGGACCGTAATCGAGGGTGAACCCTCCTGCAGCGCAGTTGTCACTGTTGAAATTACCTTGGCAGTAGCCAACCCGCATCCAATTAGCTACTAATGATGTAAGTCGTTCTCGGAATGAATTTGCGAGCTCAACGACTTGATCGCTAAAGCTAAGGGTCGGATCAATTTCCTCTTTGTAATTTCTTACGATTAAGTGCTTCACAATCATCTCGAGCTCTTTCATTGCATCTTGATGCTCATTGTTGCGTACTCGACGTGCAAAGAGTTCTATCTGACCTACCCGTAAAAATGATGGTGCGACGCGTGTTGAGATTGCAGCTGGTGTTTCTACCAATATGTCTGGATCGATAGAATTGGAGTCTTTTGTATACCAAGGTCTGCGGACTGTTTCAGATTTAGAGACATATAGTGTGAGGGATCGTGATGTTGGTACACCGAGTGATTGCATATATTCCTGCGCTAAAAACTCACGAACACTTGAACGAAGTACTGCTCGTCCATCAGCTCCTCTGCAGTATGGTGTTGGTCCTCCTCCTTTAAGTTGCATCTCCCATCTTTTTCCATTAAAGAGACCTTCAAATACTGAAATAGCTCTCCCATCTCCATAGCCGTTGCCTGTCCCAAATGGACACTGCTGAGTATATTCAGTTCCATAGATAGATAGTGCGTAACCGGTAGCCCAACCAACTGGTCGCATCGGTGTTATCGCAACACTTATGTCGCCGGAGAATAGACGACGAAAAAGCTCATCTAGAGCAAGTTCCTGACTCAAGCCTAACTCGTTAAATAATATTTTACTGTGAGCGACATATTCTGGTTTTGGAATTGCTGTTGGAGTGACAGGTACATAGTGACCAGAAAAGACCTCTCTTGTTAGGTGGTCGTCACCATCATCTGTTGCCTGAGGATCAGGTTCGAGAGAATCCATTAATGAGTAGTCAGCTTGTTTTGCAAACTCAGAGAAAGTTCTAGTTGTCTGCATAGCTTTAGTACTGCTCATTTAGATCTTTTTGTAATTGGTTAAGTCTTTAATTTGATGATTCTTTCATTTATATTTCTAGCATAGATTCGAAGCCTTAATGTTCTTAAATTTTGTTTTGAACTAGCCGATAAGTCTAAAAAATCGAGAGTAAAATTATGTCTCATTAATCATATCTTCAAACTCTTCTAACACAATTATCATTTTTTACTGTCATCACTATTAATTTTTTTAATGGCTGATTATCTAAAAAGACCTCCTTTTTTCTCTGGAGTCTTTGCCTGAAGCTGTTCTTCTACGGCTAAAATTGCTTTCTTATGAGCAATTTTAGCCTCAACCATTGTTGTGATTGAGATCAAAATTAAGCCTCCTATTCCAACTAATTGTTCGGCTTTTGTTGGCTCTGTATCAACATTTAATACGACTCCTAAAACGAACCAAGCTGTAGCTGCGCCTCCAGTTACAAAGTAAGGAATCCAGCGACGTTGGTAAAGGTATCCAGCACCTAAGCCTGGAAGGAAATTTAATGTTGTAGCTACCCATCCACTGGATGCCGCAAGAATTTGTTCCTTAGAGGGGTTATCCATGAAAATCTCTAAAATCAAATTATGTCGATATCAATTGTTGTCTGTGGACTGAACTTGCTGTTGTGAGTTATGCCACACAATTAGAATTTAGTTTCGATTTTTTTAAGCGGATGACCAGACTCGAACTGGCGACATTCAGCTTGGGAAGCTGACGTTCTACCACTGAACTACACCCGCAGATCTTTAAGTTAGCGAAGTTAAATGGCCTACCCCTATCTTTCGACACTTTCTGAAATGAGAGTCTAATCAGTTCTTTGAATGCCAATATTTCTGTTTTTGCTGCCTATTTCTATTTCTTTCTTGATCATTTGATAAAGGGCCAATTCTTCTGGATCTTCAGAACCAAGTCCATACCCCATTGTTGCAGCAATATAAATTTTGTGTTGCCTATGAGAACTCAGACTCATTAGCTTTTAAACATTAATCAACGTTACGAGATGAATCATATTACCTAAGTAGATAACTGCAAATGTAATTTTAATAAATCATAGGGATCTTGATGTTGATCAATATCTTATTAAGCAGAAATGATTTCTTTTTTTCTTGATCTCTTTAAAACTGAGTAAAAAGCTAAAACACTTATCGTTCCAGATGGGCCTATAAATACATGCCATATTTGTTTGCCTGAACTTGAAAGTAGAATCCCAAAAAATGTTGTAAATATCACTCCGGTGATTGGATAAACAAAGAAGACCCAATCTTTAAATCGGCTCCACCATTGCGATATAAGTAGAATACTTATTAATACTTGAATTATAAGAGTTGTTGACTTGCCTAGAAACCAATAAGAAAAAACTGCGGCAATTATTAGTAAAATATTGCTAGTTATAGTCGACCTGTTTTTGGCTACTGAAATAGTAAAGAACGACAATCCAATAGAAAGAAATGAATAAAACAGCCAATTATATATTGATGAGTGATCTACATATTTCCAATCTGTAGTCGTATGATCGAACATCTCAAACATTGAGGCAAGACCTAATGAGATAAAGGCAAATGGCGGTAGCAGAGGAAATCTAATTTGCTTGAATCTATTTATGGAGTTAATTCCAATAAGTATAGGGATGAGAACTGCTTGTAGATGTACTAATAACAATAATGCTCTAA
Organism: Prochlorococcus sp. AG-402-A08; assembly: GCA_003279585.1. GTDB lineage: Bacteria > Cyanobacteriota > Cyanobacteriia > PCC-6307 > Cyanobiaceae > Prochlorococcus_B. The sequence continues at coordinate 42,556 of QCHH01000004.1, read as the reverse complement.
AGGTCAATTAAATTAATTTCGAGCTAATACGAAATTAGCAACATTATTGAAATCTTCCTAATACAATAACTAATATTTTATAAAGAAACTTACCAGAGATTGAAACCTGGTTTGTTGTTTAACAGAGAGTCCCCGAGGACGGACTAGTCGAATATTTGGACGCTGGCCGCACATTCGAAAAATAATTAAATTGAATATTTATATTCAAGCTAATACTAAGATAAAAGCAACAAGTAAATCAGTAAGAAGATATGTTCTTGATTCCTCCAGATTCACTTTCAAGATTATTGGTTGTAATGGCGGCGGCAGTTGTTGAGATGATGAATTGTTTTGCGGTTTTAGATCCTTTAATAAAAACCTTTCTCAAAGTTGCTCTTGTTATTGGTCCATTAAGTCTTGTGGGTGTCGTTTTGATACTTAGGAAAATTGAAAAAAATCATCCAGAACGTATACGTTGGAAATAATGAGAAAAGAGAATGAATTCAATTCTGATTCGAATTATCCAGAAAACTTTTGGCCGAAAATATTAACTCTTCTCTGTATGGGGGCCTTTATTTATTGTGTAATGACTTCGCAAAATGCTGATAAAACTCTTGATCAATATCTTTTTGACCCAATTCTCAGACTATTTGACAGAATAAAAATAAATGGGTTTTTCGTAAATGATTAACAGACTTATTTCAAGTGAAAGATCAAAATGGATTTTTGTGATTGGAGTGGTCGCCATTGGTGCAGGATTCACAGCAAAGAATGTGATCTCATATCCAACTGAATGTATGAGCGAAGAAGTTGCAAAAGACTTTGTTACACCTGAATGAACTACAAGGAATTTCACCATTTTCCAATTTTTTTTCCTCAATAAGTTAAAAAAACCTCTACATTTGAAGAAAGAAATTTTAAAATGTTTTTCTTTAATCCTTTTTGGCCTTTAACAGCTTTAAGACTCGCTTCGTTAAAAGCAACTTCAACATTACTTTTACTTCTTTTAATTAAATCAAACCTTCTTCGTTTGAAAGGTGGCCTGATAGGGGGCCTTGTTGCACTTACACTTATTTCTGGATTAATTGTCTCAACAACAGTCGCAGGCGGAGCTGCTTACTATATTTTTCAAAATAAGAAATTAAATAATGATGACGTAAACATGTCTGGCGATGATGTGATTAATGCTGAAGCAGTTTCAGCTTGATTTCGTTTTGCAGTTACGTGCTAAAGATTGATAACGCATAATTAACTAATTGTTTTAAGCACCTTTTTAACAAATTCAGTTTAAGTAATTATCTATATTGATTTTTCTTTGGGAAATTGAATAATTGCGAGAATAAAAAAATAGATATTGAATTATCTATGGATTTATGAACAAATTTAGAATTTCATTTCTTAAATTGTCCATCGATTTAATAATCAAGTCTGCACCAGATTTTCTCAACTCTGCTTCATATCTGAGACGTTTCTCTCGACTTGAATCTACATGTAAATGTGGAGGAGCAATAGCGAGACTGATAAATTTCTGATCAGGGATCTTATTTCGAGCATTTATAACTGTTTTAACATCTGCAACAGTATCTCCAATATATGCAATTGGAGGGCTGGAAAGGCCTAAAGGTTTTTGTGAAAGTTTAGAAGATAGTGAAATAAATCCTGTTGGATCAGGTTTTTCAGGCGCTTCACCCATTGCAATCAAGGGAGCAGATGCTAAGCCGAGCCTATGTTCTAAGACGAATCTAGCTGATGGTAATTCAGCTCCACTTAGGAAACCCCAACCAATTCTTCGCTGAGTTAATTCCTCGAAAAGTGTTTGTTTGACTAATAACGTTTCATCTTTAATAAAACCTGACCATTCACTAGAGTCATCGTTTGGATCTCCACCAAAATAAAAGTTTTCAAAGCATTCAATTAATATTTTTCTAGACGGAGCTGAAAAAGAAAGATTATTTTTTTGTATATGTCTATTGATCATTTCTAGGCTCAAATCCCAATCATTGTTCCAACAGCCTTCACTTTTTATAGAATCAATATCTTCTATCGAAGGTCTCCACCCACTAAAAAATTTTACAGTTTCTTGGATAGCTAATCGATAGCTGTTGGTTACGTCACGAATAACCCCATCGATATCAAATAAAATTAGGCCAATATTATTCATTATTGAGTTTTTCTAATCAAAAATGTTCAATCGAATTTGTTGTTTAGTTGAAACTTAAGTTCTAATTCACGATCTTTGAGTCCTTTTTCATTTGTAATAATTCGATTACCAACCCATGCAATTCCCATTCCAATTATCGCGGGTATACCAATAGTTGAAAATCTTGTAATGCTATTCATGCGTTTTGATAGATAATGAAGAAGATTTTTTTGAATCTTATTTGAAGTTACCAGGCAATTTTCAATATTAAAATATTAAGTGAATTTCAACTTGTTTTGGTTCTTCTTAAATCTCTCCATAAGCAGGCCATCAAATAGAAATAACCAGCCATAGCAATTATGAAAAATGATGTCATCAGCTTTGCTCTGCAGTAGACATTTGAAAAATAGAAGCCGAACTAACTATAAAAAGGATTGCGAATAAAATTATGTGATATGGAGTAAGCATGATAAAAATTTAAATACTCTGTAAATCTAACCAACGAACTAAGTCGATGTTGTAGTGCAATGCGAAGTTTTTGGGGTGGTTACACCAATATTTGAGAATATGAGGTAAAACCATATTGAATAAATTGGAGTGAAATGGTTAGTTTCCTTTTCTTAATATTTAAGCCAATACTTTTTTTGATGTTGAAAAAATTTTTTAAGAAGCAAATGAAAGCTTTTATTCTCAGTGCAATTGAGTGGCTAGTTCTTCAAACAGACAATGACTTGGACGATAAGATTCTTGCCAAGGTGAAAAGTGGAATGAAATTAGGTGTAGTTTGATCAAATACTTGAGCAAGTTGTTAATGGACTCAATACATTGAATCCATTCAAAATACATTTATGGTTTTGTTGTTAGGTGACTGCAAACTATGACTGAAAAATGTGAAACGAAGTGGTCCCCCACTGAAGATCAAATCGATAACATAATTATTCCCGCAATGCAGGGAACTGCTCAGCAATACGCTAAGTATGCTAGTGATCTCCAATGTCCTCCTGCATTTATAGCACTAATGCTTCGAGATATTGCCGATACTTTTGAAGAAAATGCAATTACAAGCGAAAAAGATTGTGATTGTTGTTAAATCACCTTCAATTCGTCTACTAGTCAAATCAACTAGTTAATTATCCAATTGTCTCTTTTAAGGCAAATTTCTCGGATACTTTTTCTTATTTGCCTATTAAGCACATGTAAGGAGGAATGCCAGAACTTTTTGTGTACTCCTTGCCTTGTTCCTCGCATTGCGACATGTTTTTCATTTCTATTTTTTCTTTTCCCTAAGTACTGTTTTGAAGGATCAACAAGAACTTTCGGCTTGTGCATTCATAGCTGTTAAAAATAAAGCCGAGGAGAAAAATAATAAATAGCGTTTCATAGATCTTCTCCTAATACACAACTAACTCTATCTAGAATTAATTCACGTTTTGGGAGGGATTTCCTCTTTTTGTACCCGAACTGGTTAGCCCTACCTGAACCGAACTTTAGGAATAGATAGTTCTTGGTTATGTTCTCAGTGAAAGACCTAAATTTAAAAAAAACTTATAGCAATGACAGCAATTAATAAGATTACTGCCGCCAAACTTTTAGTCTTGATAAACCTTCCTGTATTGCTTTTAATAGCAGGTGTTTACCAAATAGGTTATTCAGTAATAGTTTAATTATTACTTTGGTTGATTTTTTTTAGTAGTTATGGACAAATGGATTCCGTCTCCAAAGCAAAAGTCAGGTTTAATAAGTAGAACATTCGAATTCTTTATTGATGAATTAGCTGAATTACAGGAGGAACTTGATTGCCCAGATGAATTTATATGTGATTTCCTTGAAGTTGTTAAAAATCGTTGGTCGCCAGATAGTTGCCATTCAAAGGCAAGGCAGCATAAAAGAGATAATCCAAGCTCCTATTGATAATGCAAAATGAAAGTTGGCTTGTGAAAAAAGATCGAGTATGGGCAATGAGATTTTTTAAAGATAAACACCCTGATGAAGAAGGAACTACATACATCAGGGTTCACTACGCAAGCTGCAGGCTCAGATTCCTACACGGTATAACTCCACATGTTCAGTTACATGCAAGTGAGAAGCTAACTTATGAAAAAGCAAGAGACCTATGGAGGTCGGCAGTGGAAACAGAATGGGAAGTTTCTAAGAAACCCTTATGGAAAACCTCTTAAAGCTTATTAAAAAAAGTATCCGAATTCTCCTTCAGTTTGGTAGTTACAAAAAGGATTTAGGAATTTGAGTATATACCACTAGATAGTTTTGTATCGAGCTGAACTACACGTGCCATCGAGACCTAACATAATATTTTTTGTAGCAACCGCTACCAAAACGTTCAACTCGCTACATAGTGAGCCGCATTTCGATTTAAGCCAAGGAACGGGGACTTAAATTAACATTCGGAGTATGGATGATGACAACTCTTCTCTATCGTGGACAAAACTATGTCCAGCACAAAGAGCAAAAAGCGAAAAAAGACTGTGTTGAGCTGACCTACAGGCGTAACCATTACAACACATGCAGAAGCGATGCTAAGTCTGAGCTAAATAGCCAATTGGCTTATCGCGGTCATCGCTATCAGCACTAGTTTGTTAGCACTTTTTATATGGCCCTGCAAAGCAGGGCCTATTTTTTTGCTTATATGATTCTTGTTTGGATTGAACAGTTATTAACTGCCAAAAAGTTATTTATTGTTAGCCCTCATAAACTTTGCATGTAGATGCTGTCGGATGCTTACTACATTCTTTGTCCCAAAACTCATCTCTAGTTTCATTGGGAACGATGTAAGAGAAGTCATGCATTGTTCGAATATCACTTAATGCATTTTTGATTATGTTGAAAGGAGTTCTTAGTTTCATAACCCTCCATATAGGTATATAGATGTTCTAATCGATCTTGCTTTATTTATACACCTCGGCTTTTACTCAAGTAGAATTAACTAGTAGTTGATTGACGAATCAAAGAATACAAATTATAGGAGTAGAGGCTACGCTTAAAGTTTAATAGGTTAAAGAAATATTGTTTGTGGTTCTTCTCAGTCAAATAAAGAATTGATTGCTTTATGATCTAATGATTGTGTGGTGATGAAAATCTAGAAATGAAGGATGATAAACGCCTTTGACGTCTATTTACCAATCTGGATAGAAGTAATCGTCTCCTATGGGCTCTTCGTAGAATTGACCAACTTCAATTCCATAAAAATATTTTGCTATTTTGGTGAAAAAATTTTGCATTTAGAATTAAAAAACGGTCTGTGCAGACTCAGACCGTTAGTGAATTACTTCCATCCTATGTAAATACATTATTTTAGTTAGTGCGATAGTAAGGAATACCCAATTAATTTGTTTAGGAGCAAGCCTCGTCCGTGTTAACTGGAATGAGAACTGACAAAGGAAGGGAGCTCATATTTTTCTGGAGTTTAAATAGTGTATTTACTTTATTTTTTAAAAAGTAACCAAAACGCAGATCAATAAAAACATAAAGAAATAGGGAATAGCAAAAAACTATATAGAAGATCAAATGACAAATAAATGTATCTATGAGATCAGATTCTTTTTCATTAGTTGTTTGTTCTTCAGTATCTATATTGGGTGACTTAAAATCACTTATTGAATTAGTCGCTATTGACTCCACCCATCCAAACTGAGCTAGTTCTTGATCGATTATTTTTTGCGCTGAAGTCATAAAAAAGAATAATTTCCAAATATCTCCCTTTTTATCGTGTCAAAAATCAAGTTCTAGGCCAACGTTACATTTTTTTGTTTTTATCTCATTTTGCTTGAATACGAACACATGATTCCTGTTAATTTCTTCCATTACATCTTTGAACTGCAAGCATATTTGCATCCGCATGATTCTTTTCTGATTTCCAAATCTTATTTGAAGTTTGACCAATACAAACAACTTCAGCTGCATTTTTTATTCCAACTGGTACTTGTGTTAATGCCAAGATCATTAAGGCAAAACCTGTTCCAGGTGCATGAATATTTAAGCGAAAGCGTTTGAGCCAATTTTTCCTGGGCATTAATCTATTCCTCTTTAAAACCCGTTATAGCTAATTTGGTTATATATGCTTGAGTTAATTGAATTGTCTCAAAAGTAAAAGACTAGAATTTAATTAAAAATGTTATTTCCAGAAATAGAACCTAAGGAACACGGGATATTAAAAGTGAGCCCTCTACACTCAATCTACTGGGAAAGAAGTGGTAATCCAAATGGATCCTCTGTCTTGATTGTTCATGGTGGTCCCGGGGGTGGCAGTAGTCCTTCCTATAGAAGATATTTTGACCCAATGAAATTTAATATTGTTCAATTTGATCAAAGAGGGTGTGGTAGATCTTCTCCTCATTCTGAGTTAAGAGAAAACACGACAAATCATTTAATTGAAGATATTGAAAAATTAAGACAACTCTTAAAAATTGAATCATGGCATGTTTTTGGGGGTTCATGGGGCTCAACATTGAGCTTGATTTATGCTATTCAACACACAGAAAAAGTTTTAAGTCTTACTCTTAGGGGTATATTTTTGTGCAGAAAAAACGAATTAAGTTGGTTCTATCAAAAAGGTGCAAGTGAGATTTTTCCTGAAGAATTTGATCTTTATCAGTCTGTTATTCCGCAAAATGAGAGAAGCGATTTGATTAATGCTTTCCATAAGAGATTAACCAGTCAAGATAGATCTGAGAGAGCCAAAGCAGCACATGCTTGGACGAGATGGGAAATGTCAACAAGCTTTCTCATGCCAAAGGAATTAGCCATTAAAAAAGCTGCAAATGATAATTTTTCAGATTCTTTTGCGCGTATAGAGTGTCATTATTTTGTTAATAATATTTTTTTAGAGGAAAATTTTATTTTAAAAAACAGTACTAAGCTAAAAGATATTCCTGTTTCGATTGTTCAGGGTAGATATGATGTGGTTTGTCCAATGAGAAGTGCATGGGACCTTAACAAATCATTGCCCTCTTCAAAACTTTATGTAATCGATAATGCAGGACACTCAATGAAAGAGATTGGGATTTCTAAAAAATTAATTGAGTTGACGAATGAGTTAGCTAATACCTCACCTTATCCCTAATCCATAGGTAGCTGTTATTCGATCTTAATGAAATTTATTAAACTCTACACCAATAGAAATTACAAGAAAATCTCTTAATTCCCTTCATTTATTTAATCTTGCTTTCTATCTTTGTTTAAATCGCCAATAGCTCTTACTGGGAACTTCTTACCTTGTCTCCATATAGCTGTAATTATTAAAGCAATGAAGGCAATAATGGGTATGAATCTAAGTACTTCCATCGTGGAAGGTTCGGCAACTAAAGATTTAAAAGGATCACTAAGAGATACGGGAACGACTTCGTATGAATTCACTAGTTCATTTAGATCTACTTGCATTTTCTTGGTGGATTATTTCTGAACCCTATAAAAGAAAATCGCGTATTTTCATATGATTCGTTGGTTTGTGATTTGTATGTAAAAAATATACTGATAAAAGTATATAAAGCTAATCCTTTGAGTGATTTAAGTTTTTTTAACCCGCTTCCTTTCATTTATGGATACTCTAATTATAGACCTATTTGAAATTTTTTTTTTTTTTTAGATAATTTATTTGGTTAACCCTGAGATGAGAAAGAACCAAGTAAAAATAATTATATTTAGTACAACTGTTAAAGATATTGCGATTATTTTATATGTTTTTCCGACTTCCTCAGATTCTTGATTGAGCTTTATTCTTTTCATCTTGTTTCTTTCTAAAAAACTTCTAATTAGCTATCTCACAAACCTATAGGAAGATAGGCTTCATGTCCCTTTCACTTTATAACATGAAGTTTTTTTTAAACGGCTTTGATTCTTAGCCCTTTAATTTAATGCCAGTACATTTTCTATTTCAGGAATTTCATTAGTAGCGGGAGTATTTGCACTTGAACCTAGGAATTACTTGTTTGGTGAAAACTGGATAAGAAGCATTTGGATGATTGGATGCCTTTGAGTCGGATTTTAAAGTTCGATATCTATGTGCCAACTTCAATTGGTTGTCGAATATCAGAGAAAATACAAGCCACCTTAAACATTTAAATTTATTTTTATTAAGTTTGTCTGTTTTGTACTTGATTCACTGTCAATGGATTTATTTACCGATTGATTAAACTTTTCCAGTAGCTAAAAATGTATAGTTACATTTTTATATGAAGAGAGCTCAAATTGCTGTGCCTCCTTTGCCTAAGGGTTCAACTGAGGTGAAAATTATTGAACGAAGTTGGGGCATTGAAAGGTGCTACCTAACACCAGATGGTGAGAAGGTTTGCACACCAGCTCCATTTTTAACAAATCATCGAAACCTAGATTGGACTTGCTTTGCTTGAAAAGTTTTCTAGTTAATAATTTAATAACAGTTCAAATCGAATTTTGAATTTGAAATCTTTGTTTGTTTTTTTCTGACATCTGAAAAATTAATGCATAAACTCTTATCACTAAAATTCCAAACATGATGCATGGTGGGAGTAAACATTTTATTGTTTTGCGGTTAGCTACTCCTACAAATCGTATGTTGTAATGTAATGCGAATTTTTTTAGGGTAGTTTCACCCATGCATTGGATTTTTAGATGACTTAAAACATATAAATGAATAACTGATTTTTTGCCATCATGAAATTGTTTACTCCATTCAGCATTCCTAAGGCAGATATGACAGCTCTTCCGAAACGAAAAAATAAAGCTTCATCTAAGAAATCACACTAAAAAGGTCAACATCACCTGGTGGTATACTTGTACTATCTGGTTGCATGATGTATGAAGCGGGATGGTTGGATTAAGGAAGTAAATGGGATATGGATACTGAGGTTTCGGTATGATTGGGAGAGTTGGGATCAAAACCCCAAGATTTTGATTGAAAAGGGAAGGCTTGAATCAAACGGACCTCCACTTTTAAAAAATCGTAAGAGGATGAGAAGAGGATTGGCAATAAAGCTTTGGAGGGAATTATTGTCAACTGGATGGAGACGTGTTAACCCGCAGTGGGACTAATGATCAAAATAATGAAATTCTTATATTTCCAGATTAATTTTGTATTGGTATTATATCTTTCACTTTGAAATGGAATCAGTTAAACGGTTGGCTTCACGGACTTCTTAATGTATAGATTTTGAACAACTCATCACTATTTATAGGTAAATTTATTAGGTTAGATTTTTAAATAAGCAAATAATCATGACATCAAAAATTGAGTACTATAAACAACTTTCTAAAAAGGTGAGTACTAATCAAGACAAAATTAATTTCTTTGATCAAAATCAAAAGGCATTTTACGTAGATATTTATTCTGATAGCTGGTCAAAGATGATGGAGGCATATGCTAAAGCAGAGAACCTAAGTTCAGAGCAATTAAATAAAATTGAGGAGATGAAATGGAATGAGATGCACGATGATCTTAAGATTTTTGCTTATGATTTTTGTATTCTTAATGGGTTTGTTTTTACTGGAGTGGGTAAGTAGATAATACGGATTAATCTGCGATTAAAAAATATTTAGGGGATTATTCATGTGAATAATTTACCACTTTTCATTTTAAGTAGATTGATTATCTTCATTGTGATTGCTTTAGTAATAAGTCAGATACTTTTTGTTTCAGGTTTCATTTAGTTCTAATTGGTATGCGCACAATGTTTTTTGATCTTTCTAAAGGATTCAATTTAGTTTTTCTTTTTCGCCTTTTTGATTTTTGGCTCGAACCCGTCTTTGAAGTCAGAACCGGATTTATTAAACCAAGCCAAGAAGGCGGCAATAGATGTTCCAATTAAAGCAGCAATACCCCATTGAGATATTTGATCCATCAGCAAAAAATTTTCCTTCCAGTGGCTGAGTAATAGTAGCAAGTACCATCAACCCCGATATAGAACATACGGTTTTTGTATTTTGACTTTGAAAATTGTTCAAGTCTTCTTTCATGCATATCGAAGTTTTTTGTATTTAACTCTGGATTTCGTTCTCTTTGTTCATTGGTTCCCTCTTCTACATTCCATGCCAATTTTCTTATGAGCCATATTGCGGCAATAAAAAAAACAATAACTAATAAATCCATTTATTTTGCAAGAGAAAAGTTGTTAGCAATAGTCCCTCAACTCTCTCCATTTATCTAGTCCCGCTTGAAGATTCTCCATTTCAGTTTTAGAACCATTTGTTTTAAATGCTTTAATCAACGACTCTGTAGCTTCGATTCCATAGCTAGCTGCTTCTCTTTGCCTTGCACAAACTCTGTCTCTGGATCCATCTTTTAAATCTGTCTCAATTTCTTTCAGTAGTTTGCTTGCTTTCTCTTGTTTTTGATAAAAATCACGTAAATACATCTCAAATTCCGACTCAGCATTAGCTGATATGACTGAAGAAAATAAGAGAACCAAGGATATTAATAATAGAGGAAATAAGCGATTCATATTTTCATAATGACGATCTTGCTAATCTTCACAACCTATCTATATGCAATGTTATATGGGGAACCCGAACACGCATCACGTATCAAATGTTTAGATGATATATCCATGAAATCAAATCAATTTTACCTCTCCGTTTTTACACGTAAGCCATTGGAAATGTGCCTACTTTTTATTTACTGTGCTTCAATAGCATGCTTCGCTAGTTGATAGATATTTAAATGAACTCACCTAATGACCTATTTAAAAAACCCTTGGCAATGACATTTGCATTTGTGATTTGTTCTTTCATTACTGATTCTTTGAGGAGCAATTTAGTATGAAGATACCTTCTATAAGTTTAAAAAGAACACTTGACGTGACCATGAAGGACACTTACCGAAGGATGAAAGAATTAGGTGAGAAAGACAGTCAAGCATTAAGAGAGGAATACAAAGAATGGATATACGCTAGTGAAGGTGGGAATAAACACCCTCATGTTCTATATATAAATCAGTTGGAACCCAAAAGTTAAAAAGATCATTAAAAAGGGGCATAAGTTGCCCCTTGAAAATTATTTGATAATCAGAATTTACTAGTACTGCGTAGATCCTTCAAGCAGCTAAAAGTTCTTCCTCTGCTGGTAATGTTTGGGTTTTTGACTCATCGAATTTATCACTTCCCTTTATTTCTAAAGAAATAACGTCTCCTGAATCTAGACTCGGCTCGGCATTTTGCTCAGAAGCCACTTCCAGATTGGGTTCCATTTTTACTGGCGAGGTAATCTCAGATAGAACCACTTGTGCTAACTCAGCTTCTTTAACAACTTGCGACCATGGGTTAACTGTTGCTGCTATGAAGTCCCGATTTGCTTCTGTTTTGTCTCCACGGGTGATGAGTAAAAAAGGAAGGGCAACGGTAAACAGACAAAAAATGGCTAGGAAAAAGTTGGCGATGGCCATTTCTCTACCTGGTTCAAATGCTGCTAGAAGCATAAAAAAGAAAAGCAATTTGTATAAAAAATCACTTACTTTTTATCCTCAAGCCATCCCTTCGCAAACAAACTTAATCGAAAAATTTATTATGTTCAAAATCACTGACTTTACAGGGGTATTTAAAATTGATTTTTTGTGTGTCTGTTAGTGATGTCTCATTCTGTCATTAGACGATAAGCAAAATCATCAACCCTCTTCTGATTGACTCCATTATCTCCAACTCCTACTCTTGATTCTGATCTGACTTGAATAATACCTTTTTCTGGAATTGCTTTGAGCAGTAGATCATCGGTATATCTTCTCCATTTTGTCTTCGCTTCAGCATGAATAAATGAATCAGTTTTTTCAACTATTTTTGTTCTGGCTGTTTCAGAAACTATTTTGGTTGCTTTTTTAAAAGCATTTTCCAAATCATTTACTTTAAAGTCTTCTCTTACGCAGTGAGTTATGACAACACACTCTGGCAGATCAGTTGTTATTGCGTTTGCTTTATGGGGGGTGATCGTAAGAACAAAAAGAATTGAAAAGAAGAAAGTTAAAAATTGATTAATCATTGATCCAAAAGATCTAGTAAAATAAATTTAAAAGCAATACAAATGAATATATCTTAGGTAAAAATTAAATGTGATTTTACTCTACGATTTTTAGGGATTTATGGCTTGAAATTTAGATCTATCAAAGCTGGAAAAAGAATTATGGATAATTATTGATAAAAAGACTTTTCTAAACCAATCTGAGCATTTATTTAACTTGCTAATTCATTTCCCCATTCTTTGTGTTTTCTATCTAAATCTACTATTGAATTTTTTTGAGCATTAAGTATTAGTAAGCGATGAACTAGCTCGATTTTGGTTTCAGTTACCTCTTCTGAGTAAAATTTTAGAGGTTGTTCTCCAAGCAAATTGTCGCCGCTCATCAAATAAAAATTTTAAATCATTGGTTTTTTAGGACGAAATCAAGTATATGCATTGGTTTTTAAGGTTTTTTTTCTTTTTGCGTTACACGCTCTTGCTGGTTGTCCCTACCTTTACCATCCATTTAGCAAGGGTAGAGGTGGTTATGTTTAATTAGTTGTATTTTCTCTCTGAATCTCTTTCCCTCAGAAAGTTTTTAGTCTTGTAAATACTGATAGTTTGTAACGCTCCAGTTCCTCTTTCCATCTTGGCGAGTTCATCTCAAGTTAGTTCTTAAGTTTCTGTTTGATTTAGTAATGCATCCTGTTTTTCATTCTGAATTTATAGGTCTTGATTGGCCCATCCTCTTTATTGGTCACATTATTATGTTTTGGTCTTTAACTGTAAGACTTGATTGGTCTTGGATTCCGTTAACGGATTATGAGAAATTATGCGGTTCTAAAGGTGATGCATACCGAGCTCAAGTGAGTTTATTGGAGAAAACTTTTCAAAATAGTTAAAACCAAATGAAATTATTGCTTGTTTTACCAATATCATTTTGCTTTTTATTTCCCACAAAGACGCAAGGATCAAGAACTGATCAAGTAAGTTCCATTTGTGAAAGTTTTGTGGCCGGTAAAATTGATGCCGCAAAAACCTTAGAGCTTTAGATCTAAATATTGATGATTTTTCAATAGGCATGAATAATACTGCAAAAATATTTTGTGTGTAGTTTTTGAGTTCTTTTTGTTATTTACAGCTACTACATTTAGATAATTCTTTAGCTTTGACTAAGAAATAGTTGATAAAAATAGTTTATGTTTATCCATATAATACGGACTTCAGTACTTCTTGCTATATTATTTATTCTTCATTTAGTAATACTACTTAAATGAAGTGTATCAAATATTGATTTATTAACAGTATTTTCATCTGATTTAAATGGATAGGACATAATGAAACAGACTTATACACTTGTCAAATATTAGTTCTAAATGCAATGCACTGATGTAAAAATGCATCATACCCAAGTAAATGTAATTTCTAATTTTCCTTAATTCTCATTCTCACTAAACAGCCATGAATATCGCTCAATCATCGCCTTTGTATGAATATTGGAATTCTGCTCAAGACCAGAATGATGAAAAGAAGAGGCTATTAAAGCTTAATTCAAAGGAACCTGCTTCTAACCTTTTTAGGAACGAACCTTACAAATGGGAGAATCTTTATCGAAGTATTCTTAAAAATGTTATTAGAGGAGATGATTCATCAATAAAAGGATTGATGGTTTTGTTATCTACAATCAGTAAAAGGGAGAAAGATATAGCCATTAACTCTCTAGAGGCTTTGTTAGATAAGCGTATAATTAATAAATTGAGAAATGAAAAATATCAAGATATAAAGTCTAGTAAAAACTTTTATACTGCTTTTAAAATATTGTTGACTATTTTTATCAATCCATATGATTTAGAACTTAAAAAAGAACCAAAACATCTTTATGAGAAAACAGGAATGTTTTTTTATAAATTAAGAAAGATAATTTTATCAAATAAGTTAGATTTAAATCTCTGGTGAAAAATTTATAATCTATAAAATTTTAATCTTAGAGAAGGATAACTATTGGAGAGAAAATTTTTCTATTAATTTTTTAAGTTCTTCTGTTCGAGAGTTTTTTTGTGGTCTAGCATCATCAAGTACTGCTGCACAACATAATTGCCATGATGAACCATCTTTTAATTTCAATTCTTTAGAAATATTGACTGGCGCAGAGGTTAAGGAAGTTATTTCATCTATATGCTCGAGGGTCTCCCACAGTTCACTCTCCAAGAAATCTAGTTCAACTTTTGATAGGAGGTTTGTTGCTATAAAATCCTTGATTAAATCTGTAAGTTCTAAAGACATGTTTAATTTAACCCAATCGACAAATCCATAGGTCTAAGGGAACGAGCAGTTCGTAAAAAGTTATTTGATTTTGAGGATAGCACTTATCTAAATTATTTTTTTACGAGCTGATTTTCAAGTTTTATTCTTAAAGACTTAACTCACATAACTACAATATAAGAAAGAACCCCTTCCTTTAAGGAAAAATGAGTATGGAGATTACAACTGAATCTGCAAAAAAGGCGCAAAAGGAAGCTGAATGGGCATATAACAAAGCAATGGAAAAGTTTTATTACTCAATGTTGGAGGTTGTTTTCTTAAGGATTAAAAGTCACCTGTCTACGGAGGGGCTAATGAAAGTGGTGGAGATAGATAAAAAAAGAGCTAACAACGAAAATCTGGGAGTTGAATTTAGTCAAAAAACATGGTCGGTATTAGCAGAAGCATGGGCAGGTGCAGAAGGTTTGGCGATGACTAAGATCGCTGAACTTTATAGTCTGGAGATATCTGATTTGGATATCTCCAAAATTCAAAAGCTTGATGCAAATGATAGTTCTTCAAAATGCACTCCATCAAAATAACTTTGATGTACATTGATTCTGCTGAAAATATTCACCGATCGCTTTGAAGTTACAACAATTAAAAAAGTTCTTGAAAGAAAGAAAAAAGCTACTCAAAAAGAAATATCTTAAGGAACTTCTTGAAAAAAAACCAAACTAGCTTTCACTTGAATGGGTGGTATTTATTCCTACGTCGTATTAGTCTAGGTATATGACATATTATGCAAAGCCAAATTATATTCAATACGATGATTGGTTTGATGACAACATTGATCCGTGCGAATTAGAGTATGAGAATGAAAAAAAGTTTAATGATTCTGTTCACGAGAAATTTTATAAAATGTCAAATCATAATTTAATTATCGGTGGATCGGAGTCCGTTGCAGATTTAAATAAATCTGAAAGATGCTCAGGTGGTTTTTGCTCATTAACAGATGAAGAACTCAGGCAACTTTAATCAAATGTATATTAAAAAATATATGCATTTGAATGATCATTTTTTATTTATTTAGAAGTGCTTACTTTTTTTCTTTTGTCTACAATGTTTGTCCTTTTGTTTAAAAGCAATAAATGGTTCCAACGCGCTAGAGCTTTATCTAAAAAAGATGATTGAATTATCTATATGAAATATCTACTATTATTTACCGTCTTTTTGGGCCTAAGCACTCCTTCGGGAGCAGTTACAACCCGAATGTTTAAAGTTCTAGATACTTGTGCAAGATATAGGTTGAAAGAGAAAACTGCTTTAGTCGCAATAAAAGACCTTAAACTAAAATATGACGGTAAAGATGAAAGTGAGGCAGAGCTATTTATCAAGTTGTATTGCTCGGTTTTTACGCCAAATGAAAATGTAGACTTTTAATTTATTTATGAGTCGTTTACTTGTTCTTCAGCATTTAGAACGCGAGCGTCCCGGATTGTTTGTCAATCTTGCTGAGGAAAGAGGATTTAGTGTTTGTACTTTTCGTTTGGATCTAGGAGACTCTCTTCCAGAACTTATGAATGGAGATTTACTTTTGGTGTTGGGTGGACCTATGGGTATAAGAGACATTGGCACTTCAACTTATCCATGGCTTGTTGAAGAAATTGCTCTAATAAAAGAAGCCTTAAATCAAGGCGTTGGGTTGATAGGAGTATGCTTGGGTGCGCAACTTTTAGCCTATGCAGCTGGTGGTGATGTTGAAATGATTCAGGAGGAGGTATCTCATCAACCATTAGCTGAAATAGGGTGGGACAATATCTTTCCTCAATCACTAGAGGATAACTTTAAATTGACAAGACTTTTAAGACATCCTTTCCCTGTTTTGCATTGGCATGGAGATAGAATTTTATTGCCTAATTCTGCAGAGCTTATCGCTAGTAGTTGTAGATGTAAGGAGCAATTATTTAGTATTGGTCCATTAGCTTATGGGATGCAATTTCACGTTGAGATTGACGATGAGATGGTTGATACGTGGATTTCAGAAGATCATAAATTTATTTCTTCAGCATTAGGGGAAGACGGTCAATCTATTTTAAAACAACAACAAAAAGAATTTGGTCATAAAACATTAGATTCTAGATTAGAGTTTTTAAACATTTTATTTGACATATTAAGCTAAGTAAAATTCTTAGCTGCTTAAAATATTTACTAAAATGATTGATGACTTCACACTGGCGCAGTGCAGAAAAGATAGGGAAGTTCTTCAATTAAAAATTAGAAATCTTGAGCATGGTATCAATGAAGCCGAAAAAATGATTGCGGAGTCAAGCATGAATGATGAGGCATTAACTTTTTTAAGAAGAAAAGTCGCAGAATCTAACCAGGATTTGGCAATTCTATATTTAATCCACTAAGTAATCTTTGTGGGAATTGTTTTGTTGAGAACCGACTTTAAGATCTTCATGAAGTGAGTAAGCCGTACCCGACCGTATCTTTACCTTGCAAATCCCATACTTTACATTTATTCACATCTACGCAATTCCAGTAATGACAACGTCATCCTCATCTCAGGTAATCACTGAGTACGGCAAGCAAAACATCTTTGGTCGTGAAACACAGCCTCAGCTTGTTGAGGACTACACCAGCTACCCAGAAGAAGCAGAAAAGACAAATGGCCGTTGGGCAATGATCGGGATGATCAGCCTTTTGGTTTCTTATTTCACAACAGGTCAGATCATTCCTGGAATTTTCTAAACCAATAACTACTTATAACAATGCAACCATCTAACAAAACAATTCTAGAAAGAAGCATCGGCAGACCAGCCATGATGGCATTCGTTCTACTAACAGGTATCTACCTAACAACAGGTCAACTTATCCCAGGTGTCGTTTAATGAAAAATCAAGCCACAGAAACACCAAGAGTCGAAGAAGGCAAGGTAATTGCTGAAAGACTCAATGGTCTCGCTGCATCAGTTGGCTGCTTGGCTCTTGTCGGTGCATATCTAACAACCGGCCAAATCATTCCAGGTGTTGTGTAATGAACAAAGGAACTAACTACTGGAAAACAGCAGAGCAAATGAATGGCCGTCTAGCGATGATGGGGTTCTTTGCTGCAGTCATCAACTACGGAATAACAGGCTGGATCATTCCAGGAATTGTTTAGACCAAGTATTCAAATCAACTAAAAAAAAGCCTCTTCTCTGTCATTACGGAAGAGGCTTTTTTAATGTTTTTTTGTTTGATTAGTGCGTGATTAACGCAATGCAAATTAATTCAGTAAGATTGATGATTAACAACTTGATGTAGTTATTACTATTTGATTCTTGTATCTAGGATAAATATGTCTTCTACTTTGCAACTACCATTAAGCCATTCTCTAAACTCTTGAGCAATTGCTAGTCTTTCCCTTTTAGGTAGCTTTTGGGCTCTAATTAAGAGCAATGTCATTGAATCTGCAATCAGCTCTTCAACATTTTGCTTTTCTTGCATTTACGACTATTGACTGCTTCTCTTTTAAATTATCTATCTTGTTGAATGATTACTTCAGACGTAAGGATATAGATAGAATTTACGAATACTTAACCATTAAGAAGGAAATATGAATTAATAGTTCCACAAAGTCATATCTGACTGGCCTGAAGATCTTTGCATCCACGCTACTTTCCATTTCTCATCAATCTTTTTAAAAATCGAAGTTACTGTAGGAAGGTCATCATTTTGAGTCCCTTTATAAGTAAATTTTGAACCTAGGGTGAAAACGCACATTGCTGCATTTGAACCTAAGAGTTCAAATTTGTGCACCTTTGTGACTTCTGCGCTTTGTAATACAAGATCTCCTGAGGACCACATCTCTTGAAAACCTTCTGCGTCAATGGGATTCCCGCTTGGTCTTATAAATAAAAAGTCGGGGGTTGCATTGTCTAAAAAGAATGATCCCATCCTCTCTGTTGAGGCAAAGGCTTCTAGGATGGCTAGGATTTCTTCTTTAGAAGACATTGATCAATTAAAAACAATAAACTAGGATTACAGATCTGCTCAATATTGGATGTTTTTTTGCCATCTTTTCTTTTTGTGCTGACAATATGAACCAAACCTTTCTATAGAGAAATACTAAAATAATTGATTTTAAGCAGAGAATTTAAGCAGCTTGTTTCGATAAATCATTTGCGTAAAGAGATATAATTTCACCTTTTGGTGTTTTATAAACTCTCTCTACAATTTCACCTTCAGTAACGATTACTTTAGTATTCATTGAACCTGAGGGCAATGTCTTAATTGCTGGTACAAGAGCTTCTTTTAAATCTGGGAACTGATCCAAATCCTTGAAGTCTTTAATTTTCTTCTTAGCAACCATTCCAATAAATAAGTCGAAGTTATTCCTTCCTTTTAACTAACTTTTCTCCACTCGTAAAGAGCTTGTATGGCTAATCAGCTCTTTATAGGACTAATATGAAAAAATGGATATGGTTTTTGGATTAGGAATTGCTTTTATAAGCTAGTTTTCATAGTTTTCAAAAGGGTTGTACCTATGTCCAAAATCAATACCAATGCAGTACTCAAAAGAAGTTTTCAAAAAAATTACTTGTTGTGGTGGGAATATCATTCTTCTATCTTATTGAGTCGAAAAACAATAGCGAATGATCAATTGATTTTATCCATTAACATCAAGCGCTCTGTTGTACTAAGAATAATTATTTCCTTTCAGTGTCTCTGTTAATTTCTACTTCTTTTTTTTTTTATCAATTCTGTTTTAGAGATATTATATTATTTATATTTTTGACCTATAGATATGATTATGAACGTTTTTCCAAAGAAAATAATGCTTTTAGGTAGCGGAGAATTAGGGAAAGAGGTAGCAATCGCAGCAAAAAGATTAGGTTGTTATGTTATTGCATGTGACAGATATAATGATGCGCCAGCCATGCAGATAGCTGATCAATTTGAAGTATTAAATATGAATAATGGCATTGAATTAAAAGAAGTGATATATAAATGTAAGCCTGATATAATTATTCCTGAAATTGAGGCTCTTGCAGTAGATGTATTAAAGGAAATCGAACAAAAAATAACAGTAATACCAAATGCTAGAGCCACTGCAATAACTATGAATAGAGATAAAATCAGAGATTTAGCAGCTAACGAATTAAATATAAGAACTGCAAAATTTAGTTATGCGATGAATCAATCCGAGCTTAATTTGCACGCAGAGGCGATTGGTTATCCTTTATTAATTAAGCCAGTTATGAGTTCTTCAGGTAAAGGACAAAGCTTAGTTAATAATAAAAATGATTTAGCCCAGGCTTGGAATTTGGCTATTGAAAAATCAAGAGGTAAATCAAATAAAATTATATTAGAGGAATTTATTGATTTTGATTTAGAAATTACTTTATTAACTATTAGACAATTTAATGGTAAAACATTATTTTGTGAACCGATAGGACACGAGCAAAAGAATGGAGATTATCAATGTAGTTGGCAACCAGCTACATTAACTGAAAGTGTTTTAGATAAGGCTCAAAAGATAGCCAAATGTGTCACTGATAATCTTGGTGGAGTTGGTTTGTTTGGCGTTGAATTTTTTATTAAGGGTGAGGAGGTGATTTTTTCAGAGCTGTCACCAAGACCACATGACACAGGCTTAGTAACTTTGATTAGCCAAAATTTAAATGAGTTTGAATTACACCTTAGAGCTGTTTTAGGTATCCCAATTCCAGAAATAGTTTGTCATGAAGCTTCTGCGAGCAGAGTGATTTTAGCTTCCCAGAAAACTTCAAACATAGTTTTTACGGGACTTGAAGATGCCTTAAGTCAACCGAATACAGGTGTATTTATATTTGGCAAGCCGAGCTCTACTGAAGGTCGTCGAATGGGAGTGGCTGTAGCAAATGCAGAAACCATCGATGAAGCAAAAATCAAAGCTGATAAAGCAGCTCAATCAGTCCAATTTATAAATGAATAATTTTAATTCAGATTGTTTATCTGATTTCATTAAGTGCAAGTCGATTTGGTTTCTATTTTTGACTGAGTTAAATTGGAATCCAAGCGCAATTAACCCTCTTGAGTTGGTCCCTGAATCTTTTTGGCCTGAGGTTACGGATCTCTTAATTGAAGCTAGATATATTGGTCAAAGCAGGAATTATTACCTCAATGAATCTGATAAATATATGGATTATTTAAGTAAAGGTGGTAGGCCTTTTAAAGCGGATTGAAAATCATACATACTCTATCAACTCCTTACCAACTTCCTGTAGCCCCATAATTGTTAACATCTTTGTACCTGGCCTTGTCTGACAAAAACTAAATCACAATAGATTTATGGGGATAGAGGATCCAAAACTTCGTTTATTCATGCTTCTTTTGATCAATTTAATAGTGATAGTAGTTTTTAGAAACTGGGTATTAAATAACGAGGCTTTTGTGTGGTTACTGAATGGTTTACCTTCTTGAAGTGTTATGGAAGCATTTGATTCAATTTTTCTAAATATTGCTTCATCTGGTTTTAAGCCGTTAATTACTTTGATAATCTTTGCCATATTAGGATCCTTTTTTTGTGCTTTAATGATTTTTGTGAGAAGGGGGGATAGGGGAAGGTTGGTATAGTTTAAGAAAGAAAAAGAAGAGGATAAATAATTAACTTTTTTAGTGATTTAAGGGTGCTTTTTAGTAAGAAATGTAACTATTTCGGTTAACACTACTTAATTCACTGTTTTATGTATCATGACAAACATCGTTTAAAGATAATTTCTGTTATTTTTGATACACGTTCAGCTAAATTTCAAGCTGCAGTAAGACTCGAGACATGGAACGGGGTCTTGAGCACTACGAGAAAGAGCAATGACTGTTCTTACTTACAGAGGCAAAGAGTACCTTCAACATAAAGAAGCTACTCCAAAAAAAGTTGTAGAACTTAGTTACAGAAGTAACGTCTACACATCTAGGCAGGCAGAAGCTAAAAAGCAGATGCAAACATCCTTAATTTACAGAGGTAATACATACCAAAAGTAATTTAAAGGTGATCTAAAAGGGGCATAAATTGCCTCTTTTTTTTATGCTTATTTGCCCCACAAATATCTAGCTGAGTAATAGTTTTGGTTCTATGTATTTTTGCTTGAGTTTTATTACTCTGGTTTTATAGGTGGCATCCGATGTAGAAATAATAATGACTCCGAAATAATCACAATGATTACTCAACAGTCATGGCCTAGTTGCAAGCTACCTAAAACTCAAAAGGCACTTGAAACTATTTATACAATGCTCTGGAAACGACCGAAGGTGTTTAGATGGTATTACAGGTCAAACTAATAGCTTTATTCAAGGGAAACCGAACACGCATATCACCTAAAAGTAGTTGACAATAATAATTTAATCCTTTATTTATTAATGCAAAGATTATTTAAACCTAACAGTAGTGCGTTGGCATTGTTCATGTTTTTACCCATTACACCAAGTATTGCAGCTATTACTGTTTTTACAAAGTCAGTTTTAAATGACAGAAGTACTGAGGTAACGTCTATTTCTCATCATGAACAGCGAGTGATTGATGCTACTAGATATTAATGACTATTTTTCACTTTTAGCTACCTGTAAAACTTATTATATGAATTTATTCATTGCTCATTAATGCTTTATTTAAAGTCTTATTAAGTTTATCCCTGCCTTAGTTTAAATACTCTTTACGTCATGAGATCAGTAGGTTACAAGTCATAGGTAACAGCTTTCTCAAAGTATGGTTTTAACGAAAAAGTTTAAGGCCTTTGATGACGCAATCTTAGATCTACATCCTGAGTTAAAAGAGGTTCTTAAACCTAATGATCACTATCCAGAGCTAGAAATTCTTCTAAAAAAAAGATCTGTAAATCTACCTTCTGGTTCCTTTAATACGAGGGTAATTATCAATAATGGAGAAATTATCGAACGCGTATTCAAGACACCCAAGGGCCAAGTCGTCTCGTTATTTTCAAAACCATCAAATGTAATTCTTGACAAAGTTGCTTAATAAGTGATTTTCAACTAATCATGTTTTTTTAGATGTGAGATTCAAGCTGGAGATGATTTAAACGCTTTTTATTTATACAGGTCTCTAAACCAAACTTTTTGTAACTTTTCACTATGGCTAATAGTGTAGTTAATAACGTCAAGAAAAAATCATGGAAATAGCTGAAGCAATTAAAAAACGAAGGACCATTCATATCTTTTCCAAAAAAAGTGTTCCTAGCGAAGTAATTCAAAAATCAATAGTTGCAGCTAATCAGGCACCCTGCCACAGAAGGACTTTCCCATGGCGTTTTACCAACATTGGGATAAAAAAAAGGGAACTTCTATATCAATTACAGCTGACTCTGAAGTTTGGTGATAAGTCAATAGATGAATCTAGTTTAAAAAAAATAAAGGAAAAAATGCTTAACCCTTCCCATTTGCTTATTGCCACTCAAGTATGTACTGATAATCAAGCTCAAAAACTCGAAGATTATGCTGCTTGTGCTTGCGCGATTCAAAACCTGTCGCTTTCACTTGTCGCCGATCATGTTGGTTGCAAGTGGTCAACAGGAAAAATCACCAAAGACCCTAATACCTATCAAATCGCACAAATAAATTCAAGTGAGGAGGAAATTATTGGTTTTATTTGGATTGGATATGGAAATGAGCCGCCTTTAATCAATAGACCTTTAATTAGTACTATCTATAGAGAGAGGGATTAACCTGTTTTAACTCATAGAAGAGAGATAATGAAACTGATAAGGAAGTGTTGAGGCCACACTGAAAACAATCATCATCATCCCTGTTTTATCTAATCGTGTCATGCTCAAAAATTGTTTTTATAAATTTAATCGAAGGATAGTTTTTGCACGGGCATTTTAGGTAGGGAGAACTAGACATCACTTAGTAATAAATTTCTGAAAAACAAGACCAAAGGGGAGATAAACTTTTCTCATGATCAATATGTTAACTCATAGAAAATATGCCAGATCCTAAATCAGGTCTTAGTCCCTGTTTTAATCCGCTTAATTGCGTTTTTTTTCAAAAAGAATTTGAAGATGTTGACAAGACCTTTGAGCAACTTATTAGAATTGCCCAGGAAATTCCTAGAACTAAAGTTTTAGAGGTTAATGATAAATATTGGAAAGGGGTTTGTCGTAGTTTGATTTTCAGATTTCCAGACGACTTGGAGATTTTAAAAATAGGTAAGAAGATTCAAATTAAATCCGCATCAAGATATGGTGGTGGCGATCTTGGAGTTAATGGAACTAGAGTTGGAAGATTGTTAACTGCTTTAGAAAAATCAAATAGTTAGCCACCAAAACTCTCATAAAACAATCAATATGTTGTCGTTGGGAAAAATGCTAGTTATTTTTAAATAGCTGTATAAATAAAATGAACAGAGCACAAAAATATTTTTTACATCTTCCAAAGGGGACTCATTTTGAAAAAATCATTGATACAGAATATGGGAAAGAGAATATATATGTAAGCCCAGACGGCAAAAAACATTCAATACCTATGATTCCAGATACAATTACTTGACGAACTTCAACACGTAAAACTAGCAGTTAGGACAATTGTTTATCCATCTTGTGATTTTGTTTCTTCATAAATATGACCAGAGGCCTCAACAATAGGCTTTGTTTCCGGACTGATAAAAATGTTATAAAAAACATTCTCTGGTCCTTCAAACATAACAGTTGCTCTTTTAGAGTCTCTTATACATTCACCGATATAAAAAGTTTTAACACCCATTTCTTTAAACATCGCCCGCTGCTCTGGGGCATTCATATGAGTGCAATACTCTGAAAAAGTATTACTAAGCTTGAAGTCTAAAACAGTGATTTCAGTTGCCATGGAAAAGGTTAGTGAATATTAGAGGATGTACATGTTTACCATTTTACTTTTGTCCCTACAGACTTTGTTGTTTTCGCTTCCATCGTCTGGGAGGATGTTATTTAGTTTTTTTATTGATACCGTTAGCGTTTTCGATGTCTTGTAAAAGCCCTTTTGTGGCTTGGTGAAAACCATTTTTAACTAAAAACAATTGTGCTTCATCAAATTTCTGTTGAATTTTTTTTATGTACGGAGTCATCTCATTTGGAGATAAAGACATTTTTTTTTTATAATCTTTTTAAATTTTGCTTTTTATACAAAATGATATGAAGTGGCAACTGCTACTAAAAAGTAATATTAGTAATAACTACTTACTCAATTAATAGAGAAGGCTAGTAGTTTTGCGTATTGCATCTACAGCTTCTAACGATATAACTAACTCAAGTTGCATTGTGACATTGTCTATCTTTAAGCTCCTAAGCAACAGGTTTTCAATGAAAAAGTATGACTACAGCAAATGTTATTCAAGATGCGAAATGCAACCTTTACCTAATGAGATTTATCAAGACATTGTTGATTTTCAATCCGATGTGAATAGACCTATAGACATTTCTATTTATCGGGAATTTAAAAAAGAAGCTGCATGAGTTCCTAACTAGATTGTTTTGGTTCTTATTTTCTTTGATTCCACTTATCTTTTAATAGGGTGTAAATTTTCTAACTTTACAATTTGTTGAATAAGGCTATTAATTTTTTTTTCCTTGAGTTATCGAATGACTGTAGAGTAGAAAGAAAGAAGTAATTAAATTTTTATTGATGGATAGCTTGAAAGCCAAGTCTTTGGCTAATGAATTAAATGAATTAGCATGTAAAGGGTGCACTGAAGGATGGCTAGAGAAACACGATGGACTATCAGATCCAATTCAAGATATTAATGAGTGTGGATCTCTTGGATTTATTACGCCTGAAAGACAAGAACGGTTAATTAATGAAGTTAAAGAGATTAAAGCTAAAAATTAAATAATATGGATAAAAAAAAAGAAAGTAGCCCGAGTAAATTTTCTGTTCCTCCTTTCGCTTCAGATGATGAGATATGGATTAAAATTCTTGAAGTTTTGACACCATTTGAACAGCTAGAGGCTAGCCGTTCAAAATCAGAGTTCAATGATCCATACATGGGGGGTAAAGAGATTATTGTTAAACGCTCTGATCAGTCCGACATAGCGGTTGCTTTACTATCTGAAGTTACGGCTGATGGTGATGAATGGGCAATATATAGAGAACTTTGAAATGGATACTTATTCATTAATTGGATTGTGGACCATTGTATTATCTCTTTTTAGTTTGGTGTTGCTTTCTCAATTATTTAGAAATTTAATTAGAAAGCAAATAGATGATCAAATGAAAAATATGATCCCGATAAAAGCTATTCGAGAAAGAATAGGAATAAGAATAAAATTGAGAAAATAGCATAAAAATTATATTAATTTTGAGTTAGTTGGATACAGCTTTTCTTTTTTTCGATATTTTTTACATAACTATTAATGTGAGCTATAAAATGAAGATTAATCCCTATTTCGCCACTACTTTTTGGTTGGAATATGATTCATGTATCAGTTTTTCTTATGCGTATAAGTTAGTAAGTAATACCGATAGAAAAAAATAAAAAGAAAGGATAGATTAATTCTAATTGTAGGAGACTTTTATGAATACGATTGATTCTAAGAAAATGTCTCAAGGACAAGTTGATCCAATTGAAGATTATCTTGAGTGTGTAACATATTGTTCAATATCTAGTAGTGCGGAAGAGAACGACTGCCAAACTATATGTATGGAAAGGCATTTGAAAAGCTCATATTTTTAGACTTATACACCAAAAAACCAGAGAAGATTTCAGCTATTTAATAATGCAATTAACTTTTGGAATCTCAATCTCAAATTAGAGACCTAAATAGACTCTCTTATCTAGCGAGCAATAATGGTCGAAAAATCTATGAATAATCCAATATGAATCAGTATACATTCGCTTGATTTATACCAAATATCTTCATGTTTAATAAATGACTTGGGCAGTTCTACCTAGTCCTACTTGGCTGTTGATGTGGTAAATAGAAAAATAGTCTTGAGTAATCATTTTTAGAAATCTGATTTTGATGTTGGGGTAATAACAAAAGGTTTAAATACTTATGAAAAAAACGGACATAATTGCCATCTTAAAATTAGATGATATATAAAAATTTTGGCTCATCCCATATCTTGGTATTGGCTTATTGGCTTTTTTCTATGGATGGTTCACAACGTTTTGGTTCTTAATCGTAAAGTTAACATTGACAAAGAACGACAAATATCAAAGCGAATTAATGCAATATCAAGGCTCTATCCTGAAGGTACGTATATTTCACATAGATAATAATCATTAGTTGATTTTAATTATCATCAACCCTTTCTTGATTGCCATTAATAATGGGGGGGCTTAGAAGTTTCTTCAGGGAAATATTCTTCAGTTTCATTTTCATATGCGTCACCTTTCTTTTTGAAGTATTCCTCTGATTGATCGTAACCATCGTTGTCTGGATTGATTTTGCCTTTCATAGTTTAATATTTTTTCTTTGGCGAGATCAGTGGATCTGTAAAAAGTGCTTTATCCAGCTATCCCATTACAAATAATTCCTGCTTTGGCCATTGAAATTAAAACAAAATGATGAAAGCTAGGAACGGCTTTGTCTAATGCTATGAGAAATATAAGCAATGACATTGATGTCATTGAAAGATATTGCATCCAATGAATACCTGCTTTATCCAGTCCATTTTTGTCAAAACTTGTACTAGTCATTTTATTTAAGCTTTGGTCGGTGACCTTAACGCAAAAAACTATTTTTTGCTAGTTA
Source organism: Prochlorococcus sp. AG-402-A08 (assembly GCA_003279585.1). Taxonomy (GTDB): domain Bacteria; phylum Cyanobacteriota; class Cyanobacteriia; order PCC-6307; family Cyanobiaceae; genus Prochlorococcus_B. The sequence continues at coordinate 15,575 of QCHH01000004.1, read as the reverse complement.
TTTCTTTTTCTTGATTGATGCCTTTACAAAATTGATTAACTACTCTGTGCTGAAAATTCAAAGTTTCTAATCACCTCTTCACCCTTTCTGAAGATTGTTTTAGCATATTCAGTCCATTTTCCCTGTCCCCAATAACGGAAGCAGCTTGTTTCTAATAGCAAAAGGTATAGGAGAGCTTCTTGATAGTCATGGGTTTTTGTTAACGATGGATTTTGAACTAATAAATGGTCAAATGTTTCGTGAAAATAGGAACTAAGTTTTGAAATTGGTTCTAAAACATTTATATATCCATCTTCCCAACTCAAATCGTTAGTCCAGCTGGCTCCACTCAGAGAAAAAGATTGATCTTCCTCTTTTAATTCATTAATTGCTTTTTTAACCAAAGTAGGAGTTATTGGCCCTGAGATTTTTTCCCATATTCTGTCTTGACCGACTGCTTGTATCAATGGATAATTATTTTCATCAATATTTAAAGTCTCCAGGAAGTCGAGGTATTCAGATCCGTTCATAGCTATTGTGGGACTTATGTCGGTTTTTGGACCAATTCTTTTATAAGCCTGAATAAAAGCTTGAGGAAATTCATTCATCATTACTCCGCCATTTTCTCCGTCAGCTATTTGGGAAACAAGAGTGGGAATAATCTGTTGCCCTAAATTCTGTTTAGATAACTCCAGTGCCTGGTAATAAGGTTGCATTTGCCCAACAAGCTTTGTATCTGATCCTTGAGTTTTTACTAATGAAAGAATAGAGATGGTCTCTCCATTACTATTCTGAGCTTTGAGCATATTGGGAATATATTTTTGCTCGTCTCTTAGATTAGAGCCATCTATATTTTGAACACTATGTTCTTGAACCATTACCCAACGATATCCACATTCCTTAAGAGCTTTGATTAACTGAAATAGAACATCCGGATGGTTTGGAAGATGCATCTCAGGAAGAGAGAACCCATTTACTCGACGCAATGCCTCTTCTCCAAATAATGACGAGAAGTGGTGCTGCCAGGCTGTTATCTGTAATTTAAAGTCAGAAGGTGGAGTCGAAGAGGCTACAGCATGACTCCAAAAGGTTCCTAGCCATTCAACATGTGGTTGAACTGTCTGATCACACGCTAGGAGTTTTAGCGATTTGAGAATATCCTTGCGACCCATTTGTTCGATTCCCCAAAGAAGATTGCCGGAGTAATCAAGCATTATTTTGGGATCATATCCTTCATCTATCAGGCTTGGAATGATTTGAGCCAAACGTTTATAGCATTGAGCAAATGGTTCGGCATTGTGATTATCTCCTTCTGAAGTGTGCTCAAACATATATTGCAAATGTGAAATGAGCTTTCCATTCTCACCTGCTGGAATTGTCGGTTGATGCATATGGAGGGCACATGCAAATCCTGAATTCACATTTTCTAGCATTGCCTTTTCTTCGAATTGTCTACTATCTCGTTCCTTATTTACTAACTTATTAATTTCAATTTCAAAACCACATATCGGTGGTAAGTCTTTGTTATTCATGTTATTGAGGTTATATTTTTAAAGCAGTCCGATTGAAAGGATGTTTCTGAATTAATTGAAGTATTTGAAGTATATACAATAAAAAATGTTTTTTGTAGATTTAAATTGTTTTAAGGTCAATCTTTTGAGAAATACTTTTACTATTCATAGTATTTTTATTACCTATCAAATCAGAACAATATACATATATTGTTTTTCTAATTGTGCTAATAGACACTAATCGATTGTAAAACAATATTTATTTTGCCTGGCTTAAATCCAGGATTCAATTCTCCTGGTTTACCAAATTTGGAATGTAGTAATTGAAATTGGGTTATAGATTCTGATTTAAAAATAATTGGTAAAGAAATTTTTTTTGCTAGAACAGTTGGTTCAAGGCTTTCAAAAGGTACTTTTATTGTAGTTGTCCCAAATCTTTTTGTTTCTATTTCTGCTACCCATCTGAGCCCACCAGGTGATTTGTCTAAGAAAAATCCTCTTAATCCAAAAATTCCATATTTACATGACACTCCAAATTTTAAAGTTCGACCTTTACCTTCAATTTTTAATTCAAAACCTTGATAATTGGATAAATTTAGAACAGGTGAAAATATTGGAGATTTGCAACTAACAAAACCTCCTTTTTCCTCAACTACAACACCTTCGAGGGAGAGGCCTTTTGAGGAAGATCTACAAACTGCCTTACTTGAACCTCCCATAACAGTGTCGTTCAAAGAAAACCAATCATCAAAGTCACTGGATGACACGACTTTTGATGGCTCCGTCATTTTTTATCTAAAATTTTTTTTACTCTATAAAATTTTTTTGTGAATCATGAGTTTAAAAAATGCAGATTTTACCAGTTAAAGAAAAATACCTTTGCGTCCCATTAAGTGATTCTTTTTGTCTTTGAGTTAATTTTTAATCACTAATACGGCTATTAGAATAGCTTTTGATCTGAGTTGATTTGCTAGCTGGCTTAAGGTTTTACCGATTGAAGGTCAATTATTAAAGAGAAGGCAAGCCGGAGATGATGGATTTATAGAGCATTCAGCATCCCAAAACCCTTCAACTTCGATACCTTCCCAATGATTAATCATTGTTTCTAATTCCTTGATTCTTTCTTTAGCGACATCAATTTTTTCAAGGAGATTTGATGAAGTTTCTTTCTTCATGATTTTTCCTCGTTACTATCCTTATTTAACTACTAAATGTATATTAAATCTATCGATATAATTACGGATGTATTTGTTCCTATTAGAAATTAAATAAATGTATTCAGAAAATTTTTCTATTTTCTTATTTAAAATCTATCTTTGGTTGAAATAGAACGAATTACAAAAGTTACCAACATTATTTGTCTCAGCTTTAAGACTTGTTTTCTTTGCAATCACTTTGATCTTTGTGTTTTTTTCTTTTAGTGAGTAGTCATTCTGATTAAGGTACATTGTGTAGTATTCCCTGCATAAATTTGATAGCTCTTTTTCTCTTGAAAATGGGATACGACCTACAGCTATCACAATCAGAGCTAGAGCGATTACTCCTGTAAAAGCTTTATTGAGTGAGTTGCTCATTTGATTTGTGTATTCATGTTATCTATCAACAATAGGTGTTTTCTTATATGTCTAGCTCTTTGATTAGATCTCTTTGAAATTTGGAACCAAGAATTGTAGTGGCGGCCATGGCGCCACTGGCTGCCACTGGTGGAATACCGATCCCTGGGAATGTACTTGAACCGCACATTAAAAGATTTTTAATAGGAGTTTTATTCCCTGGGAAAAGCCCTTCTGCAGCTGATAATGCTGGACCGTAACTTCCATGTTTAGTATTTAGAAATCTTTGATGAGTAAGTGGTGTCCCTAGCATTTTTATTTCGATTCTTTCTTCTATATCCGGCACTAATTTTTTAATTGGTTTCCAGAAGACTGAGCACCGCTCTTCTTTTGTCTTTTCATATTCTTTGCTACCTATTTTAAGATTTTTCCATATTTCCCAAGGCTCATTAGCAGGTGTATATCCGTGAAGAATATGTTTGTTGGGGGGTGACATTGTTGGATCCAAAGCCGATGGTATAGAGAGAACTACTACATTTCTTTCGGTAGTAATACCTTTAGACCAATCATCAACCCATATTGAGTGGAGTGGAATATTTTCTAGACCTTCTGCATTAAACCCAAGATGTACATGAAGAAATGAATTGCATTTTGGTGTTGTGGACCTTTCCTTTCTCCATTTTTGAGATATTTCTTTTGGTATTAAATCAATGGTGTTCCAAATATCGGCATTGCTAACAATATGATCTGCAAAGATTTTCTCACCATTTTTTAGCTCAATTCCGATTGCTTTATTCCTCTTTATAATTATCTGACTAACTTTTGAATTAAGTTGAAGCTTGCCTCCAAATGAGTAAATTCCACTTAATAGAGCCTTAACGATAGATTCACTGCCTCCCTTTGGATATTCCAGGTAGGCATCTGGTTTAAACCAATCATCAAAGAGGGTTGCCATCGCAGCTGCATTCGTTTCGTCTTTGGATAACCCGCTTATTAGAAAGGAAAGTAAATCAACCCAATTTCGTAAAAATGGATCTTTAAGATGTTCATCAACTAAATTTCCAAAAGCACCTCCAAGGTATTTAAAAGATTTCAAGTGATTGAAGAGTGTTTTACTACGTCTTAAGAGCTGAAAAATAGTTTCCTTGTTTTGATTTAGCGCTATTAAGGGAATTGCATTGGCTGCTGCACCAATTGGTTTAATTACTTGAATAAAATGTTCCCATTCTTTAATGGCATCATTTCCGCTAATTGAATTGATTTGATCAAGGAATCTTTTATCTCCAACTCCAATCGTGTAGTCACCTTCAGGAATTTGAACATTCCAATCCTGATATTTAATTAATTCAACTTTTTGGTTAAGAGCTTTTAGGACTTGACCTAAAGGATTTGTCGTAGGCCAAGTACCTATTCCGCTCCAAAGAGATGGTCCAGATTCAAATGTATATCCATCTTTCTGAAAACCATGAGCGGCTCCTCCTGGTTTTGAGTGAGCCTCAAGAATTAGGACTTTTTTACCAGCTTTTGCTAGCAGTCCTGCGCAACATAATCCTCCTATACCACTTCCAATTACTATTACTTCTGGATTTTTCATTTACTCTTTTTAAAGGAATTTTTCTTCTTTAGAGTTTCTACTACAAATTCATCGGAATTGCTTCAGTGAATTCAGTATTTGAGAAGGGAATTTGCTTATATTTTTTATTGGTCTAGAAGAGGAATAGATGGTCGTATGTAAACAAACATTGCTCCATGCATATCTCTAATGATTCTTAAATCTTCGTCTACATAGATCACGTTAATTTCACAATTTGGATTTTCTTTATTCCATGGAAGAAGTTTCCATACGGTTTTAACTGGATACCATCTTTCCATGAGAATGGAATTTACAAATGGAATTTTTCCCAGACCATCAACCTCTGACACCTTAGTCTTCTCTAACTCCATAGAAAGTATGTTGTCTTTTAGTTGAAGCCCCTTAGCGAGAGTTATGACGCGACCACCAAAGGTAGGCAGAAGTTTGAACCACCCAAGGATTGGGATAGTTGTAAGTCCAAAGATTGTGGTATCAAAGGTGGAGATCATTTCCCCTTTATTAAAATTGAGATATTGACCGACTCTTCCAACAGTTGACAGACCAAATGAACCAACTTGTAAAAGATGAAGCTTGAAAAATAAATCGCTTTTTGATTTGTCGTTTAAAGCCTTTTCAATGGCTAAAAAAAATGGAGAGCTTCTAAATAATTCAACTGATGAGTAAATAAGCTCCCATTCACCTTCAATAGAACTCTGAGTTATTTCATCTGATAGGGGCAGTAGATCTTCAACTAATTTATTCATCTCTACTAATTTATTTTGATACATGGGAGCAATCATCGCGTTCATTCTTTGACCTCTATCTGTTGCTGCAGCTACCTGGTAAATAAGGGCTTTGAGATCCTTCCTATCTTGCATTTTATTGAATTGGTTAATTCCTACTTAACACCTTGACTTTAACTAAAATTTTCTAAAGACCTTGAGTTTATATATAGGTTTAACAAGTAATATTTGAGCGTTTCTAGCTGATTTGGCTTATAACATCCATATGATTACAACTAAAACCTTACTACTGACAATATTTGTTCCCTTGGCGTGTCTTAAACTTTTTGGCTTTTATAAAAAAATTCTCAAGGTCTCAGAACCGTCTTTAAAGCAAATAAAAGCAAAATTAGAAAGAACATTTTCAATAGATAGCTAGGTTGTTGCTCGAATTTTTTGTTTTTTGTGTTTTATAGCGATTTTTCTTACTTTTTAGAAAATCAATAAAACTTTAATTCCTTCTTGATAGTCATTTTCTCCTTAAGTGAGACTTTATCGATCTATTTTCTAAACAAGCCTATAACTCAATTTTTGTGTTCCTTTTGTCTTTAAATGAATAGTTTTTTATGTAAATTTATAAGATGCAAATGCTATTTACATCTACATGTAAATAGATTGTTCGGTTTGGATACCCACAATGTGCTAGATGTTGTATATAGGTAATTCTTTATTCAATGTCTCAATTAAGTATCAAAGTTAGCGCTAAAGGCGAAGCCATGATCGCTACCCTTCAAAAGGAAATTTTTAACCGAAGAAGAAAAAAAGTAACAGCATCACAAGTTGTTGAAACTCTTGTAGAGAGCGGTGCTAAGTCACAATCTGATAAGCGTTATGCTGCTTCTTGGAAAAACTTAATAAAGGATATTGAGAAAGCTGCAAAAGTTTCTGAGATCCATGGTAATAAGCCTGCAAATGTTAGTGCTGATGAGTGGGCTTTGATTCTCTCTCACCGTACTCGTAAGACTACGAGTGCTAAAAAAGTTTCAGCAAAACCCTCAGCTAAAAAGGCTGCTGTCAAGAAAACTGTTGCTAAAAAGGCCACTGTCAAAAAAACTGCTGCTAAAAAAGTAATTGCAAAGAAAGCAGTAGCTAAAGCTGCTCCAGCCAAGAGCGCTGCAAAAGCAAAAGTTAAGACTTCTAAAGTTAAAACAGCAGTTAAGAAAGTAGCTTCTGCTCAAGCTAAAAAAGCAACTTCAAGCGCAAAATCAGTTTCAAAGAGAGCATCTAAGGCTGTAGCAGGAAGACCTGCGAAGCGTGCAAGAAAAGTTAGTCTTAAAGCTGTAAAAGCTTAGTCAAAAAGCCAGATCCGTTAAAGCGGCCTGAAAAGTGCAATGCTTTTCTCTGGCTATTTTAGTGAAGATGTCATTAGTATCCCAATCCTACATTGCCTTTTGTATAGCCTTGGCAGTAGTACTTGGCATGGTAGTAGTGATTAGTAATATCAGCTTTCTCTCCTTCTAGTCCATCGATTCTTTTCTTTCCTAATTTCAATTCTCTTGCAGCTTTTTCCCCTGTAATTAAATCAGCGCTTAGACGTCCGCAAATATCATTCACTTTGAAGTCTTTCGCTGAAGGACCTCTGACATAGACTGCAAAAATTGCAAGAAATAATCCAAGGGTTACAAACCTTCGGTGGTTTCTCCACCATTCATAACTATTGAGATTTAGTCTCTTTTTTACATTAATTTTCATTTATATCAATGATAGATTTGTTCACCTTAGGCCTTAGTCCTTTTCTTTATGGGTGATGTTCTTGATAGGTAAATACTTTAGCTTATTCACATAGTTAAAGAATTAGCCCTATTCGTTTTTCAATAGATCATATTCACGAAGTACGATTGGATTTTGTAAATCCATTTACGAATGCTTGAGAAGATTTCAAAAGATGATTGGCAGTATTTTGTCCCCTTTTTGGCTTGCACTATTTGCTTCTTTGCAACAGATTTCTTTGGAATAATTGATAAGGCTTCCATTGCTTATTGGTCTGGACGTTTGTTTTATGAGCCATACAGGATTATTACATCTCATTTTTTTCATGGTGATGTTAATCATTTATTGGCAAATATCTCTGGAATCATCGTAGCTAGATATTTTCTTAAATCTTTAAGCCTTCAAAGTGACTATTTCTTTCTGGCTTTTATTGTATTGATAATTCCTCTCCAAGCATTCATTTGTTGGTGCGTAGATATTTTAATTTATAGAAATCCTATGTCTCTAGCCATTGGCTTTAGTGGTGTTTTATTTGGTATCGACGCGTTTATTCTAATGACTACAATTTATGGAAAGAAAAGATTTTTGTTCATTGGATGTCACCTAAAGAAAGATCCAAGATTACTTAAATCTATTTCTGTGCTTACAGGTATTGGAATTATTTGGTCATTCTTACCTGGAATTAGTTTGTTAGGTCATATGTCTGGACTTTTGGCAGGATTTCTATTGTTTTGGCTCTAAATAAACTGTTGATATGATGTTATTGGTTCTTACGAAAAACGTTATCTTCTGAATAGTAAAAAGCCTCAACTCAACTTTAATTGAGTTGGCTTTACTTCACTTGATAAACTTTTGACCTTCCATTGCACTTACGCACCGCCCATTCGATTGGAGATTTTAAACTTTCTTGTTCAACACAAATAGTCTGATAATTAGCCCATTTAGCTATTGGCCCTAGCCTTATTGCAATTAGTGCAAGGCTAAACGCACATAAAAATGCACACAACAGCAGTGCAATTCCAGTAAATAGATCATTAAACTTGAACTTCATTTCTGTCAGATTGAAGTTCTTATTTTTCTTTGTCTCACTCATAGAATTAATGGGGTGGAATAAAATGCCTCAATATTTAAAGTCTTATATACTGTTACCTCTTTTATGGTGGCATAGAGGATAAAAGCTGAATGAATTTTATAGATCTATTTATTGATAGTTAACAGTTGGAAATTTTCTTAGGTTTCGTCATTTGGCTTTTCCCCATTAAACATCCTTTTCTCCCCGATCACGATAAGTAACCATCCAAGTGCTAGAAGCCCTCCAGCTAGATAGTCTCCTTTTAGAAAATCAAATAGAGCGAGAGTGCTTGCAGAAATAGCAAGAGTACGAACAGCAAACCTTGCAAAGGTAATTTTCTTTTTTTTAATAGGTTTATTCATATGCCTATTTTGCAGGGACTAATTTCGTAAAACAAATTTTGGTTGGATGAGTTATTGAAATTTATTCTTTTGAAAACATCTTGTTAATAGAATTAAATCTATCATTTCTTCTTTGTCGTAAGAAGATTGATCCTTTCCGCTCACACCGCTTCCCTCTGTTAAACCTTGCAATTCTAGTTTCTTTCTAATCAACATTTTTCTTTCTGCACTTGAGAGATTTTTAAAACGTTTTTTCCTTTCTTCACGACTTTCACTATTGCTCATTGGATTTGTTTAATAATAATTTGTTTATTAATAATGAATTGATAATTGTTTTTACTATTTTAATTCATTAAATAATTGTTATCTAGAAGTGCATGAATGACTTTTGCTCCTCTTGATTTATTCCCAGGAGAAAGGGGATTGGCCTTATCTAGTATTGAAGCAAAGCAAGTGAGCCAACTACTACCTTCGCAAACTTGAGCTGCCTCGCAAATGTGCTTTGGTGCTTTTTCTGTGCAACCTTGAGTGCGAGAAAATTTAATAGATTCTAGTTGAGAATCAAGTTCTAATTCTAGTAATGATATTTCGTCTTTATTAATCCATTCACCAGCAGCGTAGCTTTCAAGCAAAATTTGATAGTTCATTATTTAAAGAGTTTTAGTTGTATTGAGAACTAAGATCGAAAAAGTTTTTCTAAATCTTGCTTCACTTTCTCCAATTCATTTGGTTTTTTTGGGTTTGTTTTTTGTCCCCATTTATCTACTTCTCCAGTTCGACCATTTTTAATTGTCATCCTTATCCACCAAAATTGAAGACTCAAGAAAATCAGAGTAAAAAAAATTAGTTCAAGAGTTCCTTGTTTCATCCCTAACTATTCTAATAAATTGAACCTTTTCTTATCGTTGTACTCATTTTTCATGTCTTGATTACTCATTAGGATCAACTTCAGTGATTTTTAGATTTAAGCCAACGTAAAGAAGAATACCTCCAATAAGAGGGGTCCAAAGTCCCAATTGGTTTAAATCATGTGATTGCAGAAATTCCATTTATTCTTCATCTCTTCTAATGATGATTTGGTTTGTTTTATATTCAGATACTACCCTATTAGCTATTTCAACAATAAATGAATTTGGACACCGTAAAGCCTCTTGTAACTCAGCTAATTCATCAGAAATAAACTCTATACTCCTTGCAATAACTGCTTGATGTTCTTCTTTTGGTTCCCATTCTTTAGCCATTAATTTTCTTGATAATGATCTGCTATTTCGTTAAGCATATTTGAAATATATTTTTTATTTGCACTTGTTTGCGCTTTTATTTTTTCGCATTCGATTTTGATTTGCATCCATGCCCTTTCTATCACTTCAAGTTCTTCATTTGTAGGATGCCATTCTTCAGGAATATTAAATATGAGTCAAACCAAACATAATCCCTTTTGAGATTGCCCATCCAATACCTAGACATATAGCAACTGTAAAAAGTGTTTTTAAAAGGTCCATATCCTTTTAGTCCCTCCCAAATGCAGTTCTTAACGAACTTGAAAAATCGAATTGAACCCCATCATTAGATGAACCTAGGTTTTGAATTAGCTTTGAACTGGCAAATCTTGATTGGGTTGATGAATAAATTGATTGAGATTTTACTGCTGAGGATTTTACTGCCGCTGTTTTCTTTGCTGTCGCTTTTGTTGCTGTAGCTGAGGTCATTAAAAAAATTGTATTTCTTACAACTTAGGCAAACTGAGTTAAAAGGCGATAGTTGTTAACTTTTTACAATCTTAAAATCATCAACCAAGCAGGGATTGATATGAGCGCGATAATCGTACTTAAGACAACAAGCGATGTGGCTTCATCTTCATCTCTTGACGCTGCTTGGGATATTAGTAAGACAGATATTGCTGTTGGAGCAGCTGATTGAAGTACTAAAGCCTCTCGCATGACGTTGGGTAATCTGATCGCTGAGGAAATGATCAACATAATGACTGGCAATCCAACCAGTTTCATGATTAAAGCATTTTTTATGGATGTTATTTTGATTTTTATTCTTGAGAGATTTGCTTTCCTCAACCAACTTAGACGCATTCCAACGATTACAAGTGCTAAAACAATTACAACCCTTGAAGGTATCCAAAGTAAGGCTGTTATTTGTTCATTCCATGGTGATGAATGAACAATTAATGCGCCAATCAGTCCTTTTACAGCAGGGCTTCTAACGATTGCTTTTATGAAATTCTGCCAATATCTATTAGAACTTAAAACTTTTGAAGGATCTGTTAGCAGTATTGGACCGATACTCCAAATTACCAATGTCGCACCAAGGTCAAAACCTATGCTGTAAATCAAGGCATGATTTGGAAGCAGTGCTAGTGAAACTGGTATTCCGAAATACCCAGTATTTCCAAATGCACTACCTAGTTGAAGAGATCTGTTTGGGATTAAGTCTTTTATACCAGGAAGGCAATTTAATAGAGTCATTAAAAAGCCAATAGCTACGAGTGCTAAAGCCGCAGATTGTATCAAAGGGAATTCAAGGCCAGACTTAAGTAATATCCCCATCAAGCTGATAGGAATTCCATAGTTCATTAAAGGACGAGATATCGTTTGGGAAAAATCTTTTTTAAATCGTCCTAGTAAATAGCCTATTAAAAGACATGGTATTAATTCAGCTAAAAGAAGGATTATTTCCAACTGAGTAAAGCGAATATCATTTTGTTATGTTGTGTGGTCAAGATTACTTTTATGATTAATTCTTTATCTTAACTTGAGTTTATCTTTGGTAAGTACTTTTCAGGTTATGGATATCTGGTTCTCTTCACTGATTGAGAAAGTTTTAATTCGTAGTTAGCTTATTTCTCCTTGTAAATACTTTTTTCTGAACAACCTAATGTTTCTCCAAAAAGAATATCTGTGCACATGGCATTACATAAAAGATAAACGACCCAACTTGTAACAGGGACTCCAATTAAATAACTAAATGGGTGCTTTACTTTGATGAATCCAACAATGGCAACGATTAGAACAACAATTAAGTTGATGATTCGTTTGAGGGCTTTTCTTGGTATCTGCATCAGCTATTTCTAGCAGAAAGTTTTCTTATTTATCTAGTTTTTACAACAACTGTTAGTCAGTTTTGTTTTGTTTGGGTATTGTTTGGCCATATTAAAGATTTTAGATGTCTTCTACTGTCACCTCAGTTTTTACTTTTAAGGTTGAAAGCACCTTTGATGAGTGGGCTGCAATCTTCGACAGCAAAGAAGCTACCAGAAGGCATAGAGAGTTTAATATTCAGCCTTTGTACAGAGGGTGTAGTGATGATGACCCTCAAAAAATAATTGTTATACATCAGCACCCAGAGGGGAATATTGAGAAATTTATAGAAGCCAATGGAGACTGGATGGCGAGCCACAGAGTCGATCTATCTACAATGGAGAAGTCTGCTTGGACATGGACCGACAACAGTAGTGTTCAGTATAAAGCTGCTTAATCAAACATGGGTCGTGTACTTATCGAATCTCCATAGATCAAATACCAGATTTTTACTATTTCTAGCGATTTAAGCTGTTTAAAACTAGTGCTTATCTAGATTTTAATGCTTACATTTATCGATTAATTATGTCTCTACCAAAAAAAATTTTTGTGTATAGATCTGAGTTGTTAAAAAATTGAAATTGAATCAGATAATTCCATGGGTATTGAGATTATTCCTATAAATAAAATTAGGATTGGTAGATTCCATAATATAATGAGTTGAATAAACTTAATTTTGGTGAATTTAAACATAGTTAGTAATCAGTTCGTTTGAGTCCCCATAAATTCCCTTGCTCGGAGGCTTTAACAATCGCTTTGTAAATATCTAAAGTCATAACTTCAATTAATTGAATAATTTTTTTAAATTTACCCTTTTACTTAATGTCTGTATGTAGGGAGAAATACCAAATCTATAAAGTAAAAATTATTAATGTAATTAGATTTTCTAATAATTGAATATTTAGGTGCTTTGTAATTTTCAAGTCTTTTAAAATTTATACAATTTAAAAATGCAATTTAGCTAAAATACGTTGCGACGATCCTCATCAAGAATTTAGTTCAGATATTATTTGACATCTAATTGTTCAAAAGCATTATGTCTTTTTATATTCGGTTTCCTATCCCAAATTGTTCGGTAGATTTCTTTCAGAACTATTTTGTTGTTTTTAGAATTCAATGAGTTGATATTTAAAAAATTGTCTTCAAGACCGATTACATCCTGCAAAAGATACGCTGTTAGCTACAGAGATTTAGCTAACAAAAGACATGAATTAGGGTTTTATGCCATTGATGCTTTTGAAGCTAGACAGTTAGCTATTGAGTTCAATAAATTTGTACGAGAGCATCCAAATTCTATTGATAGGATTTCTCTAAGAAATAAAGTTATCGCTTAATGTCATTACGTCTAAGTAACATTTTGCTTTTTAAATTTTGTACCGAGACTTGTCTATTAAAAAATATTCTTAGAAGAATTTGCTGAAAACAACATCTATGGTTATTTCAAAGCTGGTTGCTTATTTATCTTTTACCCATATGGCAAGTCCTCCACCCTTTCCCCTTGCTGACAACCACTTACCATTTGGGTCGATAGCTATTAATGCAAAAAACGGCCTCTTCTTTTGATCCGGTGCCGGTAGAGATCTCTTTAGAATAGTTAATGAAGCAAGTTTTATTTGAATGCAATCAAAAGAAAAGGGTAATAATGGCTGCTTCCTTTCTAAATTTGCGTAGCCACTGAAACTCAGGGTTAGTAATCCAAATTTAATTGCGTTGGCGATAGTAAATTTCTCTTCTTCTGGATTCTGTGTATCTTTCTTCAACTCTAGACTGGCTGAAAGAACCTGTAGCAAAGTGCTTGAAATCGTGTCTTCTGTATCTGATCCCTGCTTCCAAACTGAATTAAATTTCCACAGTCCTAATAGAGAATCAAATTCAATGCCACTCCCATCTACTCTTGCGCTTTTTTCTAATTTTTTAAGCTTGTCTAGAGAAGGAAGATCCATTTTATTTCCGTCCATCACAATTAATTTTGTTTGACTAATTTTAATCAGATATCTGAAGTCTAGTGGTTTTGGGCTTTATTAATTTTTCAGCCATGAGTAGTTTTGAGTTAATCATTGGCTTAATTGTACATTTATTTATTTATGGGCTTTCTTTCAATATTTAATTTTAATTATGTATCTTATGAGACTTTTAAATATTTAGGTCATAATTAGAAATCAATAAGAGAGTGAGTCCCTAGTTTTGGCTAATGAAGTTAAACCAAGTACATCACTCTTAACAGTAGGACTAAATTTATTTATGCTTATTTTTTTGCTTTTAGCTATTTAGTTCATAATATTCAAGCTATGGACGGTCCTTATTCTTTTTGTTTGAATGGAGTGTTAATTAACTTCCCAAATGACTACCTTTAGAGAAAGAATTAATTCACATCTCCCGATAGTGCTTCAGTTGTTAAGCACTGTATCCTTGGTTGTTATCGCTCTGTCTGCTATTTGTGGATCTCAATCATTGAAGAAATTGTCTTCTGCCCATGAAATGCCTAGCTCGGCAGAAGTGCATCACGATCATTGAAGTCCTGATCTTATAAAATGTAAAAAAGGGCTTGTATAAGCCCTTTTTTTGTCTTGATTTTATAGGAAGGATAATTGGTCGGCATTAGGTTTGTTTATTGGCTCGGCTGTCCATTCTTCTGGGTCCCATTTAGTCATTAGCGGTTTTAAAGCTTTAAGGTCTTGAGAATTTTTAACTGAAGAGATCCATTCTTCTTCTAGCCCATTTGGAATAATAACGGGCATACGGTTATGAAATTGTTTGACTAAATCATTTGGTTCGGTCGTTAGCACACAACAGCTCTCTAATTCACATCCTTCTTTAGACATCCAACGATTCCAAAGTCCTCCTAACCAGAAAGTTTGAGAATCTTTTCTACCTATTAGGTGACCTTTTTCTAGAAAACCACTGGCTGGTATCAAACATCTCTTATGCCTCCAGCTTGCACGAAAAAGTTTCTTCTCTTCAACACTTTCTGATCTCGCGTTAAATGGCTTTGGCCTTGTGTTGTCAAAAGGGTCTTTACTCCACTCAGATATAAAACCCCATAGCATTATGGATGTTTGTGTCTTGCCTTCATTCTTAAGAACAAGAATTGGAGAACCTGGTTTGATTAATATTTGTGGTTCATAATTTTGACTCAATCCCCTTGGCACATCTTTTTTTAAAAGATCTGGTAAATTTATAAATTTTGTTAATAGCTGATATCTTCCGCACATCCCATTAATCCTTCAGACGCTTTTTGATCAGAATCATTTTTATAACTATTAGCGTTCTTAAAATAATGGCAAAGTTCCTTGTGTCATTTCTTTTTTACTTGAATTTCCTGAAAATAGTATTTTCGAATATTGATCTGCATAGGCGCAGTTCTTGCATGAAGGATTTGATTCTGGAATCTCTGATTGATTCATTAGTGTGACCATTTCATCTAGTCGACTCTCTATCCAATCATTCCTCCATTTGTAGGGAACAAGATATTCATCAAAACGCATGGTCTTATTAAATTCATCTTCATCCCTTTTTGCATTGCAAACTAGAAAATAAGATATTGGATGAACACTAAAACCCATCCCCGAGAGTAAGTAAGCATAAAAGTCCATTTGAATTTTATAGGCCTCATGAAAAGGATCCTCTAAATAATCTTTCTTATCAACTCGTCCGTTTTTTGCTTGTGATTTGTAATCCACAATTATTAGTTGTCTTGTAATAGTGTCTTGCCAAATATCGTCTACACCTCCAGTCAAAATTATTCCGGTATCCTTGTAACGATGCATTAGTCCCCGATGAAGAGAGTTTCTCCAGTTATCTATTTCAGGATGATCAAATGGAACAACATGAGATAGTCCATTAGATGCAAATATTCTGTGTGGAACCTTCTTTTGTCTGCAATCGTCAAATTCTTTTTTTAGTAATAGGTCAGTGGTTTCATTGAGAGTCCAACCTGGTGTCCCAGGAGGATCAAGACCTCTTAC